>NZ_QGGB01000006.1:300000-417940 GCF_003150675.1 Rhodohalobacter mucosus | reverse complement strand
TCAATCAACCCGACAATTTGTTTACGCAAGGTAGGTGAAAACTCCCGGCGTTGCCGAAGATATTTTTTAGACATAAAGAATCGGTTTATAAGTGATAATTTATGTCAACCTATTTTAGGCACCTACAGTACATGGCGCAGGCAACAAGGCGCAAGATTCAGAATATGAACGAATGACGAAAAACGAATCACGTTGGACGAACTGTGATCAATTTGACAGACTCATAACAAAATAAACGCCGTAGGCGTGGCACATACATAGCCGCCGATTTCAATCGGCGGTTGAATGGTCAGTAGTAATGGGCCTCCGAGGCTGGATCTGATTAAAAACACAGATCCAATTCGAGGAGGTGGCAGGAACGATTCTATGTAGAGAGGGTCCGGATGGTAACAATGGCATGGTTTTCCAAAAACCCCTCGATTCAAATCCCGACGTTGATCACAATCCCGCCTCGGGGTTGGGATATCGGAAATCCTCTTTACCCCGCGCTGACGCACGGGGCTACTGATATTTAACGCCTACGGCGTTGGAGTGAGATCAGGTTAAAGGTTCAAGGTTCACGGTGCAGGTCTCAGGCAGCAAGGCGCAAGACTCAGATTATGAAGGATTGACGAACGACGAATCATAATGGGCGAAATACGATCGATCTGACAGACTCATAACAATACAAAAACGCCGTAGGCGTGGCACATACATAGCCGCCGATTTCAATCGGCGGTTGAATGTTCAGTAGTAATGGGCCTCCGAGGCTCGATCTTTTTAAAACACAGATCCAATTCGAGGAGGTGGCAGGAACGATACTGAGCAGAGAGGATCTGGATGGTAACAATGGCATGGTTTTCCAAAAACCCCTCGACTCAAATCCCGACGTTGGTCACAATCCCGCCTCGGGATTGGGATATCGGAAATCCTCTTTACCCCGCGCTGACGCACGTGGCATTTGATATTTAACGCCTACGGCGTTGGGGAGAGATCAGGTTCAAGATTTAAGGTTCAGGGTTCACGGTACATGGCGCAGGCGGCAAGGCGCAAGACTCAGAACTTGAAGGATTGACGAAAAACGAATCACGATGGACGAACAGTGATCGATCTGACAGACTCATAACAAAATAAACGCCGTAGGCGTGGCACATACATAGCCGCCGATTTCAATCGGCGGTTGAATGGTCAGTAGTAATGGGCCTCCGAGGCTCGATCTTATTAAAACACAGATACAATTCGAGGAGGTGGCAGGGACGATTCTATGTAGAGATGGTCCGGATGGTAACAATGGCATGGTTTTCCAAAATCCCCTCGACTCAAATCCCGACGTTGATCACAATCCCGCCTCGGAGTTGGAAAATCGGGAATCCTCTTTACCCCGCGCTGACGCACGGGGCTATTGATATTTAACGCCTACGGCGTTGGGGGGAGATCAGGTTCAGGGTGCGGGGTGCCACGAAGTATCGGGACTGTGCTCCGAGCCGCAGGTGATTCCCGCGAAGTGAACCACACGCAGCAGGTCGCAGGCGGCAGGCGCAAGACTCAGAATATGAAGGATTGACGAACGACGAATCACGATGGACGAACTGTGATCGATTTTTAGTAAGGATTCCTTTTTCAGAGTTGCGGCGCAGTATGAACATCAAACTGCCCCGGATTTCATGCGCCGCCAAATTCACTCCCCGGAACGTGTCATGTCGACCGAAAGATCCGTAAGCCGACGGAGAATGCGTGGCCCCGTAGGGATGGCTATGCCAAGACATTCCCTTGCGTCGTGCAGGGGCAGGCTTCAGGCTTCAGGGAGCAGTTTACAAACTTTGTTATCCCAATATTAAGATAATTCATTTGCGGACCTTAGCGGCCTTGACGGTTTAATCTGCAGATCATTTTTTAACCGCAAAGAACGCAAAGAGGCGCTAAGTTCAAAAACATCTGAGATCGCATTTTGCATATCAACAATCTGAGATCTATCGCATTTCCAAATTTCAGCGGCAGGCGCTATACTTGATCTCTAATGTGTTAACGAATATCTAGATAACAATGCCGGTATCTTTTAAATCTTTTTTTCTATTTCTGGGTTTTACCCTCATAATCCAGGCTTTTCCCCTCTCCGCGCAGATGTTTGACCTGCGAACGGATTTTTCACGACAGGATACCCTGCACGGAGCCGTTACGCCCGAGCGAATCTGGTGGGATTTGATTGACTACCATCTGGATGTAACCGTTCACATTGAGGACCAGCGGCTCAGCGGAAGCAATACGGTATTTTACCGGGTGCTTGAACCGCATCACATCATGCAGATCGACCTGCAGGAGCCCATGAACATTACACGGGTTACCCAGAACGGGTCGGAGCTGCCATTTTCAAGGGAAGGTCTGGCATGGTTTATCGAGTTACCCGACGACCACACAGAAGGCGAAATCCGCAGCCTGAGAGTAGAATACAGCGGCAAGCCCGTAGTGGCGGCCAATCCACCGTGGAACGGCGGACTCACCTGGCAGAGTGACGGCAACGGAAATCCATTTGTGGCCAACGCCAATCAGGGCATCGGGCCCAGCGTCTGGTGGCCCAACAAAGACCATCCCTACGACGAGCCCGACAGTATGCGCATCAGCCTCACGGTTCCCGACAGCCTCGTTGCGGTCTCCAACGGACGCCATACCGGAACCGATCAGCATGAAAACGGAACGGCTACCTGGCACTGGAAGGTTGTGAACCCGATCAACGCCTACGGGGTGAACCTGAGCGTGGGCGACTATGTGCATTTCGGTGAGGAGTACGAGGGCGAAGACGGTACACTGACGCTCGATTACTATGTGTTGCGGGAGAATGAAGAGAAAGCCCGTGCACAGTTTGAGCAGGTAAAGCCGATGATGGAGGCGTTTGAGTACTGGTTTGGCCCCTACCCGTTTTACGAGGATGGCTTCAAGCTGATCGAGGTGCCCTACCTCGGTATGGAGCATCAGAGCGCCGTCACCTACGGAAATGACTACGAGAACGGGTACCGGGGTCGCGACCTGAGCGGATCGGGCTGGGGACTCCTGTTTGATTTTATCATTATTCACGAGACCGGCCATGAATGGTTCGCCAATAATATCACCTACGCCGACGTGGCCGATATGTGGGTGCACGAAGGATTTACCAACTACTCCGAAAGCCTTTACCTGGACTATCATCATGGTGAGCAAGCCGCCGGCGAGTATGTACGCGGACTGAGGCTGACTATTCAGAATGATCGTCCGCTCATGGGTATTCGCGGTGTGCGCTTTCGCGGTTCAAGCGACATGTACAATAAAGGCGGCAACCTGTTGCACACCATCCGTCAGATTGTGAACGACGACGAACTGTGGCGGCAGACGCTGCGCGGCCTGAATGCCAAATTCCGTCACGAAACCGTCTATTCCGAAGAGATTGAGGAGTACATTTCCGGCAAAACAGGCGTTGACCTGCAGACCGTTTTCGATCAGTACCTTCGGGATATCCGCATTCCAACTTTCGAATACGCCTTCCGTGACGGGCAGCTTATGTATAGATGGGGTAATGCAATCAACGGCTTCACCATGCCGGTGGATGTAACGATTGACGGAATCAACCTGCGGCTGGAAACCACAGACAGCTGGAGCACGATGCCGTGGGAGAATTGGGAAGACGCACAGCTTGAAGTGGATCCGGACTATTATGTGGGTAGTTTTGATTTGCTGGGCGGTCAGTAGTTTTGAGTTTTGAGTTTTGAATGTAGTCTCTCCCCTCCTTTTCAAGGAGGGGTCGGGGGTGGTTTTATCGAACTTATCCAATGTATCTCTCTTATAGGGTACTTCAGGATTTGTTTAAAATCACCCTTACATCTTTTAATGAATAGAAGATGTTTAATTCAAATTGCGGAAGTGCTCACCTATCTTAGCCCCGAAAGGTCGAAAACCTATTTCAACTTTGCCCTTGATCGGGATACTGCAGTGCCCGCACCGGATGGCGCTCTTTCAGAGCTTCGAATATCATAATCTACCCTTCACAGGGCGCTGCCCTGTGCTGATGATGACGCCCCGTTGGGGCTTGATCAGTCAGCCGGCAACTGTTTGCGTGGCAATCAATAAATTCCGGTATTGATGGTTGCTTCATGGATACCATAAACAATGTTCAATGCGTATGTCAAGCTCCGAGGGAGCGCAGTCAACAGCATAGTGCAACGCGCTATGTATTGTAAATCACACCGTCACCAAAACCCTGAAAGGGCGTTATCCTGAATGGCCCTATAGTCATTCCTAACCTAAGCAGGGTGCTCACAGGGTATCGCTCTTTCAGAGCTTAGGACTTTCCGGTCTTGCCACACAGGGCGCTGCCCTGTGCTGATGTGGCCGCCCCGTTGGGGCTTGTTCAATCGGCAGACAACCATTTGCTCGGCAATCAGAAAACACAGGTATTGATGATTGCTTTATGGATACCATAAACAATGTTCAATGCGTATGTCGAGCTCCGAAGGAGCGCAATCAACAGCATAGTGCAACGCGCTATGTATTGTAAATCACACCGTCACCAAAGCCCTGAAAGGGCGTTATCCTGCACAACGCTTACGGTCTGCTGCTTTGAAATGAAAATTTCTCTTTGCTCGAATTGACTCCAATCGGATGAGAATGGAAAAACCCTTATTTCCGTTATTCAGATGAATCCACCTCAACTTCAATCTCAACCTCACCCCTCAAATGCCCGAAGGACCCGAAGTACACCGCGAGGCCGATAAGATCCGCAAAGCGATCGGTGGCCAGACACCCATTTATCTCTATTTTTACCACGACCATCTGAAACCCTTTGAAAAGGAGCTTGCCGACCGAAAGGTGGAGAATGTGGAAGCGTACGGCAAAGGCCTGGTGATCTCGTTTGAGGAAGATGCCCATATTTACTCCCATAACCAGCTGTACGGCAAATGGTACATCAAACCGGCGGGCGAGACACCCAAAACCAACCGGCAGCTGCGGCTGGAGATCCGCACCCATCAAAAGTCGGCGCTTCTCTACAGCGCCAGCGAAATTGACGTGTTGGATTCGGAATCACTCGAAGAGCATCCTTATCTGAGTAAACTGGGGCCTGATCTGCTCAAAGACGTGGAGAAAGAGACCGTTATGGAACAAACCCGCGACGACCGCTTCCGGCGAAAATCCTTTGCGTCCCTCCTTCTGGATCAGGGTTTTCTGGGAGGCGTGGGCAACTATCTGCGGACCGAGATCCTGTTTGATGCACGCATACACCCCAAAATGCGCCCCATGGACCTGAATGACGCTCAACTGGAACAGTTCACCGAATCCGCCCTGCTCATCACCAACCGCTCCTACCAAACCGGCGGCATCACCACCCCCGACGATCTGGTAAAACGGCTCAAGTCAAACGGTAGCAGACGACGAAACTACCGACATTACCTCTTCGGCCGGGAAGATCAGCCCTGTTACGAGTGCGGAACCACAGTCAAGAAAGAGCAGATGTCGGGCCGGCGGATTTATATTTGTGAGTCGTGTCAGGAAGGGTGATTTACAGAGTTGAATTCAGGATTTGACCAAGGATACTCCCCTCCTTTGTAAGGAGGGGTCGGGGGTGGTTAATAAATCTTTTTCAAAAACTCTTCTTCAGATCGTTAACCAAGACCTTTCGGAACCACCCCTAAATCCCCTCCTTGGAAAGGAGGGGACTTTTTTGAGCAAACTCATTCTAAAATTCTTTTCTTGTTTCACTCACACTCCCTCTCCTCCACCTGCAACCCATTGGTCACCCAGGTATCTCCGTAAACGGAGGAATAACAGACCTCGAGCAAGATCCTTCCGGCACCCAGTTCACCGGCGAGGAATCCGGCCGCGCCGCTGCTGCTCACGCTGAACAGGTCGACCGGCTCGCCGGCCATAATCACCTGCCCGGTCCAGAGGCTGGAATAGCTGAATGCAGACTGCAGTGAATCCGGCACAATCGTCATCAGATCCTGAATACCATCCAGCGGATCCCCGTCATGGGTGAGCTGCACGGTTTCTATGATAGCCGGACCAATCCCCTGATTCATCATCCGCAGCGTGAATGCATCTTCGCTGACTGAGGGACCAATGGTAAGATGCGGCCAGACCGACATCTTCTGCTGCTGCTTCATCAGATTCGACTGATAGATATAGACAAAGAGCGTGGAGAGGCTGATAACGATCGCAAAAACCGCAATAAACATTTCTGAAGAAATTTTCTTGCCGCTTTTATCAGGATGCAGATCCCGGGAGTCTATATTGGCTTCTTCTTGTGGTTCCATATAGAAATCGGATTGTTAACTTTCGTGCATGATAAATAAGTGCAAATCAAACATTATGTTCAACAGAAATCAAAGAAAATTTAACTGAAACCTTTTTATAAATTCCAGCGTGTGAAAAGAATGTTCAACAACCGGACAGGCACCATGATCAAATCATTCTTATTGTTTTCGGTACTTGCTTTCGCTACAGTGACACAAGCAATTTTCGCACAATCATCTCTCGAGGGAACCACCTTGAATGCAGAATCCGGAGAGCCCCTGCCCTATGTGAATATCGGGATCCCCGCACGGGGAACCGGAACGGTGAGTGATGGCAGCGGACGGTTCAGCCTGACTTATGCGGCCGATACAGACAGCGTCATCTTCTCCGCAATCGGTTTTGAGACCGCCATTTTAACAGCAATCGAGTTGTTGAAGACTCCGGAAATCCGGTTGACGCCAGCCGTTTATGAAATGGAGGATGTCGTGGTAACCGGAACCCTCTCTGAAAATTCTGACATCTACGGCCACCGGCTTCGGCGGCAAGGGGACAATATCGGGTTTGGCAGTACGCAACTTGGCACTCAGATTGGGGCAAGGATTGAGATCCGCAGGCCCGTGCAGATTCAAAGTGCACATTTTATGGTCAACCGGGCAGGAGCCGACAGCATGCTGTTTCGGGTGAACGTCTACAGCCTGAATGAAGGGCTAAACGGACAAAACCTGCTCCCGGAAAACGTGATTGTAGAGGCACCCTCAGAGCCCGGTGTAATGAGCGTGGACCTGGAACCCTATGACATCATCGTAAATGATGACGTTCTGCTGTCGCTTGAATGGATTGAAGCCGTGAATGTACCTGATGATGAGCTTCAGAACATCTCATTCCGTGCGGCCCGCACCGGCAGAAACCCAAATATGCTGCTAAAATCCACCAGTCATGCCCCATTTCGGTCGTATGACGACCTGGTGCCCTACCGTCTTGGATTTTACCTGACAGGCAGCCGGTTCAGGGAGTCTGATTAGCTATATTGACGTGAGTTCGAGATAAGCAATTGAACCGACCTAGTCCCCCTTTCCCCGAAGGGATCTCTATGGGAGAAGCGGGAAGAGTCCCGACGGTGGTCGGGGCGAGGGGGATGACTCTCTGAACGTTGATCTGACTCACAGAATTAAATTTTACATTATATCCGCCAGGATTCATTCCTCCCCGATCCCGAAAGCTTTCGGGGTCCCAAAGGGGCTGAGCTATGATTTAACCCAAAAAATTAAACTTTGCTGCTAATTCGACTACCAACGCTCCTCCCCGCCTAAGGGCGGTACTCCCCTCGAGGGGAGACTCCCATTGCCCTCCGTCAGCCGACGGAGGGACACTTTTCAACAAGCTCATATTTCGAACTGAATTATTATCTCAAAGCCATCGCCGAACCCTGGACCGATACTCCTCAAACTCTTCCCCGAACTTCTCATTCATCACCCGCTCCTCAGGGATGATCTGAAAACGAGTGATATAGAGTACAAACAGGACCACGCCAATCATGGAGAGCAGCGATCCCAGCCGGATGGCCCAGGCTCCCAGAATGATTGCCAATCCCACATACATCGGGTTTCGGGAGAGGCGGTAAATGCCCGAGGTGACCAGTGATGACACCTTTTCCGGTTTGTGCGGATCGATTGAGGTGCGCGCTCGATAGAATGAAATCAGTCCCGCTATGCCAAACAGCGTTCCGATACCAAACAGGATCCAGAACAGTACACGGCCCAGTTCCGGGTCCACAAAATGGCCGGTGTCCAGCGACGCAATCCACCACATTCCCAAGGCAATGAGGCCGAAAACGATGGCGGGCGGTATTTTTAGTTCGAGGGATTTCATGGGTGGTTACAGGTTAGCCGGCCTCCGGTTTAATTAGCCGGGTTACCGGATTGCTTGAATGTAAATCATTTTCAAATCAGATGAATAGCCATGATCTTTCAAATCCGCTGAACAATGGTATCGAGAACCGATCTTTTTTTGAATACGCTGATCACAGCCGCTGCCCAGATGGCGCCGTGAATCAGGGGTGAAATCCAGGCTATATCTATACTTTGCAGCCCGGCGACTCCTGAATAGAAATTGAATAGAATGCCTGTCAGGAACCATAAAAGATATAGAGGAACCAGCGTACCTAAAAACAGGATGGCAGCGATCACATATTTATTTTTATTCTTTCCCCGCTTCTCCTTTAGCCATGCCTTCTCTTCTTCGGTTTTCAGCTTTTTTTGCAGTTTGCGATCTAAATCTGACATAGTTAGGTATTTAATTTGTCATAAAAGCTTACCATACCGTGAGCGAATTCAAGGTGCGAACATTTCCTGCAATACGCCAAGCACTTTCTCCCCGGCCGATTTGCTGACGGTGCCCAGATTCTTTATCAAACGGCTCTTATCTATAGTGCGAACCTGATCCAGTACGATCTGGCCCTTTTTTCCCCGGAATGTCGTTGATACCCGCGTTGGATAATTTCTGATTGTGGTCGTCATGGGTGCGACAATGACCGTCCGGATATGCCGGTTCATTTCATCCGGAGAAATAATCAAACATGGATGGGTTTTCCGGATTTCAGATCCTTTTGTCGGGTCCAGAGAAATCAAATAAACGTCAAATCGCTGAACAGGCTTTCTTTCTACCATGTCCACTCCGTTTCATCCCATTCGGATGGTCCCTCAATTTCTTTTTGATCCAGTAACCCGTCATCATCCTCTTCAGCCATATTTTCGAAGGCCTCATCCCAGTCTTTGCGCGTCGTTTCTGCAGACCGGAGTACAATCTCATTGTCCCTGAGGATCATCTCGATTTCATCGGTAATGCCGCTTTCCTCGATCAGGGGTTTTGGAATCCGCACCCCCTGGGAATTTCCGATACGTATCAATTTTGTTTTCATAACATCGATGGTTTGTGAACAGATACCACAATATAATTACATTGTACTTACAAACCAACGAGATAGAGGAGCACTTTATACCATTTTCCTGAGCTCATACACAAAACAGCAGTCGCCGGGAAACACCCTTAACCCCATAAACTCAAATCCGAGACGTTCAATAAACCAATAAGCAGCGGTTGTGGTCTGCGGATCGATGAGCATACCGGTTGACACCCGATACGCAATATAGTGCTTGATGGCCGTCTGTATCATAGGTATTCTGTATCCCCTGTTCAGAATCTGTTCTTCGCCGATCAAGATATTGATGGCAGATTTCTTCGGCCGCACATCAACAAATAATTAATAGAAAAGCAAGGATTATTATTGCAACTTATTTTACTTATCAGTCAAATTAATTGAAAACAACATGTAGTAGTTGACCGTGACTTAAATCAGCCATAGGCTTTGAAAATATATAGACATCAGAATTTTTAAAGTAGGTCAACGATCTTGTTCTGTCTAATAATTTTAACTCACCATTCATATTATCAATAACGATTGGGTGCAGGAAAAAATCATTATTCATAAAATCCAATTCTTCATCTGGCGAAAAATTACTCGGGTAACGATTACCTACCATTAATAATGAATTGTTATTGTCAGTATTAATTATATCTCGGTAAAAATATTTCTCACCATATGACGGTAAAACACCCATGATCGGTTCAGATCTAAAGCTCTCTTCAAATTCAGCCATAGGCAAATTTAAGATACTCGACTCCCATAATAACTCATTAGTATCAACATCATAACCTGATATAAGCGGGAAGTTTTCAAATATACCTACTACTGTCGAGTCATTGCAGCTTATCAAAGTTTTAGAAAGTTGTCCTTCAAAAATTGCAAAGCCTGTAGTTGTTTCATACCGTTGACCAAATGAATCCAAATATTCATAATTTTCAATTGAAAATTTATGAATTGGCCTTGAAACAGATAATAAGTTATAAACGTTGCCGGCATTTATCGAATCTCTTTCTGTAACTTTAAAACCATTTGTGAATAAAAAATTTTTTGAAAAACATATATCGGTAGAATTAGAAATTTCCGTAGAAACTGTTGTCTCGTATTCAATCGTATCAGGACTGATTTTAAAGATTTCAATTTCATATCTATCTAATGCAGCTAAACGATTCGTTTCAGAATCAATAGCAATCTTTGAGAGATTCGTGAATTCACCGGGCCCCCTGCCGCCTCTTCCCAAACTTAGCAGAAAATCTCCCTTACGACTAAACACTTTGATACTACTCAGTGATGGGTTGGAAGCATAAATTCTGCCAAAATTATCAACGGCAACATTTTCAATGTCTAACATGTAATCCTCTTTTTGAGGATCAGCAAGCTCTCCCAGCGAAATTGAATGTGTTATTGAGTCAGTATAAACACTCCCGGCTTCTGCTTGTTTTAGAAAATTTACGGTGGTCTCTCTGCTGTTTAGATGCTGTTTAAAATTTTCTGTTGGGTGTATGGTTTCATTGCCATTTTTACAAGAGATGGCTACTAAAAAACTACAGACAATAATTAATAAATTTCTCATTACGAAAAATTGATTAAAAAAATAAGCGATGCTCAGAGCGTTTTCTTACGATCAAATTGAAATTTCTCTGGAGAGGTACAACCACTATCCATGCTTGCAATCCACCACATCAACCAGGCGATGAGGCCGAAGACGATGGCGGGCGGGATTTTGAGTTCCAGTAATTTCATAGATAGCGGCTGGTAAACGGATGTTTTACTGATGCAGGAATATACAATACCACTCTTTGAGGATATTTTCTATTCCGCATTCACTCCTTTTACCACCTGTGATGAACCTGCGGACGAATCAATTCATCATATACCGCTTTTACAGCTTCCATCTCCTTATCGGTCAGGTCCCGCATGCCCAGCGTTTTCAGGTTGGAATACAGCTGTTCAATTTTGGACACACCGGGTATCACCGTACTCACCTCATCAAACATGAGGATCCATTTGAGAGCAATATGTACCAGGTTTAGTTCATCAGAAAAAATGGATCGAAGCCTGTCTACGGCCTCAAGGCCGGTTTCGTAATCGATCCCCGAAAAGGTCTCTCCCCGGTCAAAAACTTCTCCCTCCCGGTTAAAGTGGCGATGATCACCGCTCTCAAATTCTGTATGTTTATCAAACTTTCCGGTCAGAAGACCGCTTGCCAGCGGCACACGTGCGATGATACCCACATTTCTTCGTTTGGCTTCCCTGAAAAAGAGTTCGGACGGACGATGCCTGAACATATTGAAAATAATCTGTACAGCGCCCACATTGGAATATTCGATCGCCTTCAGGGCTTCTTCCACCTTCTGCACGCTTACACCCAGGTGACCGATCTTTCCCTCTTCTTTCATCTTCTCAAACTCCGCAAAGATCTCCGGACGGTAGTAGACCTCAGGCGGCGGACAGTGAAGCTGTACCAGGTCCAGCCGGTCCAGCCCTGTGTTCTTTAGACTCTGCTCCACAAAACCGCGCAGCACATCCGGCCGGTAGCCCTCATTGACGTGCGGATCAATAAACCGTCCGCATTTGGTGGCGATATAGACCTTCTCACTTCGGGAACGAATCACTTTCCCCACAGCGTGCTCGCTCCTGCCGTTCTCGTACACGTCTGCCGTATCGATAAAATTGATCCCCTCATCGATTGCTTCATTCAGGATCTTCTCCGCATTCTGATCATCGAAGCCGCTTCCCCATTTCCCCCCTACCTGCCAGGTTCCCAAACCGATCTCCGATACCTTATATCCCGTTTTTCCCAGTGTTCTGTAGTTCATGGCACCCTGTTTTTACGTTCATTGATACCAGTAAAATGGCGAAAGACGGGCTAAGAATAAAGGATGGAATGGCTGCTGTTCAGTGGGCCGGAATCATCATTCAATGATGGCAGACCCACGGCGCGTTGACAGATTTCCCGGTATGAGCAACTGATCCGCTGCTCTATCATCACAACGACAAAACCGGTCCCCGGATCAGAACCGGTCGCGATTGCCGACTCCATCGAAGCGCGGGTTAACGACATTGTTGAGAAGTGAGCCGAAACGGTAGCGGAACCCGAAACGAATGCCCGCCTCATAGTTGGTTTCAAGCTGCCTTCGCCGCAGGAGCACCTCTTCAAGGTCCGCGTCGCCCTTCGGGAGGTTGATCTGATCATGGATAAGCTCGAGAAAACCACCAACCTCGATGGAGAGCCCTCTCGTAACGCGAATTTCGAACTCCGCATCAAACTGAAGACTGTAGCGCGACGGATTGTGCAGGTATTGCGAGGCGTTGGCACCTACTTCAATCTCTCCCCACGGCTGGACCACCTGGTACCCTGCATTCAATAGATGCTGGGGAAGTGTTTGTTCAATTTCGTTATAGATCGTCGTGTCCTGGTAGGCAATGTGCGAACCACCCAGACGGTACGCTACCGTCAGCTGCCGCCGGTTCGCCTCGCGGTACGGGTAGAGGCTCCATTCCACTGCGCCCATGAATCGATAGCGCCAGTCTACATTCGAGAACGTTGAGGTAAGAACGTCTCCGTAGGCACCGACCGACCAGTGCGGCGAGATGCTCTTCACGGCATAGCTGGTAAACCCGTTGCGGTGTGCCGAGCTCGTAATTGCACCTTCATCTCGTTCGAACCGGTCGTAGTTGTAGTTAAAGAAGGGACGGAACTGAAGCTTCCACTCCTCTGTCACTCGGCCGACGAACACCCCGTACCGGGTGTCGAAGGAGCGCTGCTGGGACTCAAAGTCGGCGCTTCCGTCGGCATAGATCTGGATCGTCCAGTAGTTCCAGGGATCTTCCGTTAACTGTGTCTGCCCGACGTCTTCCAATTCGGACGGGGCGATGTCTACACGCAGCCGCTCCCGAAGGGGAGTCTGCATCAGGTACGGCACGAGCGCGGCTTCAAGGTTGCGAAGGAAAATGTTCCGTTCTTCGTCCTCCGTAGTGTTGGCAGGCAGGTTGAAGACATTCGTGAAATCCAGCCCTTCAAAGACCCCCAGGCCGATTATGTCAAGGGACCATGCCTCGCCTCCCGACCCTGTGCGCTCCCGGGTAACGAGGACGTGTACATCGGCGACTTCACGGTCACGAACGTGATCCAGATATGGCATCTCCTGCCGTATAAAGGTTTCATTGCAGCGCTCGCAGTCAAGGAAAAGGGCGATCCGGGCAGGCGTTTCCAACTCAATATCCTGTGCTGCAACCGGACTGACGGCAGCACAGAACCATAAAAGAATGATCAGAAAACCCGCGAATGCGGTATGTTCTGGTCTCTTTAAGAAATCGCGTATCCCTGATAGTTTAATTGGAAGAAGCATATGGTTAGCTCTGACTGAAGGAGAACAGCGTGGCGGCTCAAGTTGACCGTCTGTTTTGATCATGAACCGGCCGCGGCATGGCTCTCAAATATACGTGTTATAGCCCCACGTTAACGGGGTGATGCAATGTATTGAATCGTAAACTATGAGTTTGAAAAAAGACGTAATGAGATTTGTGAGTCAGATCCCATATTACACCTTCATCGTTCGATATGAAATTCACTCAAAACTTAAAACTCAACACTCAAAACTCCCCTAAGTCGCTCCACGTAATCCGACTGCTGTTTCAGATCGTCCTCCCAATCCCACTCTCCATTTGGGTCGCAGGCGATCACGTGCGGCTGCGTGTCCCAGTACCGGAGCAGCTCCAGGTCGTCAATCGTGGCCGGGCGAAGGGTGATCATGAGATTTGATGTGGTTTCTAATTGAATTTTATGAATTTGAAAGGATACTCCCCTTCCGCCGGCTGGCGGATGGGGCCGGGGGTGGTTACACATAATTGCACACAGTTCAACCCACTCAACTGCACAAACATCTGATTCAACCACCCCTTTATCCCCTCCTTGAGAAGGAGGGGAATTCTTGTCCCTAATCCATTTCATCCTGTGGCTTCGTGTTATCTGCAACTCATAATTCAATCGTAATTGAACCACCGGTTTCGTCCTCTTCAAGCACCCATGTGATCCAGGCTTCCGTTGCCGTCTCATCATATCCGATGATGTCGGTGTAGGGAATGGTCACTGTTTCATCCATTTCCATGGATAGCCATGTGGTGTAATCGGGGTCTATATCAATCAGAGCTAAGGTCCGTTGTTCGATTACGAGATAATAGACAGTCTGACCGGAAATGTTTTCGATAGAGAGTTCAGAATTTTCAGTCCCGATACAGAGAACTTCAACTCCCTGCGGGTTTTCAACGTTGGTGCAGTTCTCATCTAGGTCCTTCAAAGCATCGAAAGAGTTTGAACAGGAGGCAGAGAATAAGACAAAGCCGGCGATCGCTGCGAACGTAAAATATGCGGAAGGTTTGATAAATCTTATCATTATGGAATGATTTATTCTTGCAGCCAAAAACCTGCGGTTAAACTACTTGTCAAATCTCACGTACTTCAAAATACATAGATGTAAGTAACGAAACACAAACGAATCCGGTTGATATGCTTCGTTAACTGCACATTCCGGTTTGCTTTATGGCTAAATATTCAATGAGATCAGTTCAACTGCATGTCCTTTTTCCGGATCAGCGTTTAGTACAACCAGATCACCGGAATCTATAAATTGCACCCGTTTTGAATTCGGCAGCATGAAGCGGCCCAGAAGGTTGCCGGAATGTTCAACGATGACATATTCCCTGCCCTCTTCTGATTCACCAGTCTGAAGCAGAATATGGTCAGCATCTGCTCAGGCATCAAAAAATAGAGGCTTGTCTGCAGGAATTCTTGACTCTATATCACTCCACCTCTCACCCTGTATTCTGCCGAGATGGAATTCTTTATCTGCTCTTTCAACGGGTCTTGGTTCTACATTAAGTTCAAAGGAGCCGGTTAATTGGTGCGATGGGTCGTAATGTTCAAATCGCTGCTCCAACTCGCGTGCTACCCAATAGGATCCGTCATATAACGGCAGGATTCGATCCCGGCTTCGAAATGGAACGGAGAAAACAGAAACTCCGCCTTGTTCTGACCGGAAAATTCTTGGGTTTGGTAATGTTAGCGTGGTTACAGAATCTTCGATGACGTTCAGGTCAAAATCCAGCGTCATCACAGAGGTCTGATAGTATTCGTTTTCTGCATCATAGTTCAAATCATCCGCAAACCAGTCTTTTTGTTCTATTGCAAGGATTTCATCCGGTGGTTTAGGAAGCAGATCGGACCAGATAAACGATCCCTGTTCCGGGCTTTGGGTACGGGAGTGTCTGAGCTCACCCTGATCATTCAGCTTATAGAAATCGAGCCTGTTTGACATCTGCTGCCTGGCTGCCACAAGGGAATCAGACAATTGATGAAAGAAGAAAAAGGGCCTGACCTCTCCGGGTCCTTCCCCCTCAATGGCCACCGTGGATTGATGTTCACCGCCTGGTGTAAAGTGCTCGATGGTTGTCGATCCGTAATCAGAAACAACCCAGGAGCCATCCGCAAGCCGGAAGATTTTATTGAGCATTCCCGGAATGTATTGTTCACTTTCTCCGATGAGATGGGTTGTTTGGTAGTCAAGTACCGGTAACTCTTCAAAACTCCGGGTTGACTCATTCCGGTCATTGGGACTGCATTGTACAAAGATAAAAAGGGCAATCAGTATGATCGTACTCTTTCTGAAGAGGGTATTCATGTATAGGGTTTCTGATTTTATAAGTAACTAATGGCCCACTGTATAAGCGGCGAGTTATGGAGTTAAAATTAAAGACTCGAACTGCATTCGAGCCAACTTGTTCGGCCGCAATTCTCCCCTGTTGTGTGTCTCCTCATTCAGGGGATCGATAATCTGTAGAATCCCAATCAACTCCCCGTTCTTTTCACAATATGTATTGTTAATTTAAGTCGTGCATTTCATCTACGATGGCGTACTGATTTAATTGTATTCCTTATTGCTTCCACAAATACTAAAGCAAAGTAGGAATTATATTTTAGGCTTGTTGATTCATACGAGTAGCGCCATTTCTCGAAACTATCACTGATTGTATATATCATTTCTTCGAATTCATCAAAATCCCAGCCGTATTTTTCAACTGACGGATTACAGAACAGCTCTTCCTGAATATGGTTTGGCAGCTTTCTGAAAAGAGAGAGGATATTGTGACCTCTAGGTACATCCTGAGAAACCACATAGTGTAAAGACTTTATATAAAGTTCCACTGAAAAGGATAAGCAAACGATTTCGACGCCCATTGTAGGGTAATGGCCAAAATTTGATATTTTTTCCACTTTGTTAGTAGAGATGGATTTTTGCTGAATTAAAGACTCTCTGTTTTCTTTAAGAATTAAGTAAGAATTATAGAAGTGTTCGGCTTCTTGCTGAATAAACATAGCATGCATTAAAAGTATATAATTTATAGCCTAACGTCGCGGGGAATATGATTTGGTTAAAATAGCAAACTTATATCCTTGCAAATAAATTTCAATCAAAATCTGTACGCGTTCAATTCAAAACGCCTATTTATACACTTTTACAGCTTTTTCCTAAGTTCTGTGTCTAAAAATTTAATGTAATCAGCAGAGACCCGGTGTGGGAAAAATAGTAAGAAGAGTATTCCAAAGATTGGATCACTAAGAATGAAGTTAGGTAAAAATGATTCTTCAAAATCTTCGGACTCGGTTCTAAGTTCTTTCCAACTTTTGGTGTGTTTGGCTAGAAAACTCTTTTCATTTCCCTGGCCTGGATTACGCCATCTGAAAAAATGCCAGCTTTTACTTACTTCAAAATGTTTAAAATTAAATCGTGTTATTTGAGGCCAAAGAAACTTTAATAGTTGTTTATAGTTAAGTCTTACGAAGATATGTACCAATCCAAGTAAATAATATGAACTATACTTGAAGTCATCATCCAAAGGGTTAATATCTAAACTCATATTCGGATGAACTTGAGTTTGTAGTATGTGTTGTACTTCTAGCGACATTAACTCTTGTTCTCGATAGTATGGATTTGGTAATCCTTCACCGTTTTTACTTGAATTAATTATAGTTTCAATCATCATTTTGAGAAAACCAACAGGCTTTTGGGTTGAGTCTATTTTTCTTAAAGCCCAATAAATTGCTAAAAAGTATGGAAGATGTGCTTCTGTATTTAATCGACACACCATTTGATGATTCTCAATAATTGCTGAAGTCCTATCGAGTAGTTCGTCGTCATTGTCGGTTTTTATAATCCACAAATGCAGCAAGGAAACTAAACCAACTACCTTTGTAGCTCTGTAGTTATAGAATGGTTTATCAAAAATAATATTTCCTTCGAATAAGTCTTCTCTTTCCTCTAACTCTTCTAATAGGTTAGATAGTGATTGATGAATAATAGTTTTGGCTATTTCGATTGCTTCTTTAAAATGATCAATGTTGAGTTCCAACTTATTAACTATTGAAACTATTTGGGCTATATAGATAGTCCAGCATTCAATAATTGCAACATGATTTTCTTCTTCTATATAATTAGAAACAGCAAATGCAGTTAGTAATGCTGCACTTGTTATGTTTCTCTTAGTCGATGGTTTGTTTTTTATTTCTCCAACTTCATCAGTATTAATTTCAAGTTGGTGTTCTAAAAGATCTATAAATTTATTAGTAGAAAAATTTTCTTTCCCATCTAATATTGAAAACTCAATTAACTTTTTATAGTCTGATAATTCAGAGGGCCATAAGTTTGCACCAAGCTCCAAAAAATCTGTGTATAGGTCATCATATTGGAGTAAAACTAGTTTAGGTCTTTTAGCTTTATCTAGACCAGAATTCAAGTCTTCCAGTTGTCGATATACTTCTTCATCAATTTTACCATTTGTCACTAAATATGGAGTATAAATAGCATCTTTATGAATGTGAGGGTGTGCAAGGTTTAAGTAACAAAGTTGGTTTAATTGAGGAAGAAGCTCCGTAAAGACACGCTGAGTTATATTTCCTTGTTTAAGCTGGAAAGCGTGATACTCATCATTTTCATCAATTGTGATTACGTCTTTTCCAAATTCGATTGGTCGATGACGAGTTAAGTGTAATATTCTATGGTTTTTATTTTGTAACGTATAACAAAAAGGTAATTGAAAAGACCTTTCAGAGGCATTAGTCAACCAATTTTCTACTATTCTCTCTAGCATCCCATTCTCTCTTTTTCTTTTCGATTAGGTCCCTGAACTTCGTTAAATATGGTTCTTCATCAAGCTTTTTAAAAGCTTCGGCTATTTTTTTTGAGGCCTCTTCACCTCCCATGAAAGTTGGTAATTGTGCTTTTCCATCTTTATCGAAAGAAATTAAAACTGTATCCAAGGATTTTAAAATATCATCTGGGGTAAATTCTTTGGATACAGAAGCAATTTGACCTTTTTCTGTAAGTTTATCGTCAAGATCTTGAATTGAAGCTATTTCAACTTTCTCACCCATTTTTCCAACTGTGTCAAGAAATCTTTGAAAAACATCGCTAAGGCTCATGTCTCTAAGTTCATCTTTTTGAAAATGGGCATCCGCAGAAAACTTTTTAAGCTTAGTAACTTCATCTTCGAACTCCCCTTGAAACTCACTCTGATAATGAGGATCGGTTCCCTCATGTATTACCTGCCTCCTAACCATGCCTTGTAAAGGAAATCTTTGCTTCACATATTCTTTCATGAAATAAATGAATTCCCGCTGTATCTCCCTTTTTAAATTTGGATAATCTGGCAACATAATTTTAAAAGTGTATAATGATATTGCGCATAACAGTCGCGGAAATTATGAGTTAATAAACGGCTTAAAAAGTTTAAACAATCAATACTGGAAACCGAAGCCTCGTCCGCGTATCAGTTTATACGCTTTGTTAGGTGCATGCATTAACTAATTACTTAGTAAGATATTAGACACAACTACAACTCTTTTTTTGATGCTTTTTGAACTCCAGATTTCATTCTTTGATCAATTTCAGATTGCCTTATTTCCTTGTTTGCTTTTCGCTTTAATTTTTCTGCTGGAGCAAAGACATAAATAAAACACCAGACTTGAAGGATTGTTAAAAATCCAATTCCCATAAAAGAAAATGACCGTATCAGCAAGTGATGTTTTAGCATGAAATTTATCTGTCTAAATATTGGATAAGCAACAAAAAATAGAAGAATAGAGACAACAATTGTCGCTGATAGAGCCATTGGAAATAATAGAAAATCAATCTCTTTTAAGGCTTCTTTTCTTTCTTCAGTTTTATAATCCTTTGAAAATACTTTATTAAGGCTTTCTGAATATATAATTGCAATCCAAGCACCCATTATCCCGAAAAGAATTCCAGAAATATTTAATAATTTGCTAAATATTTCTTTTTGATCATTAATAGAAACCCCACTTCCGAACCAGAATAGAATACCGAGAAACCCACCCAGAAAAAGTATGTAAATTGTAATACGTATTTTCCGAAACATTATTCGATTATGCTTAGAATATCATCACTTTGTTCTTCAAGTACTCCTAATAAGGAACTAGCTACGACAACTTCTTCTTCGTGTCTCTGAATATTTAGATCAAAACTTCCTTTTTTGAGTAAGCTACTTAACCAATAATCACCAGATTCACCACTTATCTTGAAACCAATATCAGACCAATAGTTACTATCATCACGCTCCCCATCTATATTTTGACTCCAATAATCATAAACAGACCTAATATTTTCTTGGGTAGGTGATATATCAAGCTCATATTTCACTTTATATTCATTATCAGCATCAACATTATTTTCCCGCTCTAAGATACCAACCTCTTCAAATAATCTATTTTTTAGTTCCCGACTTCTATGAGACAATTTATTTTTTCGAAGAACTTTATAAATACGTTCTGAATTGCTTAATAGAAAGCCTAAACTACCACTTTCTCGCATAGGCATAGAATGAAATTTTGGAACTAACTGCTCTATAGAGGGGTCCCTTTCATCCATATTACGATAACCAAGTATCTCGTGATTTCCCTCATCTCCATCCTCATCCACAACTACAAATTGAGAATACTTACTTAAAAAATTTGTGAAAAACCTTTTGAGATTTGGATGTCCATTTAATGGATTGTTGAACCGGATTGTTGCAAATATTTCTTGCTCAGGTAGAATCCAAAAGTAAGTCGGGTATCCTAATACATAGTCATCGTCAATTTCAGCTACATCAACATCATATTCACCTACATTTGAATTTCGATTTACGCTTGCAACATTACCTTGATCGGTTGGAGTCTCATTCCAAGTTGTTAGTAAGTAATTGCCATTATTGTTGCTTATCAAGTCAAAACAATAAGTGGGCATCGTATTTTTGTAGTCATCAGAATCATATGTTTTAGTTAGTTCAAATGGCCTGTTTTGAACCCAAGTATGTAGATTTGTAAGAAGTGACTGAAAGTTTCCATACCTGAATAATTCTGATCCTCTCTCATAATAACCACAATTAATAATTTCATAAAAATTAAGGTTTGCTGTTTCTACCATGATAATTTGATTAATTGATTATTGTACCTATTTATTGATAATGCACCTAACATATGATTATACGATTCAGAAGAATCGTATAAACTGGTTAAATAAAATTCCAAATAGCTTTTTATGGGGACTTAACTTGGATTTTGGTCAAATAAAAAGCTATCAGGTTAAATAAAAGGGTCAAATAAAATGACACGTAGCATCATAAATCCGCATTGAAAAGTCTTCCCAATTTCTTCCGACTGGATATTCTCTGAATCAATTATGATGACCGGCTATCTCCTCATCCGTCAGCTCCAGAAAGCGGGACGCGTTGTTGGTACAGGGTGCATGGTTTCCCGAAGTCTCGGGACTGCGAACGGCATACAGCGGGGTTTAGGGTTGCGGGTTTCGAGTTACAGGTTCCAGATTCAAGGTTTCAGGTCACACTGTCACTCTAAATTCAGTGACTTCAGACTTTATCTACCATACCTGGAAGGGTTACCCTATTCGTTATTGTTGTTGCGTTTGCTGATCACTTTTTTCAAAGCCAGTACCAAGAGAATAAAAATGATGGGCCCCAAAATAATGATGCCCAAAAGGAGTAATTCATATGATCCAAATGATCCCATCCTGTCCCCCTTCTACCTTGTTTAGTTTTACATGCTTACCGCTTACTCTTTCTATATCCTATTTTTTTCTGAAATAAGCAACATTAAACCATTAGGATACAGGTAAATAATTCACGTATTGAAGTTAACGCCAACAGATTTGATAACGGATAGGTAAACAGGCTCTCTTCTAGTTCTCTCCGAAAAAACGGACAATCTCCTCGGCATAATCCAGCTGGTTGAAGACGCTCATATGATCGCCGCTGACAATACTCAGCCGGCTGTTGGGCAGCTGCTCGTGAAGCTCTGCGGGGTCACCATTATCCAGGTCCTCCTCCCCGGCAATTACCAGGGTTTCCGTCTGAATACTGTTCAGTTCCTCTATAGTTGTTTCGGGCTGATGATCCTGGAGATAGCCCATGATGGTGAAATCAACATTATGAGCTCTCGCATAGTCCACCGCACCCTGAGTCAGTGTTTTCGGCTCCGCTCTGCCGGCAAAAACATCCCCAAATTCCCTTCTGCGGTACCAGTCAGGATCCGTGAATTCCAGACCCATGCCTCCGAATACCGCTTTGGTGATACGGTCATCCTTCGTGAGTAAATTGGCCAGCAGGATAGCACCCCGGGAGTACCCGACCGTCATGTAACTCTCCGCTCCCAGATGATCCATAAGTGCCATCAGGTCTTTGATCTCCGCATCATTCATGTACGCCTCTTCATCCTGTGGCTTATCCGATCTGCCGTTTCCTCTCAGATCCGGCACAATGACCCTGTAGCCGTTCTCCAGCAGCTCTCTTTTGAGTTCGGAACTGCCAAAATTGATGCTACCATCCACGATAAATCCATGGATCAGCAGTACAAATTCACCGGAACCTTCATCGGTGTAGGCAATTCGGGTGTCATCAAAAGAATGAAAAGATTCGTAGTGATTCGGATCACCGGAACAAGCCGATAACAAGATGAAAAGAGTGAGTATGGATGCCCAGAGCGATTGTTTCATGTTTTGGGTTTGATTTCAGGATGATAAAGTTTTTAGGTGTTAACGAGTAAATGTGTTTAAGTATTAAGGTGTTAAAGTTTTATCGTATGAAGATGTCTATAGTAACATAGATAAGGACTCGAAAAAATTATAACTCCGTCCTTCTGTGCCTCCGTGGCTCCGCGGTGAACTCAAGTCATCCGATGACGGGAAGTCATCGGATGACTGAAATTACATTTTTATTGATCGGGTGCCAGCGGCGGAAACAACTCCGGCGGACGGCGATGGTGTGTACCCTGCTCATAGGCGTAAGCCAGGCCGAACAAAAGGCCTTCCGAGAAGGGGCGTCCCGCGATCTGCAGTCCGGCAGGAAGATTTCCGTTGGTAAAGCCCATGGGGACAGTGATGGCGGGGAGTCCGGCTGCGGGGATGAGCCCCTGGGAGTTGTCGCCCCGATACTCCTCATTGGCGTTGTCCAGCGGTGCGGGCGGATAGCTCCAGCTTGGGAAGATAAAGGCATCAATCCCGGCCTCATCCATCGCCCCCACCACGGCGGCCAGAAGCGCCTGCCGACCTGCGTGATCCGCAAAATCGGGACACGGCTCTGCCCTCTCTGCCGGATGGATAATCTCCGGCTCCTCCTCAGCGATTACGTTCAGAATGCGTTCCACATCCGCCCCGTATGCTCCCGTCTCCAGCGTTTCCAGTACATCGCTCATTGGTGCATCCTCACCCAGGGAGAGCAGGTACTGATGCATGTCATAGCGAAACCGGTTGCACCAGTTGCCGGCACTCATCAGCTCCCGCATTCCCTCAATTTCAAAATCCACTACCTCGGCTCCCATGCTGCGCAGCTCCTCTGCCGCCTCTTCAAACAGAGCGTACACAGCACTGTCTGCCCTCTCGGGATTTGCATGACTGGTCAGAATGCCCAGGCGTTTGCCCTGTACGGCATTTGTATCCAGAAAAGCGGTATAGTCCTCTTCCTTGCGATCACGTCCCGCTTCGGTATAGAAATCTGCCGGATCATAGCCGGCCACTACGTTAAAGATCCGGGCGGCATCCTCCACGGTTCGGGTCATGGGACCCGCGATATCGCGGTCAAACGAAAGCGGAACCACGCCATCCCGTGAGGTGAGACCAATCGTGGAGCGAATCCCCGCCAGGGATAGGTGTGAGCTGGGACCGCGGATGGAATTTCCGGTATCGGACCCCAACCCGGCCACTCCGAAACTTGCGGCCACGCCCGATGCCGTCCCTCCGCTGGATCCAGCCGGTGTGCGGTCAAGGGCGTATGCGTTTGCGGTAGTGTCATAGGAAGAAGATACGGACTGACGCGGACTAAATGCCCACTCTGCCATGTTGGTCTTGGCAATCACAATGGCTCCCTCCTCGCGGATGCGCCGAACCATAAAGGCATCATCGGGCGGGATGCTGCCGGCCAGGGCGATGGAGCCGCCGGTCGTGACCATATCATGCGTGTCGAAATTGTCCTTAACCAGGATGGGAGCGCAGAACAGGGAGCCTTGTTCCTCCCCTGCAGAAATCGCCTGATCAATAGAATCCGCCTTTGCCAGCGCCCTTGGGTTGATCTCCGTAATCGCATTCAGGCCGGTGGACTGATCATACGCCTCGATTCGGTCCAGGTATGCCTGCACGATCTCCCTGCAGGTGGTTTGTTCATTCAGGATCGCGGTCTGCAGACCAGCGATGGTGGCTTCCACAACGAATTGATCTTCATCGATGGGCGGAGCTTGGGTGCAGGCGGCAAAGCCCAGGATAAGGGTCAATAAAACAACAACAGGATTTGCTAAAGAAAATGATTGAGGATTCTTCATGGGTGGTCTGTTCATTGGCGGATCAACATTTTTTTAACCGCGGAGGGTAAAAGTATTCACGTGTTAAGGTGCTAAAGTGTCAATGTATTCAAAGAGACCAAGATACGGACTCGAAAAGTATTTAATATTCATTCTCCGTGTTTCCGTGGCTAAACAAGTCAACTTGGCGCACTTTGCCCCGACGCTTCGGGGCGGTGAAAACAATTATTTATTATTCATCCCCCTTGCCTTTTCTTTCGTTTCCCGGGCGAGGTGCTTCCGGATCGCTTTGATTACGGGATGGCCTTTGGTGTATTTTTTCCCGTAATCCAGGTTAAAGGCGTAATCAAAACTATCGGGATTTTGTCCCTGGTTGTGCTGCAGCAGGGTTTCGAGCTTGTCGAGCGCCTTGGCGGTTTTAGCTTCCGGGGTAGAAGCGTTTTCATACTCATCCCACAGTGCCAGCATTTCTTCCTTATGGGACTCCGAAAGGCTTGCGATCAGTTCCCTGAAATCGTTTCGCTCGTTTTCCGATTTCTCCGGGCTTCCCTCCTGTTCCGGAGCGGGAATATCACCGTGAAGGGCTTCGCCCAGATCGTGAATAATGCAGATGCGGATCACGCGACCCATATCCACATCCGGAAAGTGTTTCTCCAGCGCAAGCGCCACCAGGCAGAGCCGCCAGGTATGCTCCGCAACGCTTTCAGTCCGCCCGTCGGAGGTGTACCCGGAGCGGTACGTAATTTTCAGTTTTTCGGCCTGCCGGAGGAATTCCAAAATTCCAGGTAGTTCAGATGATCCAAGATGACTCATATTATTAAAGATTTCTTTCACTTTCGCTTTCAATATTCTATTTACAAAACAGCTTTCACCTCATATGGCAAATAGTGTTTAACCGCAAAGAGTTTATGGTGTTGTGAGAAAATCATATACAGACCGGAAAGCACTCAGCATTTTCCCTCCGTGTTTCCGTGGCTCAATCGGGTCATCGGCTGACTGACATTAACCGGGAATTACAAATAGTGATACATTATGGGAGAATTTTAGGCAAAAAACCAGTCAAATAATGCAAGGCTGTAACAGCCTCATTTTTGTCATTCCTATGATAATGGCTCATTTAAATTGAGAAGAATAGTAATCTTACTATTTATCGCCTCAAGATTAATTACCAATTTGCCATAGACCTAAATAATTCGTTTCCTGTCAAATAATTACGAGCACTCACAAGCACGTACTCCATTGCCAAATTTTAATAAGTACACATGACATGAGAACAGGGATCATCCTGATGGCTTTTGCATTATTTATTCCGGCAGCTGTGTCAGGCCAAAGCAATTATATCATAACGGATACGACTGCTGTTTATGGAATAGATCTGCTGGATGCAGGTGAAATAGAGAATGCTAAATATATCGAGCTCAGAAATGACGAGAGTATCATCCGATATACGCCGGATGAAGTACGCGAATATGGATTTAAAGACGGAAGAATTTATGTATCGAAGCAGATACAGACTCCGGATGGCATAGAAGCCGTATTCTTTGAACGATTGATACAGGGTAACCTGACCTTGTATTACTATCCCCTCACCGAAAATTCCATTTTTTATCTTGAAAGAGACAGCACGTTAACACCTTTATATTCTGAAAGAACAAGTGACGGTTCAGCATCTTTCAGGGATACCTTACGGGACCTTACCTCAGATTGCGGGAATGTATCAGACGCTGTCAATTTGGTACGATATAAAAAAAGTTCTCTCTCTCTTTTGATTTCCAGATACAATGCCTGTGAACTGCGCCCCTTTCCATTTGTCAAATATGGAATTGTTTCCGGGTTCAATTCTAGCAGTATATCCTTGATTTCCGAAAGGGATATTTTAAATCAAAGCTTCAGGGATTCTGACTTTATCCGGGACCGGAGCTTTTCTATTGGGGTTTTTGTCGATTATCCCCTGTTTGAATCAGACTACAGTATCTACTCAGGAATCAATTACTATGAGAATTCATATTATTCGAGAAGCGGAACAGGCAATAATTTGAGTGAAATTACTGTCAATCTCTCATCGGTTGAGGTACCAGTCATGGTACGGTATGCCTACCCCTCTACAACTTTCAGGCCGTTTTTTAACATCGGGTTTTCCTATCTGGCTAATTTGAAAAACGAATCAACAGTATATGAGTCCACGCTCAACAATAATACGGTAGAGTTTAACATCTTTGAAACCAGCCAAATTGTATCTGATCACCAGCTGGGGGTACTCGCAGGTATTGGAACATTTTATCATCTCAGATACGACAGGGTGATTTTTTTAGAACTTCGGTACAAGGCACACTACTATTTAACGAAGAAATACTTATTTGAGGCTGATGGTTTTCGAAAAAATAACCTATTCCGAAGATCCGGCATAGAACTGGTAGCAGGTTTTAATTTATAGGCATGAACAGATTAACATTCAGCATCATCGCACTACTAATCATTCCACTGATTTCCTGCAGCAGTGATGCATTACCAGAGAAACGGGACTATCCGGTCGTCCGGACATTGAATGCTGAAGCCATCGATTCTGCAGAGGTCAGATTAAACGGATCTATTGTAAATACTGGCGACGAGAACATTGAAGAGCTTGGATTCGTTTTTGACACTTCAGAACCTGCCATTGGTGTTTCTGATACCATTCTTATATCAACTGTTAATTCAAAAGATGCATTTTCATTGACAACTGACCGTGCATTTGCAGAGAATGTTGAATACAATATCAGGGCCTTTGCCAATACGGAATCCTATACAATTTATGGCAATAGAGTTTCCTTTCTCAGCAGCGGAACGCGGTGGAATCCCTGGGCTTTAAAAGTATTCAGAACATACTTGGAAAATTGGGCGAATTCAGAATCAACATACACTCAAGGCAAGGGTTACGTGTTATTCAGATCCGGCTATTTCTATGAGCTGGATACAAATGACTACAGCTTTTCGAGCAGGCAAAAAATTCCAATCAGTGGCTACATACCGGAATCATATACCATGTTTGGCATCAATAATCATGTTTATATGATTTTTCCGGATTACAATGAGGCTTACATATATGATACGATAAGTAATACCTGGGTTATAGAAAGCATTGATAACATCGATCTTTCCGGTAATTCATCAGGATTTAATTCCGGAAATCTATACTCTTTCAGTATTGGTTTAACGGGATATGTAATCTCTGACAATACGCTGTACGCTTATGATCACAAGACCGGTTCATGGAGCTTTTTAAATCAGTTCCCAAATGAAGTCCATAATGCCGTTGCAGGCAATGAGGCTATTTATGTGTATTCATATAATAACACGATCTGGAAATACAATTTCGAGAGTGATGATTGGTCCCTGGAGACCACATATCCGTCGGATTCTTACGATGGTGTAACAGCTTTTTCAGCAGGGGAAAAACTATATTTCGGACTTGCCGCTGACCGGGAAAATGACACTTTTCTTCAGGAGGTATGGGAGTATTCGCCCGGTACACAATCCTGGAAAAAAATATCCAGGTTCCCCATCTCCTATAGAATAAACTCACCTTTCTTTTCTATTTCCGCGGGAAATAAAGCTATTCTGGGTTTTTTTGAACGGGGTGATGAGGCAAATGAAGATTGGTTTAACGTTTGGGAATTTGACGGCTCTAAGATCCATAACCCATGACGCCCCATACCATTTACCAACTCAAACTAGTGTCATTGCATTCGCCAACCATGACATCTATCAATTCGTGTACTTTTTCCCCTGATCCAGGTTGGACACACAGTCAAAATCAGGATTCAGTTTAGTACGGAATTCTTTTTTTCCGCAGAGGCGCGAAGGGCGCAACGTGATATGCTTTCCATGTCCGTAACTCTGTTTTTCCGTGTCTCCGTGGCTTAAACAAGTCATCTGATGATTATACGATCTCACTGATCTCGAGCAGATGCCCGTCAGGATCCCTGAAAAAGCAGCGGATTTCACCGTTGCGATCATTCGGCGGTGTCAGGAATTCCGCCCCGCGGCCACGCAGAATCTCATACGCCTTCCGGCAGTCCGGCACGCGCATGGTTAACTGGTGACTCACCCTGTCGGGATCGCCTGGAGGTGCAAATGTAACGGACGGTTTGTCTTCCGTAGGCCCTCCGCCCGTCACCAGCAGAAGCCATGTGCCCTGAAACTGCAGAACGCAAGAGGTTCCTCCGTACTCCCTGTACACTTCTGCGCCCAATACATCCCTGTAAAAGTTTCGTGACTGTTCAAGGTCACTGACCACCATCAGGTGCGTCAGCTCCACTCCTTCTGTGGGAAAAGTGTCCATGGCAGGTGTGGGTTGTTTGTTGTCGGTTGTTAGTTGTTAGTTGTTGGTTGTCGGTCATCCGTCTCCGGTCCCCGGTCATCACCTACCGGTCAATCCCCAATATCCGCCGGTTCAGCGACTCATCACTTCCCGCTCCTGCAAAATCGTCAAACGCTTTGTCGGTTACGCGGATGATCAGATCATCAATGATCTGTGCTCCCTCTTCGGCGCCCTGCTCGGGATGCTTGATACAGCATTCCCACTCCAGAACCGCCCAGCAGTCGATGCCGTACTGGCTCAGCTTGGTGAAGATGCTCTGAAAATCGATCTGTCCGTCGCCGATGGAGCGGAAACGCCCGGGACGGTCCACCCATCCCTGGTAGCCTCCGTAGACGCCGGACCTGCCGGTGGGATTGAACTCCGCATCCTTCACGTGAAAGGCTTCAATATAGTCTTTGTAAATATCGATGAACGCAAGGTAATCCATCTGCTGCAGCAGAAAGTGGCTGGGGTCGTAAAGAATGCGTGCCCTTCTGTGATTGCCGGTCGCCTCCAGGAACCGCTCGTAGGTCACACCGTCGTGCAGGTCCTCGCCGGGATGCAGTTCATAGCAAACATCCACTCCGTGCTCGTCAAACTCATTCAGGATCGGTTTCCAGAGGCGGGCCAGTTCCGCAAAACCATCGTCCACCAGTCCGGCCGGACGCTGCGGCCAGGGATAGACCGTATGCCACATCAGCGCTCCGGAAAAAGATGCGTGGGCGTCTAAACCCAGGTTGGCGCTCGCCTTCGCTGCAAATTTCAGCTGGTTCGCAGCCCATTTCTGTCGCTCTTTCGGTTTACCGTGAACCTCTTCAGGGGCAAAATTGTCGAACATCACGTCGTAGGCGGGATGAACGGCCACCAGCTGTCCCTGCAGGTGTGTGGAAAGCTCTGTGATCTGCACGCCGGTGGCCTCGATCCTGCCCTTGTACTCCTCGGCGTAGGTTTTGCTGTTCGCCACTTTCTCCAGATCGATCAGCCGCGGCTCCCAGGTGGGTATCTGAACACCTTTATACCCCAGCGATTTGGCCCACTTGCAGATGGCAACGATGTCGTTAAACGGGGGTTCGTCATTCACGAACTGTGCTAAAAAGATGGCGGGGCCTTTTACTGATTTCATGATGATTAATTACGTATTAGGATTAAAGATCTTACCATTATTTGGTTCTCGCAGATTATCGCTGAGTTATGCGCAGATTTCCGCAGATGCTCTGCGAAACTCAGCGAGTTCATCTGCGAATATCCGCGAGAAACAGTTGTCTCCAATTTAAATTTCAAACTCCGTCCACTTTTGGTCCGAATCCTCGGAGGCGATCATGTTGGCCACAAACGCCATGCCGCGGATGCCGTCGTCCACGTTCGGGAAATCGTAATCCGTTACCGAACCAAATGAGCCTGCCTGATGATCCCTCACTGCATTGTAAAACTCAACATAGATATTGGCAAACGCTTCCAGGTACCCCTCCGGGTGACCGGCGGGTAGGCGTGTGTTCTTCTGCGCAAGGTCGGACAGATATCCCGTTCCGGCCCGCAGTTTCTGAGCGGGGCCGTTCAGCGGTTTGAATAACAGCGTATTGGGATCGGTGTGGGTCCATTCCAGGCCCGCATTCTCACCGTATATCCTGAGCTTCAGGTCGTTCTCCTCTCCGGCAGCCACCTGCGTGGCCATGAGCACCCCGCTTGCACCGTTATTGAATTTCAGGAGCGCGGCCGAGTCATCATCGAGCAGTCTTCCCTTTACGGTGATGTTTACGTCGGCGCACAGTTTCGTAATTTCCAGTCCGCTTACGTACTCGGCAAGATTCGCCGCGTGCGTGCCGATATCCCCGATGGCACCGCCTTCACCCGACCTGGACGGATCGGTCCGCCAGGAGGCCTGCTTGTTCCCCTCCTGCTCAAGCGGCGTGGCCAGCCAGCCCTGCGGGTACTCCACATAGATTTTCCGTATCTCACCCAGCATGCCCTTCTCCACATACGTTTTGGCCTCCTTGATCATCGGGTAGCCTGTGTAGGTGTGCGTGAGCGCAAGAACGCCGCCGGTCTCCTCCACAATCTGCTTCAGCTCTTTGGCCTCCTCCAGCGAGAACGCAAGCGGCTTGTCGATGATAACGTGAAATCCATGCTCCAGGGCCTGTCGTGCCGGTTCAAAGTGAACGTGGTTGGGCGTTACGATCGAAACGGCCTCCATCCTAAGATCTGCGGGCAGGGATGCTTCCTTCTCCATCATCTCCGAAAATGAACCGTAAACACGATCCGGATCCAGGCCGAGGGCATCTCCCGTTTTTTCTGATTTTTCCGCACTGCTGCTGAAGGCACCGCACACCAGGTCAAATTTTCCGTCGAGAGCGGCCGCTTTTCTGTGAACATCCCCGATAAAAGCATCCAGGCCTCCGCCTACCATGCCCAGTCGTAATTTTTTACTCATTTTTTGGTGTTTGGTTAAGAGTATTTGGATTTAAGAGTTAGGAGTTAGTGGTTGTTAGTAGATAGTTGTTCGTTGTTTGTTGTCAGTGGATAGTGGTTAGTTGGGAGTGTGGAATAGGCAGCTTAGAACCCTCAACCAACAACCCACAACTGACAACTGACAGATCTCATTCTATAAACATCTGCCTTAATTATCAACCGGGTTAGTCGTGAGTCTTTGGATAGTGAGAAGGCAGAAGGCAGAAGGCAGAAGTTAGTCGTTGGGCGTGAAAGTGAGTCCCGGAAGGCACAATCGAACAGGTAAAGTAGAAAGCAACGAGCTGAAAAGCCCGGCAGCTCTTTTTTGCGCTTTTCACTTCTGCCTTCTGCCTTCTGCCTTTTCACTCCCGTCTGTAGCTTGACCCCATGGCCACTGACGAACCGAAAAATGAGATATTTGATCGTGAAGCCGGGAAGAATAACACTTTGTTATTCAACATTTTTCTGTTCATCTGTTCGTCGGTTCCCGGCAGTCTGCCGGGTTAGTAAACCTCGAGGAACATCCGGTTGCCCGGCTTCACCAGCTTGCTCACCTGGTCGCGCGACCAATCAAGCGGATCGGTATCTTTCAGCTCATCTTTCAGCACCAGATAATCGTACAGGCCGAGCTGACCCAGGATCTGGAAAATTCCGGTCTCCATGCCTTTCAGGCCGCAGACGTAGATAAGTGTGTTGTCTTTTTCAAGTATGGGCATCATCAGGTCATGGCGGTCCAGCAAACTGTACTGTACATAAGGCTTGGTGCCATCCGGCCTGGGATCCTCCCGTGATACAAACGGCAGGTAGTGAAAGTTCTCATTGGATTCATCGAACTCTTCAAACTCTTTCTGGTAGAGCAGATCTGTACGGTACGGGCAGCCGAAAGCAAGCACCATGTCGTTTTGAACGCCTTCAGAGATCAGGTCCATGATCATGCCGCGGAACGGCGCGATGCCGGTGCCGGTGGCCAGAAAAATGTAGTTGTAGTCCTCCTTCTTTTCGGGAAGCAGAAAACGCCGTCCGCTGGGACCGGTCATCATGAGCGTATCCCCCACATTCAGGTTGCAGAGATAGTTGGAGCATACCCCCGTAAACAGGCCGTGATGCTCCCAGTGTTCGTCAATCACGCGCTTTACGGTCGTGGAGTAGATCTTTCCTTTTCCGTCTTCTCCTCCCGTTGGGGATGATGTGGAATAGAGGCGTACCTTGTGCGGCCTGCCCCGCTCATCCTCTCCGTCGGCAAGCACTCCAAGTGCCTGGCCGGGCAGCACATTGTTCTCCAGATCGGTGCCGGAGACATCGAATTCGACATGACGCACAAAGTTCGGACTTGCCGATGACGTCACAATCTCACTTTTAACAATTTTTACCTCTACCGGATTTTTTGGCTTATAAATGTTGAGCTCTACGTCCGGTACCCGAATTTCTTCTTCCGTATTTGTTGCCATAGGTATCTATAGAATTTGGATATGGTGGTTGAATGAGATTTTCTTGTATGCCTTCAGCATCTGACGCCAAAGAGAGAATGTACTCAATAACTCTGAAGAATCTTAAGATAGTTCGCCCTTTCAAAGGCGGCCGGCTCTGCTACCGAGCGGGAGTCCATGCTTCCTTTCATCTGATCAAGGGAAGCGTATTGATGTTCTTCCATCCACTCCTTCATGCGGTTTTCAATCAAAGTGAGCTCTTTCACGCCCCGGACCAAAAGAAGGGATGCCATCATCGCTACATCAGCGCCTGCAAGTATCATTTTGATGACATCCTCCGCAGAATGGATTCCCGTAGTGGCGGCCAGGCTGGACTTCAGCAGCGGCCTCAGTATGGCAATCCACCTCAACGGCAGCCTTTTTTCGAATGAGTGGCTGAGCTGCAGGCTTGGCAGGATCTCCAGGTTTTCGAGATCGATATCAGGCTGGTAAAACCGGTTGAAAAGAACCAGTCCATCGGCTCCGGCCTTCTCCATTTTCATAGCCATATTGGCAAATGAACTGAAATAAGGCCCGGTCTTCACAGACACCGGTATCGAAACAGCTTCTTTCACCTGTTTGATATTGTCAAGGTACATTGTTTCAATTTCGGAAGCGTCACGGGAGGGATCAGTGGCCACATAATAGATGTTCAGCTCTATGGCATCAGCCCCGGCCTCCTGCATTTTGGAGGCATACGACATCCACCCGCCCTTCGACACCCCGTTCAGGCTGGCTATCACGGGGATATCAACAGCCTCTTTCAGCAGCCGGATCTGCTCCAGGTACTCCTCCGCCTGGATATTTTTATACTCTTCCGGCTCCGGAAAATAACTGAGCGCCTCCGCATAGCTCTCGCCTGTTGTTGAGAGGTAGTGGTCAAGCGCCTTGTTTTCATGTGTAATCTGCTCTTCAAAAAGAGAGTACATGACTACCGCAGATGCGCCGTAATCTTCCATTTTTCTTACCGCATCAACGCTTTCCGAGAGCGGTGAAGCAGAAGGCACCAGCGGATTTTTCAGTTTGAGTCCCAGGTATTCGGTTTCAAGATTAATCATGCGGGGATCCGGTTCGGTTCTTGGTTAATTTAAGATTCATACCGCGGTGGTTTAATCCGCAGCTTTTTGCCCGTTTCTGTACATGGATGCCATTTTTTCATACATACTCCACTGCTCATCCACATGGTGCTGGGCTTCCCTCATCAGCTCCTTGGCCTGTTTCGGGTTCGACTTAAGAAGCATCAGGTATCTCATCTCGTTGTAGGCGTATTCCGACAATTTAATTTTGGGTTTTCTCGAATCGAGCATAAACGGATTTTCACCTTCATCCATCAGAGTGGGGTTGAACCTGAAAAGTGGCCAGTAGGCAGAATCAACGGCCAGTTTCTGCTGCGTCAACCCGTTCTTCATATCATATCCATGTGCTATACAGTGGCTGTAGGCGATGATAAGGGAAGGACCCGGATATTGTTCCGCTTCCATAATCGCTTTTACAGTCTGCTTGTCGCTGGCACCCATTGCGATACGGGCCACATACGCTTTGCCGCTGCTCACAGCCATCAGACCAAGGTCTTTTTTGGCTGATTCCTTGCCGGCAGCCGCAAACTTGGCAACGGCTCCCAGAGGCGTTGCCTTGGACCGTTGCCCACCGGTGTTGGAGTACACCTCGGTATCCAGCACGAGAATGTTCACATCCCTTCCGCTTGCAAGAACATGATCGAGTCCGCCGTAGCCGATATCATACGCCCATCCATCACCGCCGATAATCCAGACGCTTTTCTTTACCAGGTAATCGGCAATGCTCTCCAGCATGCGTGCGTCCTGCAGATCGAGTCCCCGAAGCTGCTCCTTCAGCTCTTTTACGCGCGCTCTCTGCTCGTAAATGCCGGGTTCGTCTGATTGATCCGCCTTCAGCAGTGCCCCGACAAGATCACCGGGCAGTTCACCGCTAAGATCGGAAAGAAGCCTCCTTGCCTGCTCCGTCTGCTTATCGATAGTGAGCCTGAAACCGAGGCCGAACTCCGCATTATCCTCAAAGAGCGAATTGGACCATGCGGGACCGAGTCCTTCAGCATTCTTTGTCCATGGCGTTGCGGGCAGGTTTCCGCCATAAATAGATGAACATCCCGTAGCGTTGGCAACGATCATACGATCGCCGAACAGCTGTGTAACCAATTTGATATACGGAGTTTCACCGCATCCCGAACAGGCACCTGAAAACTCAAAGAGCGGCTCGAGATACTGCGACCCCTTCACTGTGTCCTGTTTGATCTCACTGCGATCGTACTCGGGAAGATCCAGGAAGAAATCCCAGTTTACTTTCTCCTCTTCGAGCAACGGTTCAAGTGATTCCATATTCAGCGCCTTCAGGGATGTGTTCTCCCTGTTCTTGGCCGGACAAACCTCCACGCAGAGTTCACAGCCCGTACAGTCTTCCGGAGAGACCTGGATGGATACCTTGGTGTTGTCGGGCCATTCACGGCCTCTTGCATCCATATATTTGAAACCTTCGGGTGCCGAATCAAGCTCAGCCTCATCATACGCTTTGATGCGGATCACGCCGTGCGGACAGACCATTGCGCACTTGCTGCACTGGATGCAGACATCCGGATCGAGCACCGGGATGGTTTGCGTTATGTTTCGTTTCTCCCATTTTGTAGTGCCCGACGGATACGTGCCGTCATCGGGCAGTGCGCTTACGGGCAGGTCATCACCGTTACCGGCAATAATTTCCGCAATTACATTCTGCACAAACTCGGGAGCCTCAGAAGGAACGGACGGCCTCATTGTAATTCCGGACCCGGCTTTGTCGGGTACATCCACCTCGTGAATATGCGAGAGGGCATTATCCACAGCATCAAAATTGCTTTGAAGAACCGCATCCCCGCGCTTTCCGTATGTTTTACGGATCGCTTCCTTCACCTTCAGGATTGCTTTTTCGGTGTCAATAACGTCTGTTATGGAAAAGAAACAAGCCTGCATCACCGTATTGATCCGGTTACCCATACCGCTTTCGGAGGCTACCTTATAGCCGTCAATGCAGAAAAACCGAAGTTTCTTGTCGATAATCTGGTTTTGTACGTTTTCCGGCAGATGGCTCCAGACCTGATCCGCCGGCACCGGTGCGTTCAGCAGGAAAGTTGCCCCTTGCCTGGCATGCTTCAGCACGTCGAACCTCTCCAGGAAATTAAACTGATGGCATGCCACAAAATCGGCCTGATCAATCAGGTAGGCCGAACGAATGGGCTTTGGCCCGAATCGGAGATGCGAAATCGTTTTGGCACCCGATTTTTTAGAGTCGTACACAAAATATCCCTGTGCGTATCCGTCCGTGTTCTCTCCAATAATCTTGATACTGTTTTTATTGGCACTGACGGTACCGTCTGCCCCAAGGCCGTAAAACAGTGCTTCAAAAAGTTCTTCATCGTCTGCCTGATCTGAATCCCCTTTATAGTCCAGGCTGGTATGAGTCAGATCATCATGGATACCGATAGTAAAATGATTTTTGGGCTTCTCTTTTTTAAGCTCGCCGTAGATGGTTTTTACCATTGCAGGTGTAAACTCCTTGGACGAAAGACCATAGCGGCCCCCTGTGATAACAGGTTCTTTGCTGAACGTCCTGTATCCTTCCGCCCTGTTTTCATTGAACGCAGAAAGTACGTCACCGTACAGAGGCTCTCCTGTGCTGCCGGGCTCTTTGGTCCGGTCGAGAACGGCTATGGATCGTACCGATTCAGGCAGTGAATTCAAAAAAGCCTCCATCTGGAACGGACGGTATAGCCGCACTTTTACCAGGCCCACTTTTTCGCCCATCTGAACCATGTTTTCCACTGATTCATGCACCGTTTCAGCCCCTGAACCCATCAGCACGATAACGCGCTCAGCGTCTTCAGCGCCAACGTAGTCGAAAAGATGATACTGCCTTCCGGTAAGGTCAGCAAAGCGGTCCATCACTCCCTGAACAATATCCGGACATTTCAGGTAATAGGGATTTACGGATTCGCGGGCCTGAAAGAAGACGTCCGGGTTTTGTGCCGTACCGCGGATAAACGGGCGGTCGGGTGTAAGTGCACGGTTTCTGTGTTCAATTACAAACCGGTCGTCAATCATCGAACGAAGCACCTCTCTGGAAACCAACTCAATTTTCTGAATCTCATGGGACGTGCGAAAGCCATCAAAAAAATGAATCATGGGGATCCTGGATTCGAGAGTGGCTGCATGTGCAATCACTGCCATATCCATGGCTTCCTGAACGCTGTTAGACGCCAGCAGGGCCAGACCGGTTGCTCGCATCGGCATCACATCGCTATGATCACCAAAAATCGAGAGAGCCTGTGCCGCAACAGACCGTGCTGCCACATGAATCACCGCCGGAGTCAATTCACCCGCAATTTTATAAAGATTGGGCATCATCAGCAGAAGCCCCTGTGATGCCGTAAACGTGGTGGTGAGAGCGCCCGATTGCAGTGCGCCATGCACAGCACCCGCAGCACCGCCTTCACTTTGCAGCTCTATGACATCGGGTATGGTGCCCCAGATATTTTTTTGTCCGCCACTCGACCATGCATCTGCCCACTCGCCCATGGGCGATGCGGGCGTAATCGGGTAGATGGCAATCACTTCATTTAACTGGTGGGCTATGTGTGCAACAGCTTCATTTGCATCAAGTGTTTTCTGAATCGTGGCCATAAAGCGTTTCCTCCGGGAGTATTGTCTAAGAGCACCTTTATCTGCTATCTGAAATGCTGGTTGTAAAATCTGTGTCACAGAACGAATTGCGTGGATTCATTTTTATAATCCGCCGACAAACCAATATAGCAGTCACGCACCCATACCCCGGCAAGGTGGATTTCCAATTTTCCATAGGTTATTCCCTTACACGGTAGTAGGCATTCACCTTATCCGGTTTACGCAATTCGCGGTTTAAAAATCAGAAACCGACACCCGCCCTTTTACTTGCACTTATCGGTGATAAAATGAATATTCACACTGCTCGATAAAAAACCTGCTTCTGTTAATCAAACCAATCTTATGGATACGAAAAACTATGTGATTTCCCGTCTCAGTGTGATGATGTTTTTACAGTTCTTTATATGGGGCGGATTCTTTGTTACGATGGGAATTTACCTGCTGGAAATCTTTGAGGGTGAAGAGGGGCTTAATTCCATTATTGGCCAGGCATATGCCACGCATAACTGGGCGGCGGTGCTGGCACCGGTGCTGGTGGGACTGATTGCCGACCGGTATTTTAATGCCGAACGGGTCAATGCCGTTTGTCATATTCTTGGAGCCGCACTTTTGTGGTACGCTGCAACCATTACGGCTGAACCGGGGCTGTTTATCTGGACAATGTTTGCCTACTTCATGCTCTATATGCCCACGCTCGCTTTGGTAAACGCCATCTCCTTTGCAAATATCGGAGATCCGGATAAAGAGTTTCCCAAAATCCGTGTATGGGGTACAATCGGCTGGATTGCTGCCGGTTTTGTGGTTGCACAAACCATCCTTGGCTGGGTGAACATCCCTTTCCTGGAGTGGTTTACAGGCGTGGAAGCGGGTATTCAGTCTACATCCATACCGCTTCAGATGTCGGCCATCATCTCGCTGATCTATGGTTTGTACAGCTTTACCCTGCCCCCCGCACCCCCGTCTGAAAAAGGAAAAAAATTCAGCCTGGCCGAAGCATTGGGGCTCGATGCCGTGAAGCTGCTTACCAATAAAAACTTTGCCATCTTCTCTTTCAGCAGTTTTGCCATCAGTATCCCACTGGCTTTTTACTATGCCCGGACCAACGATTTTATAGCGGCCATGGCTTTCGGTGATGCGGCACCGTCGTTTATGACGATCGGCCAGATGAGTGAGGTGCTTTTCATGATACTTATCCCCTTCTTCCTCGTACGACTGGGAGTAAAGTGGATGCTTCTGGTGGGTATGCTGGCGTGGACGGCCCGTTACTTTCTGTTTGGGTTTTTCCCGGAGTCAACTGCACTGCTCCTTGTGGGTATTGCCCTTCATGGTGTCTGTTACGACTTCTTCTTTGTAACCGGACAGCTCTATGTAGAGAAGAAAGCTCCAAAAAGTCTCCGTGCCAGTGCACAGGGCTTCTTCAACCTGCTTACCTATGGCGTGGGGATGCTTATTGGAAACTACCTGCTGGGATGGTGGGGCGACAACATCAACCTCGATGGCGCCACGCGCCAGGGATGGCTTGACGGAGCCTTTTCATTCTGGATCATGCCTGCTGCAGCGGCACTGGTCGTTGCCATATTCTTCTTCTTTTTCTTCTGGGATGATGAAGTGGAAGCAGAAACCCTCGAGACAGGGGCAACATCCATTATCGATACCGACGCCGGTGAGACAAGCCCGGGTACGGTGGCTTAGGGTTCCGCTTCATAAACCCCAAGACTGTCTATTGCCACAGAGGCACGGAAAATTTTCGTTTTTTGTGCCTCTGCGGCATTCCTTTCTTTTACAGAGATGCACTTTCCCCATATCCACGAATCATGTAGATTACACTCCTAGTCTGCAATAAATTCAACATACAGGACCATGAAAAAGAGACCCCTTCCCATCTTAACACTTTTGATACTCTTTGCTGTTTCAACCGCCGCTATCGGGCAATCTTCCGGATGGATTGTAGAAGCAGAAAACGTTGATCCGAATAACTACTACGGTATCACGGTGGCAAACGGAATGGTTGGAATTGTGTCATCGGCTGATCCTCTCCGCGTCAGCGAAACCGTTTTGAACGGGGTATATGATTTTTACGGCCGGGGGCGCTCCTCCAATATCCTGCGCGGCTTCAATTTTGCCGCGATGAATCTGGACGTAGACGGGCAGCGCATTAACCGCGGCAATATTTCCGGTATGACGCAGCGCCTCAATATGCGAGAAGCGTGGTTCGAAACAGAATTCCGGCATGCCGGCAAAGTGGACGTCACGTATCGTGTAAGATCGCTGCGCCACCTGCCCTTTACCAGTCTGATCGAAATGGAGATCACCGCCCTTCGCGATGTTACCATTCGTCCTGCAAGCGTTATTGAAGCCCCGGATCACCTGCGCGATGTGAGAAACTATTATGCGGTCATCGACCGGCCTCACGTACAGATTCCGCTGCTTACCTCCGTGGCCGACAGCCCAACCGGCAAACACACCCTCGCCGTCTCCAACAGTTTTCTGTTTGAGGAGGATCATATGCCGGCCTATGTTCACGAAGACTGGGATCACAACATGCACCTGCTTCATCATACCAAAGAGCTTAAAAGAGGTGAAACCTATCGTTTTTCAGTGGTCAGTTCCGCAACCTCTACAGAGCACTTTTCAGATCCCCAAAGTGAATCGGAACGGTTAAGCGTATACGCAATGCTGGAGGGCCGCGAACGTCTCATCCGAAAACACAATGAGGCATGGGATGAGCTCTGGGAGAGCGATATCATTATCGAGGGCAACGAGCAGGACCAGCTGGATGTACGAATGGCGCTCTACCACCTATACTCGTTTGTTCGGGAAGGCTCCCGTTTGAGCCTGTCGCCCATGGGGCTGTCAGGGCTTGGCTACAACGGACATGTTTTCTGGGATACGGAGCTCTGGATGTATCCCCCGCTTCTGATGCTGCAGCCCGAACTGGCACGCTCTATTGTGGACTACAGAACCGACCGCATTGAAGGTGCGCGCGCCAAAGCATTCAGCCACGGATACGAGGGAGCCATGTTTCCATGGGAGTCGAATGACATGGGAGATGAAGCGACGCCTTACTGGGCGTTAACCGGCCCTTTTCAGCATCATATCACGGCGGTTGTGGGCATCTCATTCTGGAACTACTTCCGTGTTACGCAGGATGTGGAGTGGCTTGAAGAGGAAGGATACCCTCTGTTGGAGGAGGTGGCTGAATTCTGGCTCAGCCGCGTTGAGGAGAATGAAGATGGAGAATTTGATATCATCAATGTGGTAGCTGCGGACGAGTACGCTGAAAACGTGGACAATAATGCATTTACCAACGGTACGGCCATACAGGTTCTGACTTATGCCACGCGTGCTGCTGAAATCCTCGGCATTGAGCCTGATCCGCAATGGCAATATGTGGCCAACCGCATTCCCATTCTGGAGTTTCCCGACGGCACCACCCGCGAGCATGCTGCCTACGATGGGGAGATGATCAAGCAGGCGGATGTGAATCTGCTTACCTATCCGCTCGGACTGATAACCGAGCCGGCTCAAATGAGGCAAAACCTGGACTACTATCAGCAGCGTGCGGATCCGCGCGGTCCCGCCATGACCCATTCCGTCTATTCGGTAATCAGTTCCATGCTGGATGACCCCGCTGAGGCTTATGATCTTTTTCACAAAGGCTACCGTCCGAATCTGTTGCCCCCGTTTGATGTGATTGCAGAGACGGCCGGAGGCACCAATCCCTACTTTGCCACCGGCGCGGGCGGGATGCTTCAGGCGGTACTGTCCGGCTTCGGCGGGCTGCAGCTCACCGACAGCGGCATTGTTCAGATCGATACGCCCCTCCCGCGAGGCTGGCGATCGCTCACCATCACAGGCGTTGGCACCGAAGATGTCACATTTACCAACCGGCAGTGATCCCCCCTTCGACCGACGAGTGGATCTAAAAATATCTTTGCAAACAACTGAACATTCGTCTGTCGAATTAATTCATGGGAAAGGTTCTCGCTGAGTTTCGCAGATACTGTTTCTCTCATTTGTACCAATAAAGTCAGCGGCACATCGCTATATCTGCGGATACAATTTCTACCTGTCCGCAAATCCTTTCAGACTGAGTGTAAACTTTAGTATTTCACTCATTATTCGATTATTTTTGAATCTTATTCCGATTCAAACGGCTACATCGAAGGAAATTTTTCGGCAGGGTTTTCCGTTTCACTGAACGTCAATCATTTACCCCAGAATCAACCGTCACTATGATGCGTACGTTACCTGTTTCTCTCTGTTTACTTTTGATCGCAGGTTTAGTCTCATGCACCCCAGAATCCGAATACGAACAGCTTGTGGAGCGTGAACTGAGCCGGGATGTACAAATGGATTCCCTGTTTTTGGGCTACTATTTCGGGATGCCGCTGGACGAGTTTCTCAGACACAGCCTGGAGCTCAACCGCAATCAGGTTATTACCGGTGGAGCCAAAATTATATACAAGCCCGAAGGACTCAAGGCATCGGCAACCATGGAGTTTTATCCTGAATTCAGAGACCGTGAAATCGTCCGCTTGCCGATAGACGTTCTTTACGATGGATGGGCACCATGGAATGGCCATCTGGCAGCCGACAGCCTTATTGTCGACATGGTAAATCTTTATGAGGAGCAGTACAATACATCATTCATTTCCCACACGTTTCCGGGGGATGAGGTTACTTCCTATGTAGACGTGCAGGGAAACAGACAGATCAAAATTTATCCAATCGACTCACAAAAAGTCCGGATTGAATTTCTCGATCTCACGGCGCAGGAACGCTCGCCATGACCAATGAATATTATCTTTTTTCTTAATGATGAAACCTCATCCCATTAGACTACCGGCCATTGCAGCCGCATTCATTTTTATCCTTTCCTCCTGTTCACTGCTACAGGATCAGGAACCTCAGCTCTTTGAATCGATCCTGCCGGAAGAGTCCGGCGTTGATTTTATAAACCAGCTTACCTCCACCAGCGACTTTAACGTGTATCGTTATCGAAACTTCTATAACGGCGGCGGAGTAGCGGCCGGCGACCTGAACGGAGACAGCCTCCCCGACCTGTATCTCATATCAAACAGCGGGGCGAATAAGCTCTACCTGAATCGCGGAGATTTTAAGTTTGAGGATGTCACACAGGCAGCAGGTGTATCCGGAAACAAACCATGGTCTGCCGGCGTGAGCCTGGTCGATATCAACGGCAACGGATTGCTTGACATCTATGTTACCAATTCGGGCGAATTCGAACCTGAACGGCGCCGAAATGAACTCTTCATCAACAACGGTGACGGCACATTTACTGAATCCGCAGCAGAATACGGGCTTGATGATCCGGGTTACTCTATTCACGCATCATTTTTTGACTATGACGGTGACGGCGATCTTGACATGTATCTGCTTAACAATTCCGATGCGGCGATCGCTGATTTTGAACTGAGTGATAACCAGCGAATGGAACGGGATGAATATGGAGGTGATAAGCTTTTCCGCAACGATGACGGGCTATTTACCGATGTTTCGGCCGAAGCGGGTATTTACGGTAGCGAAATCGGGTTCTCACTCAGTGCTACGGTCTCGGATGTAAACCGGGACGGCTGGCCCGATATCTACATCGCCAACGACTTTTTTGAACGGGACTACCTCTACCTCAATAATACAGACGGCACATTTCGCGAAGTTCTCACCGATCAGATGAACAGCATCAGTGCAGCCTCCATGGGAGCTGATATCGCGGATCTCACAAACAACGGCTGGCCCGATATCTATGTGTCCGACATGCTGCCCCTCACGGATGAACGCACCAAGAAAATCACCACCTACGAAAACTGGGAGCTCTTTACCGACAAGGAGTCCTGGGGGTATCACTACCAGGTTACCCGCAACACTCTGCAGCTCAACAACGGAAACGGCACCTATTCGGAAATCGGACGCTATTCGGATGTTCAGGCAAGCGACTGGAGCTGGGCGGTTCTTCTGGCCGATTTCGACCTGAACGGATTTAACGATATTCTGGTAACCAACGGCCTGCTGCAGGATATAACCAACCTCGACTACATACAGGAGATCAATAATCCGGATATGATCCGCTCAATTATCTCCGACCAGGATCTCGATTTCAGTGAACTCATTGAAATGATCCCCTCCAACCCGGTTCCCAACGTGCTGTTTGCCAACAACGGGGACCTCACATTTGAAGAGAAAGCAGAAGCCTGGGGCATCGGTGAACCCGGTTTTTCAAGCGGAGCCGTTTGGGCCGACCTGGACGCCGATGGTGACCTCGACCTGGTAATCAATGACGTGAACAACCCTGCGAAGCTGTACCAGAACCATTCGCTGCAGACCTATCCGGACCGGGGCAGCCTGAAACTGACGCTTCAGGGCAAAGCACCCAATACCCTGGCAATCGGCGCTCAGGCAGAGGCATGGTCAGGTGATCAGTACTGGTTCAGGGAGCACTACCTTCAGCGCGGCTACCAGTCGAGCGTGGAGCCCGGCATTTTTATCGGCACCGGCTTGCAAAACAGTATCGACTCGTTGCGGGTCACATGGCCTAATGGCACGGTTACAACATTAACCGACATCTCACTGCCGTCAGAACTGAGCCTTGTTCAACCCGATACTGAAGCTCCCGAAGACCCTCACCGTTTCAGTAACCCTTCATATCTGCCGGGCGATATGAAACCCGCACAGAATGGGCTCGCATCAGCTCCGCTGCTCACTGATATTTCGGGAAGTATCGGACTCGGCTGGGAGCACCAGCGATTCGATTACAATGATTTTAACCGCGAGCTGCTGCTTGTTCATATGCGATCATCCGAAGGACCTGCCCTTTGTAAGGCGGATGTAAACCGTGACGGCCTGGATGACCTCTATATCGGCGGTGGACGAAATCAACCCGGAGTACTTGTCCGGCAGGATGAAACCGGTAATTTCAGCTCTGTTTCTGTTCCAGATTTTATGGATGACGAATCTGCTGAGGATACGGACTGTGCCTTTTTTGATGCAACAGGCAACGGCTATCCTGACCTTTACGTTACGTCCGGCGGCAACTCCTATTCCACCGGTTCTTCGGGCCTCCTCGATCGCCTTTATCTGAATGACGGTAACGGCATGTTCCGCAAATCCGCAAATTTTCTGCCGACGGGCAGCTATTCCAGTAACTCAACGGTAACCCCTATCGACATAAACGGTGACGAATCCATGGACCTCTTCGTGGGTGAACGCCTCAAGCTGTTCAATGTTGGCCAGCCGGCAAGAGGATTTCTCATGCTGAATGATGGCAACGGTCAGTTTACGGATGTAACTGCTGAATACGGAAATGGGTTCGATTCCCTTGGCATGATCACCTCTTCGGCCGCTATCGACTGGGACATGGACGGCATGGATGACCTGGCCATAACGGGTGAATGGATGCACCCGATGATTTTCCGAAATACAGGAAACGGTTTTGAGCTCATCCCCTCCAATCCGGAACTGAGCCGGCTCCGCGGACTCTGGATGTCACTGACCGTTGATGATCTGGACGGGGACGGACGCGACGACCTGATCCTGGGAAATCTTGGGTTGAATACCCACTTCCGCACAAGTACTGAAAATCCCCTCAGAATGTGGGTCGGAGATTTTCAGAATAACGGCGTTACGGATCAGATCCTTTCACGATCTGTTGAGGGAAGGGATCTGCCTTTTGTACTGAAGCACGATCTTTTCAGTCAGATTCCGTCTCTTCAGTCCAGTTATCCGACATATGAAAGTTACGCATCGCAATCGATGTCCGACCTCTTCGACGCAGAACAGCTTGAAACGGCACGGGTTCTGCAGGCCGACATTCTGGAAAACATTGTCATCTACAACAGAGAGTCCGGTCCTGAATGGGCTTCCCTGCCGCCGCGGGCACAATTTACGCCAGTTCACGGTATTCTAAGCAAGGATCTGGATGGAGATCAGATACCTGAGATTGTGCTTTCAGGAAATCTGATCGAGGCCAAACCAATGGCGGGCCCCTACGATGCAGGTTACGGAACCGCACTGGTTATGACGGAAAACGGAGAAATTAAAAGTTTACCGCCTCAGATTTCGGGGCTCAGTATTCCCGGATCAGGGCGCGATATCATCTCCTTGCAGCGCGCAAACGGTGATAGCCTATTGGTAATCGCCAGAAATAACGGCACTCCGCTTTTTTACAGAATCAACCGCTGATGACATTGATCATGGCTCATTCCTGAAACCTGTATACCACGGAGGATTCACCCTGTCTTGCCCAGATCAGATGCGGAACCCCTCCTATATTCACCGCAGTAATGTTCCGTGTTTCACCCGGCACATACACGCCCGTTGATTCATGGTTCAGGGTTATCAACCGGCCGTCTCTGTAGGCCAGCACCACCCCTCTTGATGCATCATAAGGGCCGATGTGCGGCTTAACATTGAACAGGTTCCCGCCCATAAAAATCTCGGAAATGCCGTCCTCATTCACATCCGCCAGCTCAATGGCAAACATTGGCGACAGCTGGGCACGAATTGGCAGTGGCTCCATTTCCATTCTGTCACCTCCCCTGTTTCGGAAAACCACGCTCTCCAGAACCCTGGCCTCAAGTACCTGCGCTCTCGCAAGCTCTTCGTCCGTAAGTAGATTCCGGACAGGCGTTCCGGCATACTGCTCATAGTCAGGGAATCGGGAAGCGAGCTGAGGTACTGCACGGACCATCTCCGGTCGAAGGGCGGTTGGGTAGTAGTCTCCGTCATCATAATAAGCGATTATCTGTTCATTGATGCCATTTCCTGAGATGTCTCCCACCCACATTTTTACAGGCCGATCCACTTCTGCACTGAATACGGAATTTCGTCCGTGATTTGCGGCAATCAAATCTGTATGGCCGTCTCCGTCCACATCCTCTGCGGCTATTGCATTCCACCATCCGCTGGACTGTTCCATTCCCAGTTCAGCTGTAATTTCCTCGAAACGGCCTCCTGAGTGACGAAAAACACGAACAGGCATCCACTCACCGGCGATTACCAGTTCACTCTCTCCGTCACCCGTCAGGTCAGCCCAAAGAGCATCTGTTACCATACCCAGTGACTCAAATTCGTCATTGTACTCGCTGGTAACGTCCCTGAAACTGCCTCTTCCATCGTTCTTGAGAAGAAACCCTCTGGCAGGAACGCCGGTATTAAACAGCCTGAGCCGCTCACCCACAAAAAGATCAAGCGAACCATCCCCATTAAAATCGAATGGCGCTACCGTTGAATTGCTTGCGTATCCGCCCGCCGGGAGATAATCCGGTGATTTTTGAAATCTGCCGGAACCATCGTTGATGTAGAGCCTGTCAAGAAGAGCCGATGACCCCGTTGAAAAGGAGCTTCCCCCGGAGGCTACATACAGGTCGGCAACCCCATTCCCGGTGGCATCAAAAAGGGCACAGTCTGTGTCCTGGCTTTCCCTGTCCGTTTCAAAGAGTTCGGATTGCTGTGGGAGGAATTCACCGGACAGCTGCTGTATCATCAGCCGGCCGGCCTGATCCCTGCCGCCCCCGATGTAGAGGTCATCCAGTCCGTCCCCGTTTACGTCGCCCGTGCATTGTGCAGGCCCTTCTTGCGACCTCATTACATTCAGCAGTGGCTCACGGTTAAATTCATTAAATGGAAAGGCTTCATGCTCAACCCCTGAAATACCGTCCAGACGGACCTCGGACAGCAAAGGGGCAGTGCTTTGCGGACTATCCTGCTCAAGGGCGTTTAGGGGGATATCACCCGTCATGGATGCGAATGGCGGCGGCGGAACCCATCTACGTTCCGATTCGTCCTGATGAAGCGTTAGAGCAGCCGGTACGGGCACGTCATACAGCGCATGCACCCGGCCATCCGGCCATGTCACCATCAGGGAGTCAATCATCTCTGATTCGCCCAAACCTACATATATGCCCGGTTCTACGCTCGACTGAAATCCTCTCTGAAGGAAGTGCTCTCTGAACCAGTACCGTTCACCGGCCCATACCTGAACCTGCGCCCCGATTCCGTGGGTATTTCCGCTGTCTCCACGAAGTGTAATACTCAGCCAGCCGTTGTTCGGTTTCAGTTCAGAACCCCTGTTGCGATAAATCTGTGCAGCCCCGTTTACATTATTAACGATAAGGTCAAGCGCACCGTCATCGTCCAGATCGGCCCACGCAGCCCCCGTTGAAAAACCGGGAGTATCCAGTCCCCACTCTCTTGTCTGATCCTCGAATTCAATTCCATTTTTGTTTCTGAACACTTTATTTGGAACGGGTGTGCTGCTCATGGCATCCATCAGGTTCATTATCACATTCTCCTCTCCCGACCGGATCATCTCACCAATTACCCGCGGATTGGCTACCTGCTCTATATAATCCTGGTCCAAAAGATCCTTGTAGATCCCATTTGCAACAAAAATGTCGCTATAACCGCTGTTGTCAAAATCTGCGATCAGAGTTGCCCAGCTCCAGTCGGTGGCGTGCACCCCGGACAGCCTTCCCGTTTCGGAAAAGCCGCGGCCTTTACCATTATTGATCTGAAGGGTGTTTCTGGTAAACTTGTGGTGAAATCCGCGCTCCACATTGCTCTGGTACTCATCCCACGCTTCAAGCGTCATTTTGGATTTCAGTCTGGCTTCATCCTCCGGAAGCATATCCGTTACGTAAATATCCGGCCAGCCGTCATTGTTAACGTCTGCAATATCCGAACCCATTGAGCTGAAACTAAGGCTTCGGATGTAGTCAGGAAGCGACTCCGTAAACGTACCGTCGCCGTTGTTGATATAAAGATAGTCCCTTTCAAAAAAATCATTGGCCACATACAGATCGGGGAACCCATCCCGGTTCAGGTCACCTGCAGAGGCGCTCAGCCCGAAACCGATAATACTGCTGTATATTCCCGCCTCGTCTGTAACATCCGTAAAACTCTCTCCATCGTTTCTGTAGAGTTTACTTGCTCCCTGCGGATCGGGTACACGCCGCTGATCACCGCGAACTCCCTGAAAGCTTCCCAAATTATGAAACGAGTTCGCCACCAGGTACAGATCCAGGTCACCGTCCAGATCGTAGTCAAAAAACAAACCATGCGTTGATAAATTTTCATCCGTCAGGCCATATTCTGAGGATAGTTCCGTAAACGACAAGCCGGAGCCATCCTTTACTGTGCTCGTGTCTCCGTTATTGATATATAGGCGATTATGACGGTTATCCCCCCCGGGTTCACCCGACAGGGTTACATAAATGTCGAGCAAACCGTCACCATTAACGTCAGCCATGCTTGCACCGGTCGACCAGCTCCCTTCACTATTGAGGCCCGCGATATCTGTAACATCGGTAAAGCTGAGATCACCCCGGTTAACATAGAGCCGATTGGATACCATATTTCCGGTCAGAAATATGTCAGGCAGCCCGTTACCGGTAACATCCCCAACGGCCACACCGCCTCCGTTATAAAAATTTCTGAAAATGTACATGTTGAATTCTTCTGTTGGGAACAGAAGATTTTCAAAATCGACACCGGTTCGGTCAGGGTTCAATTCCGTAAAAAGAGAATTCGTCACGGTATCTTGCTCATCAGAGCTGCATGAACCGGTAAAAAGAGAAAACAGCAACAAAAGTAACAGCGGCAGATACAATTTCATGGGTGTCGGAACCGTCAGTCGATTCTAAAGGAATTGAACATAAATATACTACCAATAAAAAAGGGTTGCCATGAATCATGGCAACCCTCTGATATAAATGGTACTAATCTTACTTAGTAGTCGTCATGCTGCGTAAGCGGGAATCCGCCCGTTGTAGCATTGATCTGATCGAGCGGTATCGGCATGATATTTCTGAAGCCGTCAGCATGTGCTGGTTTTTCCCACCATGCGTCTCCCCAAGTGTCGAAACGGATCTGATCCGTTCGTCGGAGGGCTTCCTGAAAGAATTCACGGCCTCGCTCTGCGAGAAACTCCTCTGCACTGAGGTCACCTGAGTTATAGAGATCGGCACCGGCTCGCTCACGAATGAGGTTTACCAGTGAGATCGTCTCAGGATCATTCCAGTTGTTGTTCAGACGTGCAATCGCTTCTGCTTTGTTCATCAGAACTTCAGCATATCGGAGAAGCGTGTAGTCATTGTCCATTTCAGGCAGCTGACCAATCTTATGGGAGAATTTACCGAGACGTACACCGGCCTGTCGTGAACCGTTTGGAGCAAGCTCATTGATTTCCGGTGTATAGTTTACGGGTGCTCCGTCGGGATCAGCTGCGTCAAAAGCTACGTCCAGAATCGGGTTTCCGTTCAGGTCGAACTGCGGCCCTTCTACAAAGAAAGCATCTTTACGGCCGTCATTGTCATCATACGAATCGTAAAACGCTTCAAGTGATGAGTAACCGTTCCATGGCTGCTGCTGAAAATCGTATGTCAGCTGGCTTGGATAGTGGAACGTCATCTGACCGAAGTTCATACCGGCACCCGTTGCTTCGTCGAAAGGAACGATGAAGATATGTTCCGGGCTCTCCACGTTGGCGGGACCGAAAACAGAGTCAAAGTCACCCTGCGGGCCCAGATCGTAGATACCTGAGTCAATCACTTCGTCAGCCGCATCGATGGCAGCCTGCATGGCATCATCGAAGTTCTGGGTTCCCGGTGCATGAGAACCTGTGCCCGGCAGATAAGGATACGGACGGTTGTACACGTCAGCATTCAGATAGAGCCTTGAAAGGAGTGCATATGCAGCACCGGAGCTGATTCTTGCATATCCTGCCGTTTCATTAAGATCGGGCAGCGCATCATTGATTTCCGATACGACAAAGTCATACACTTCCGGTCTGTCAACCTGGGGTGAATCCACACCTGGCTCGGTAACAATTTTGATGCGGCCAAACATGTCCATCAGTCTCCAGTAGTAGTATGCGCGGAGCACACGAAGCTGGGCTGTTTGATTGGCATCAAGAGTGGCATTTGCAAGCAGCTCGTTCGTCTGCGTTACACCGCCATAGTTAACTCCCCATGCACCGTTAAGGCCCGGGTGAGTTGCTCTGAAGTCGTGCCGATGCATATTCAGCCAGATACCGCCGTCAAACCAGTCACCACCTTTCTGGGTGATAACCATTTCGTCAGTGGGAATCTCTGATACCGAGAATACTGTAAAGTGATTCGCAGTACCATTCAGAAGTGTACTGAATGCAGCGTTCAGACCGTCGTTAGGGACGGGTCGGTTTACGTTCTCACTGGCGCCAAAGCCGGGATTATTCGGATCGAATGTGTCTGTAAAATCTGACTGCAGATTTTCATCCAGATCCGTACAGGCAACCCCTGCGAAGACGAGCAGCAATACAGATAATAATTTAGTTAAGTGTTTCATTGTATTCAGCTTTTTGGTTTAAAATCCTATGTTAAGCCCGAATGTCAGGGTTCTCGCCGTGAAGTAGTTATTACGGCGATCTATACCGGCTGATAGTACATCAGCGAATGGACTTATTCGGCCACCATTATCTGTGGAACCACGATCCTGGAGAACAGGTTCCGGATCGATTCCTGTGTAGTTGGTGATCGTAAAAGCATTTTCAAGCGTTACGTAGGCTCTTATACGACGGAATGCTTCAATGCTGGAAACGTCGAAGTTGTAAGCCAGGGTTACGTTGTCAAGCTTCACAAAGTCTGCCTTCTCAACATAAAGTGAACTGAACTGCGAAACGGTCAGGCCTTCCACAGCTTTGTCAGTAATCACCCTGTTGTAGGAGTTAATGGCTCCCGGGTCAATCGGCTCATAGAAAGCGCGATAGGTATTCACCAGGCTGTGTCCGAACGCACCTCTGAAGAAGGCATTCAGCTCCCAGTTTTTGTAGTTCACCTGGTTGGTCCAGCCAAGTGTGAAATCGGGAAAGCCTTTTCCAAGCTGCTTGAAGTCACCATTCTCGGAAAGTGCGTTACCCTGATCCGTAATCAGCTGTCCGTCACCATTCAGGTCAACAAAAACAGGTGTTCCGTCCGGGTTTACTTCTCCGGAGAACACAGGGCCCCAGATCTGTCCAATCTGCTCACCGACCGCAACACGAATCATGTTCGTAGCGTTCTGTCCGGGTGAACCGAGGTTGGCTCGCATCTGCTCATCTATAATAAACTCTTCCAGCTCAGTAGAGTAGGTATCAAATACAATTCCTGTATTCCAGAATACATTCTGGGACTGATACGCGTCATAGTTAACCTGGAACTCAAGACCGTAGGTTCTGAGTCGGCCTGCATTCTGGAACTGGGTTCCTGAAGGAAACTGATCCGTAGGTACCGCAATTTCTAGAATAAAGTCATCGATATCCCTTGTGTACACGTCGAGAGCACCGGTCAGCCTGTCTTCAAACAGACCAAAGTCAACTCCAAGGTTGATTTCGGTTTTCTCTTCCCACTTCAGATCCGGATTGGCATCACGAGCCTTGCTCACTGTACCACCGCCGGCAAAAGAGTATGTGTAAAGATCCTGTGCCAGGCCGTTAGGTCCGGGAAGCGCACCGGTTACACCATAACCGAGACGAATCTTCATCTGAGTGATGGCATCAATATCAAAGAACCGGCTGATGTCGGTACCGATACTGAAGGCCGGGAAACTACCCCACTGATTTTCAGGTCCAAGCTTCGTGGATCCTTCTCTTCTGAACGAGGCATTAAAGAAGATGCCGTTGTCATATGTAACGTTCAATCGACCGAAGAATGCGATGATTCTTTCGTCGGGAGTGGCATAGGAGTCCAGGAATACATTTGCCGGATTACCCAGTACCCTGTCGCCCGACAGATCGATACCGTAGTAACTCTGAACGTTGGTAGGCAGGTTACCCATTTCGATCGTCAGACCTTCCTGGAATGTTTCCTGGAAAGAATAACCACCGGTTATGGTCGCATCCAGCCTGTCAATAAACGTGTCATTATAAGAAGCATAGGTTTCGAAAAGCGTGAAATCCCTGTCTTCAAAATATCTTCGGGCCAGACCGTTTCGGTTGAGGCCGCGGAAGAAAGATGTGCTCGGATAGAACTCACCAAATGACTGTGAGTTAAACTGACGGGCAATGTTTGCATTGATCGAAAGGTTTTCGATTGGGTCAAACTGTGCCTGCACATTGTAGTTGATCGCTTTGCGCTGACCTTCGTTTACGTTCTGTTCGTAAATGGCAACAGGGTTAAAGTTATCGAACAGAATAGCCTGAAAGAATTCACCGTTGTCAAATCGAACCGGTGCGGTCGGATTATAAAGTACGGCATATCGAAGAGCTTCTTCGAATGAATTGTCAATATCACGTCGTGTGGTAGACGCATTCAGGGTCAGTGTAAGCCTGTCATCAAGTGCGTTGTGTGTAATGTTGGCACGTGCATTGATTTGTCGAAATCCTGATTGTTCGAGAACACCGTTCACATCACGGAAGTTTGTGGACACCCTGTAGATCGTGTTTCCGGTTCCGCCTGAAACGGCAATGTTGTGTACGTTGGAGACACCGGTTCGCGTTACCAGATCCTGCCAGTCGGTTACAGACCCGAGGTCGTTACCGCCCGCTTCGATGTATTCCGTTGCGCTCATAACCGGTTGCTGATTCTCAACCATCGCAGCAGATACATAGCCGTTGTAATCCAGACGGATATTTCCTTCCGGATCGCCCGTGTCATAATTTCCTTTTTTGGTCGTTACAAGAATAACGCCTGAAGAACCGCGTGTACCGTAAATAGCGGCAGCAGAACCGTCTTTCAATACGTCAACAGACTGAATGTCGCTTGGATCAACGTTGGCCAGGTCGGCACCAATCACGCCGTCAATCACAATCAGCGGCTCCGTGTTCGCACCTACGGTTGAAAGCCCGCGAAGGCGAATGGTAGAACCCGCATTCGGGTTACCGCCTCTGTTTGTAACGTTCAGTCCCGCAACTTTACCCTGAAGAAGCTGTGCGGAATCGTTCACGTTACCCTGATTAAAACGCTCTTCATCAACACTTGCAACAGCAGAAGTAATTTCACGCTCTTCCTGTGTTCCGTAACCAACTACAACCACGTCGGCGAGCTGTCGGATATCGGGTTCGAGCTCAATGTCAACTGTTGTGCGGCCATTAATTTCAACCTCCTGAGTGATGTATCCGATAAAGGATACGACCAGAACGTTGAGATTCTCCGGCACATTTATTGAGTAGGTTCCATCCATAAGGGATGTGGTACCAATAGTGCTTCCGGTAGCTTCTGATGAGCCCTGCACGATGATTGTTGCACCGGGAAGTGGCTCTCCGTCTGTAGCATCAATCACGGTACCCGTGACTTCAACCCGGTTCTGGGCCTGTGCCTCATTTAAACCAATACCAAACGCCATCACAGCACATACCAGAAAGCATGTAAACGCTTTCAGAGTAGACGCTGAAAGAACATTGGCAGGAAATGAACTCAGCAAGTCTGATTTGGAAAAGGATCTTTTCCGTAGCTTTATACCATTCATATCTGTTGTTTTGTGTTAATGGTTATGAACGTTCCAGTCAGAGAGAGTAGTCTTCACACGTACACGTCCGCAGGAACAAGCATTATTATAAAAAAAGCCCTTCCATAATACAAAGTTTTGCATAGGTAAATTGCGCAATTAAAGACAAAAAAAACCTAAAGCTGAAGCATACCGGGACCGAATGGGTAAGATGGGTTTTTTTGGAAGCGCTTTTTTCAAATTCCGGATATTCTGCCCGGATAAATTCAGAAGCCTTGATCGATAATTATAATCTATTGTTTTGCAGTATGTTATGAACTTCTGGCAGTGCAAAAAAAGCCACTCTTGACAGTTATGTGATCATTTCACCTCAGGTTGCCGGATTTTCCCTTACTAAGGTGATTTTTAATCATCCGGCATTATCTTTTTTTTAAATTTTCGTTGCCTTAATACTGCATTTGGTCACCCGGCTCTGATTTTTTTTTGCGGAAAATAGCCTGAGATGGCGCACAGCATCACATTATCTCAGGTGCACCTGAATGGACCCCGGATACTGAAGTAAAAATCGATTTATCTATGCATTTCCGGGAACGGCGGGAGTGGATAATGCGGCCTGGCGGTCTTTGCTCCACTTTTCCCAAATCAATGCTATGGGACCCACAATAAACAGTGCATAAAAAGGTGCATATACGGCTTCTCCCATACGGAAAAAGAATTCAGCAAATGCAATCAGGAAGGCCACAGCCATACGGCCGTTCTTTGTACTGAGGGTTGTTTTAGGGTCTGTAATCATGAAGAGAACAAACAGCTGGTACATGGGACCCGTCAACGGAGCCACTTCCGTTATGAATACGCTGTCGGTTAGCACGCTTCTGAGCCATGCGAAGCCGACAAAAGAGACGATGTACACCGCACAAACATGGAATAATTTCACTTTCGATATCACAAGCAATCCTACAACCCAGATTGCAAGCATGGCCCACATATTACTCCCCCACTGGATACTCAGAACCGCCATACTATCCGATGCAATCAAGAGCATCACCACAATTCCAAAATTTGTGGGGTTCCACAGGTGGGTTCCTTTATACCGGAACACATACTTGGAGGCGATGGAGATGGCCGCGCACAGTGCAAAAGGCCATATCATGGGAGAGCGAACCAGAATGCCCGCACTGTTGCCGGATATGTAGGCGCTCGAAAGGTTGCGCCATTTCCCGGTTACCATCCGGTGCAGCAGAAGTTCCGCAACCACAGCAGCTGACAGTGCTGCAGCAAATTTTTCCCAGCCGTCAAGAATGCCAAAAGAGATATGGGCAGCCACAACAACCGCGGTGATCAACACAGGCCCTATAAGACCGGGAGGAATGGAAAGTTTCTTCATGAATGAATGGGTATCGGAATTTGCCAAAATTTTAATCCTCAGATTCTATAATGCTGTGATAACGATTCAGTTCCGGTTTTTCAATCACATCAATGTTACCGGATGGCCATCTGATTTCTGCTTTTTCTGCTTCTGCCACTTCACCCATCCCAAAATGAACGGCCCGCTGGCTTTGTGAGCTGAATGATTCCCCGCCGCTCACCATCTTGCGGGTTATCCGGCCGTCCCAGTAAAGGAATACTTCCGCTCCGATCGCGCTGCGATTGCTTTCGGTGCCCGTAAGCCTGAATCCTACCCAGTTGCGGTCAGGCTGTCCCTGATTTTTGAAAATTTTTACCGGTTGGTTCTGATTTGCAACAATAAGATCAAGATTCCCGCTCCCGTCCAGGTCGGCATATGCAACAGACCGGCTGTCCAGGCTCAGGGACCCGCCCACGGCACCGGCAACTTCACGAAAACGGCCCGCGCCATCATTGAGCCAAATTTTATTGGTTTGGTATCCCGAAAAGGACCGGCTGTTCATCGCAGGCCAGTTATTTGCATCGATGATAATATTGCGATTTCCGCCAACTACCCTCGAGTAATCGTACCAATAATCAGTTCCCGGTTCATCCGACACGTACCCGTTCGCAACATAAAGATCCAGGTAGCCGTCATTATTCAGATCAACAAATTGTCCGCCGTATCCCCATTCACCGATTTCGACTCCCATATTGCCGGCAAGATTTCTGTATCCGGGTACACCCGATTCACTTTCCGTGGATGATGACGGCACCCATAAGTTATTCCCCTGCATCAGAACTCCGGCCTCGGATATATTGGTAATGTAGATGGAATACTCTCCCCGATTCATAAAGTCACCCAGGGACGCACTCATTCCGCTCTTGGGCACAAACCCTATACCGGTTTCCTCCCCAACGTTTTCAAAAACCCTGCCTTCGCAGTTCAGAAGAACTTCATCCACGCCATAATCGTTGGCCAGGATAATATCCGGATATCCGCTGTTGTTGATATCGGCCGCGGTGGATGCAAGTGTCCACTTTCTGGTTTCCTGCAAGCCGCTCTCTTCCGATACATCCGTAAACGTACCGTCTCCGTTGTTCCGGTAGAGATAGTTTAGCCCGCCGTTGGTAGCATATTCATAACTATCGGGCATCATCCGGGTATCTTCAAGATCGAACAGATTCACATCTTCGTGATAGTAGCCGCCTATAAACAGATCCAGAAAGCCGTCCCGGTTATAGTCGAACCAGAATGCGGTATTGGAGTTTATCTTTTTGTTCAGGCCTGCCCCATCGGTTACCGGTTCAAAGCCGCTTCCTTCCAGATTTCTGAACAGTTCAGGACTGCCCCATCGGTAAACAAGCAAATCTTCATATCCGTCGTTATCAAAATCACCCCAAACGGAACCCATGGATGCACCCGCTGCCGCGCTGTTCAGGGCGGCCACACCCATCTCTTCACCTACGTCGGTAAATGTGCCGTCTCCCATGTTTTGGTAGAGCGCATTCGGTGTTCCGAATTCACTGCTTGTAAAATAGAGATCCGGATACCCGTCGTTATTGAAGTCTGCAACCGAAACGGATGCTCCTACCGAAGAGATCTGGGGAAGGATATGCGAAAGTTCATCATCTACCGTCACGCGCTGATGTGAAAAATCCACGCCTGCAGCCTCTGTGATATCTTCCAGATAGAAGCCGTACCGCTGCAGCACATCTTCCCTGTCAGCGTAGTCATCACTGCTCATCCAGTCTGAGTAGGTTCGCATTCCAAACGGAATGGATATAAGCAGTGCAAATATGACAGCGGCCGCTATCCGGGTCAGCGTTTCCCTTTTCATGGATCTGTAACTCGTATCATGTTTACTGTAAATGGTGTCATATCAATCATACTATCAATGATTTTTAAAATATCATTCATTTTGTTGCTCATCCGGACCAAAAACCAGTGCATTTATAAAATTGTAGGGGGTGATATACCGGGTATGGTAGTTTACCCAGTCTTCGGGATATTTTTTGAATACAGGATCATTGAACAGTGTTTCGGTACCGGTGAAGGTATAATTTTGCTGCCCGTGGTACGGGAGGGGTAAAACGGTTGCGGATGCCTCCGTGTTGTAATCCCCGTCTTTTTCCCAGCCGTCGGACACAAATACATAGCTGCGGGTATATCCCTCCCGGGGAGGGGCAGCCTCCTCAAACCGGAGCAGCAGTTCATCCCCTGCATTCATGATCACATAGCGATCGTCAATGTTCTGCAGAAGTTCACTTACATCCCCGAAACGGGTATGAAAACCCTCCAGGTCACGCCATCTCTGGTTGGTGCTCGATACAAAACTGTAATCAGGCAGCTTTGGCGAGGTATCATTTACACGATACCACTCCGAAAAGCCCCTGTACCTGAGATCCATTTGCACAGGCTGCAGATCTGTTTCGGTTATCAGCGATGGATTCATCTTATCCGCCTGTAAAATAGAGTCCCAGTAGATCTCGGTGGTTGTGGTTAACCTCACCTTGCGGATTTGATCAGCCAGGCCGGCCTTCTCCAGATCTATAAGTATGGTTTTGAGTTTACCGGCCGGGAAGCCATAGTTCTCATGGAGTGTTGTCCATGATCCGTCGCCTGTCGAAACTTCCACATGCAGCCCCTGCGGGGAATCGATGCTGCCCTGACTCAGTGCCAGGTTTATGGAGCTGTCGGTCGGCCGAAGCCATCCCGAAAGCACCAGCCACTGTGCGGCCTCTGATTCGTTCAGTGCAATCTCAATGGAATGTTCTTCCGTAAGCCCCTGATATTTGGTTTTAACGAACGGCTGTGCATATGTCTCATCAAGTTCAGATACCCGTTCCGTAAGGTCATTCCCCCTCTCGTCGGTTACGTTCGCAACCGGCAGCGGCCTTCCCATTACGTTTGTTGAAAGATCGGGGGCCGGAAATGCGAAACGTTCATCAATAAATATTTCTGATCCCTCCGGATGATCCACCGCAACCAGGCTCACATAGTCGAAAAAGTGAGACTCCCACAGTTCGGCCGTAATCCTTACGTCGTAATATCCGTCCACAGACTCAATCTTTTCGGATGGAATCCGGACTCTGTCTAGCGTTTGCTCAACACCTGCCGTTTCCAGCGCATTGATACGCAACCCAAGCGGTGAGCGCCACAGGATATCCGTTACAAAATGCATCTCTTCACCGTCGCCTGTAAACAGCCATGGACAAGACCCCTTGAGAATCTGTTCATTAAATATGGTGGCGCCCATACCCAGTTCTGCGAACTCGGCCTGTACAGATCCATTGGGCCAGATGATACGCAGCATTTGTGCCTCTTCATATTCACCCAATCCGAAATGGACAATAGGAGATTCAATAAGCTGCTTCTGGTAAAGCAGTCCGGAACGCACCTCCATCTCCCCGCCGATTCCAAAGGAGTTGATGCGCCTGTCTCCTTCCGTCCCGGAAGCCCGGGCCCGTATGGATCGCGCAAAATACTGCTTGGTACCGCTGTTCATCAGCTGAAACGGATTAAGATCACTGCTGACACCAAGAAGGTCCAGGCGGTCGTCACCATCCACGTCAAAAACAGACATGACCCCTCCGGGCAGCGTCTCAGGACGGTTGAGCAGAGAAAGCTGCCGCCCCGTATCGCCCAGCCATATCTGCGTCCGGTCGGGTGAAGAGTGTACCAGGTCGAGAGCACCGTTGTTGTCAATATCAGCCGCAAAAAGATGATTGAAGCCCGGCGCTTCTGAGCCTATACCGGCCTGCGTCAGCTGCTGTTCACTCCATTGTGAGCTTCTCATATCGATCGAAGCGGTGCGAATTTCACCGTCGCGCCCTGCCGAAATGATTTGAAACCGTGCATCGGCGTTCAGATCCGCTACGGTAATAGCTGTGCGCCCTTCCCCGATCATAGTCCCATCGTCAAATTCACCGCCCCTCAGATTTTTATATACGCGCAGATTGCCTCTCCTATCCAGCAGCACTGCCTCGGGAACACCGTCGCCATCCATATCGGCCCAGCTGAATTGTCTTACGCCGGTACTTCCTGAGAAAGGCTCCATGGCCGTGAGGGTATCGTCCCCGTTGTTTCGGAGCATAACCGGAACTCCCTCATATCTTGCAAGCAGCAGGTCGAGGTCTCCGTCCATATCGGCGTCGAATGTCCAGATTCCGAAATAGCGATCGTTGATGATATCTGAGTTTAACTCTGTACCGGCCGTGATATCTGAAAAGGTCTGGTCATCATTTTGCAGATAGAGGCGGAAACCGTCAGAACCTGCAACAGCTATGTCGTTCCTGAAATTATAGTTGAAATCAATTTCAGTAAAGGCTGCTTCCGGCAAAAGTTCACTGCTGCTGCCGGGAAAGTCCAGCCGTACCTCGTTGTCTACAACAACCTCACCACCGCTGATGGCAACCGGAAACGGGGGGGCGTCCTCAAGCAGGGTCACCCCTTTCAGCCATTGCGCTCTTTCCTCAGGAAGTTCAGGAACCGAGCGTGTGAAAGTAAGCTGTGTGTCGGGCTCCGCCACCTCCACGGAGGGCTCAGGCAGATGGAGGAACTCCGTAATCAGATATCCGACATCCGTTGGCGGCAGCTGTAAATCAAGCAAATCAGCCTGGAATTCAGATTCCGAACCCAGGCCGCTTCGAAGAAATGAGAGCTCCAAAAGCAGATCGGAGGCGTTGCCGCTACCCAGTTCATCGCGAACGGTCATGAACTGATCTCTGTTTTCGGCTGACCATTCCGACGACATATCCGACAACCGGTTTAGATAGGATTCCGCTTCTTCAAACCTGTTCTCTTTTACGGCAACCCGAATCAGTTCGAGCAGAACGACCTGGTTATCGGGAGCCAGATCGTACAGACGGCCCAAAACCTGGCTGATCTCTTCCGCATTCGCCACGTCATCCTCCCTCTCCAGCTCCGCCGCAAGTGCAAAAAGAATCCTTGGACGCTCCGGAGCCGCTTCAGCAGCTTGTCTCAGCAGGGAAATGGATTCCCCGATTGCCCCGCGCCGGCTCTCAACCATGCTCGAAAGGAAAAGAATGTCTGCATTTTCTGGCTGCAGGTTTCGTGCACGCGACAAACGATCGGCTGCAAGTTCCAGGTTACCCTGCCGCATGGCATAGACTCCCAGGTTTGCCCAGGCAGCGGCTTCTTCCGGAAATGCCACAGCTACATCATTCATTTTGTTAAAGGCAAAGCGGGATTGATCGGTCTGGCTTGCAGCCAGGCTCATATAAAAATCAGCCACAGCCTCATTATACTCTGCGCCTGATTCTGCATCACCGTCCGCATTTCCACCACAGGAAACCAATACGACGGCAGCGAGCAGCGACGCACACACACTGAGAGCAGATGAATTTTTTTTGAATTGAGTAAACATTCTTCTTTAAAATCTGATTGTCATAATGGTTACGGTGTCCCGGGAAACGTAAAGTAAAGAGGTTTATCGTTGTTCCGGATCACAAGAATCAACTTTCCAGCCTGATACAGCATAAGGCTTTCGATACCCCTGATTTCACCCGGAGCGTAAAATCCGCTTCTGTGCTGCGGCAGGGAAGAGAATTCACCGTTCCCGTTTCCTTTTAAAAGCAATCCGTGCCCTGCATCCTGCGCACCTCCATAGCTGGGTTTTACATCAAGAATATTTCCGCCTAGAATCAGATCGGTATGTCCGTCTCCATCCACGTCATCCGGATAGATTGCCATTACCGGGAACCACTGGGCCGGTTCGGGAAGCGGCATCCGCCGGTACACTCCCTCTTCCGTATTCAAAAAAACCATAGACCTGGTTTCGTGCAGTTCTTTCTGTAGAGCCTCATCAAGCAGATCCGAACCAAAGAGGTTTCGGGTTGATGAACCGGCAAATTGACTGTATGAATCCGGTTCGTTTGGAATGGTTGTAATTTGTCCTTTCAGCTCATCCAGCTGCTCAAATGGGAACTCCATTCCGTTTTCCGAAACAGCAACCAAAGGTTCGGTTTGCCCGTTTCCGTCAAAATCATTGATATATAGTGTTACGGTACCATCCAAATAGGGCTGCAGCCGGCTGTTCGTGCCAAAATTTCCAGCAATCAGGTCGGGAAGACCGTCACCGTTTATATCATCAGACCGCAGCACCTGCCATAGCCCGCTCAAGCCATCAAGGCCTTTCTCCGCGCTTACCGGGTTCATCCTATCTCCGGTATTCTCCAGGTAGTAAATCGGCATCCACTCTCCTGCTATCACCAGGTCGGGGAGCTGCTTGCCGGGCACATCAATCCAGGCCGCAGAGGTCACATTTCCTATGGTAAGTATGTCGGGAGCCATCTCCCTGGTAACATCTTCAAAGTTTCCGGTGCCGTCGTTTCTAAGCAGTACGCTTCGTGGGCCTATTCCGTACTTCCACGGGTCGGCATGGCCACCGATAAACAGATCCTGATGACCGTCTCCGTTAAAGTCTGCGGCGCGAACCACTCCGCTGTTTACTCGATGCTCCGGTATTGCTGAACCGGCTCTGGTAAAAAGGCCGTTTCCATCATTCAGGTACAATCTATCACTCAGCAGCGGGGAGTCCGTTGGATATTCGTACCCTCCGCTTGCAACATAAAGATCCGAAAATCCATCGGAATTGGCGTCAAAAAACACGGCATCCACATCTTCTGTCTGGCTGTCACGTGCAAATGCCTCCTGCTCCGATGCCATGAAGCTGCCGTCAGATTGCTGGATGTAGAGTACTGCGGACCTGCCGCGCGATCCTCCCGCAAAAAAATCGTCGAGGCCGTCACCGTTTACGTCAGCCACGGCTGTTGCGGGCCCGCGCCTTGACTGTTTGTAAGGAACGAGAGGTTCTCTGTAAAAATCATCAAACCGATTCTCCTGATGCACATAGTCGATTTGCGGACCGTCTGACACCTCCTGAATCGGTGTTTCGGAACGCTCAGGACGAATCCGTGAATAGTCAAAGCCGGCCTCCGCATCAGATATTTGAAGCTCCAGGGTGCGGTTAAGGTCCGGTTCCTGCAAAACCTGGTAGGAACCCTCCGGCCAGACAACAAGCAGAGAATCGATATCACTTCTGCTGCCCAGCCCAAAATGCAGTGTATGATCTACGGAAGATTGAAATCCCCGAACCGGAAACTGTTCTCTGTAGAATATCTTGTCGCCGCTGTATAAAAATACTTTGCTGCCAATACCCGTCCGATTATTACCGGAACCGTTCAGTTTAATTTTCAGATAGTTTCTGCTTTCCGATGCTGCGGTGCCGTTACTGTTCTGGAAGATGGATGCAGGTTCGTTGATATTACTTACTGCAAGGTCAAGAAGTCCGTCACCGTCCAGGTCAGCATGAACGGCACCCGACGAGAAACCGGGCCTTGAAAAGCCCCAGGATTCTGTAGAGTCAGCAAAGGTGAAATCACCGCGATTATAAAACATTTTGTTTGGAACACGTACATCCGGCATCGACTCAATAAGCGAAAACAACCGCCTGTCGAGTTCCTGTCCTGAATACTCGGAGCGCAGAGACTGCAAGGCCGCTACATAGTCCAGGTCATTCGGCCTGCCGGGCATGCCGTTGGTCACAAACAGATCCTGAAGCCCGTCATTGTCGAAATCGGCAAAGAGCGACGCCCAGCTCCAGTCTGTACGGGCAATTCCGGATGAAAATGCCGTCTCGCTGAAAACCGGGAGGCCCGTATCGGGCGAGAAACCTCGGTTCACCTGAAGAGTATTGCGATTGTTTTTCTCACCAAATCCGAAATTCCGTTTGGCCTCCTTCACAATCATAATATCAGGTCCGCCGGACCTGAGAAAGGTTTCGTGATCCATCGGCATCATATCCAGCGATATAATATCCGGCAATCCGTCATTGTTGATATCGCCGATATCATTTCCCATGGAGGAGTTACTGGTATGCCCAACCATGGAGTAGAGCAGCTCCGTAAAGGTTTCGTCTCCATTGTTAATGTAGAAGTAGTCGTCTTCATGAAAGTCATTTCCAACATAGATATCGGGATGGCCATCCAGGTTGATATCCGTAACGGCAAGGCCAAGCCCATACCCCAGTGCACTGCTGATGATGCCTGCCTGTTCCGTAACGTCGGTAAAACGATTGCCATCATTGCGAAACAGGCGGTCGCCCGCTTTCGGGTCGGGCCGCGCCCTCAGCTGATCGGCCCTGCCATATGTATTTTCATTATGAAAAGAGTGGTTCAGCAGAAACAGATCCAGTCGCCCATTGCCATTGTAGTCAAAAAAGGCGGCCTGTGTGGAATAACCTTCAAAATCTAGCCCGTAATCGGATGCGAGATCGGTAAAAGTACCGTCTCCATTGTTGATCCATAGCTGATTGGCACCTGATTTCGTGAGGTACGTCACCCTGCTTAAGTAAATATCCAGATATCCGTCACCATTCACATCGGCCATGGTAACCCCGGTGGTCCAGCTCCCCTCTTCACCCAAAATTCCGGAAATTTCAGTTACGTCTTCAAACCTGAACTCTCCCAGATTACGGTATAGTTTGTGATCACCGGCATTGGATACAAAAAAGAGATCCGGCAAACCGTCATTGTCAATATCACCGGCGGCTACACCTCCGCCGTCATAAAAATAGAGGTAGTTCTGAATATTGAAATCAGGGGTGTTGGTTACCCGATTTTCGAAATCTATACCTGTTCGGTCGGAGGGCAGTTCTTTAAATCGGGTATCGGACTGCGAGCTGCAGGCAGAAAACAACCATACAATAGGCAACAATAGCAGTGTTGGCAGAAAGAGACGGGGGTACCGGCTTTTGAACCTCATAATAAACCTAAGGAGATGTATTTTCGGGAGAATACCCGCAACTGAAAAAACAGCATATTACACGATAAGATATTGCAGTGCGATGAGCGATTCAATTAAATCTGCAGAAACCTTGACCCGGATATTTACAGCCAGAAAGCCAGTGAAACGCTGAATAGCAGAATGGCCGCAAAGTAAGCCGACAGAACCGCAGTCTCTTTAAACCTGAACTCAATGGGCGCAAGCGAATAGACGGATCTCTCTTCTTGGGTAGTAAATGCCTTTTCGGCTGCCCAGGCGGTAAATACGGTCATAAAAAATCCGGTTGCATTCCACCAAAACCAGAAAATGTAGGATTCAGCAAACAGCCAAAGCATCAGATTGAGCAGAACGCCCGCAAATATTCCGGTATTCATCGCTTTTTCGCCAATAGACTTGCTTAGCATCGCAATCGCGAATGTAGCGATAATGGGACCATAAAAGAGAGATCCGATTTTATTAATGGCTTCAATTACGGTTGGTGCAATATTTCCGGCAGAGAATGCAAGCAACACACAAATAACGCCCCAGAATACCGTGTACTTTTTCGAAAGCCTGAACTGCTGATCCATAGAAACATGGCCTTTGCGCGAAGGCAATATAAAATCCTGCACGGTTGCCGCACTCAGAGAGTTCAGGGCAGAGTCGAGCGACGACATGGCCGCTGCCAGAATAGCCGCCACCAGCAGCCCGATCAGTCCGTTCGGTAGATATTCCACAATAAAGAGGGGTACCATGTAATCGGACTGACCTTCGGGGATACTGCCCAAAAACTGTGGTGTCATCATTGCAAAGGTTCCTATCAACAGGCCCATTCCGCAATAAAGCAGTACCGTTGGAAAACGACAAAACCCGTTGAACAGAAGGGCTTTGCGAACGTTTTTCATATCCTTGCTCGAGAGTATGCGCTGCGCCTGACTCTGATCACATCCGTAGTAAGCGGTGTAGAGAAAAAACCCTCCAACCACCATGGGCCAGAATCCGAACTCCTCACCGTCACCAATGCCCAGATTTGAAAAGGAGACCGCATCCAGCCGGCTTCTGTCCAGGTTATCCATAAATACATTCCAGCCGCCTATCAGATCAAATGCAATGTAGGAGCAGATAAGAAATCCGATAAACAGGATAGCCATTTGAATCACGTCCGAAATCACAATAGCCTTCATCCCGCCCAGGTAGTCATAAATGAGAGCAACAAGGCCGGTAACCAGTATATTAATCCAGAGCGGGATACCAAAAACGGCTTCCAGAACAATGGCAACTGCGTAAACCGTGATACCCGCTGCAAAGGCCCGGCTGAACTGAAAAACAGCACTCAAAATTTTGGTTGTGCTTTTTCCGAACCGGTTTCCCAGGTAGGAATAAATGCTGATAATGCCTGATTTATAAAGCGGCGGAAAGATAAAGATGATCAGAAAAATCATCGCTATGGGGACGGCAAATTCATAGGTTAGCCACTGCAGGCCGCCTCCCTGTCTGAGCCCCACAAATGCGGGCGCCGAAATAAAACTGACGGCACCAAGCTGGGTTGCCATGGTGGAAAGCCCCACCTGCCACCACCTGAAGTTTTTGCTCCCAAGATAGTAATCTTCGGTAGTGCTTTGCCCCCTGCTCAGATAGTAGCTCAGGCCTATCAATCCGGCTGCATACAAAGCGATTACCAGCCAATCAAGATAGTTCATAGAAAGATCAGGTTAGTTAGTGCAGGGTGCGGTTGGTTAAGGGAAAGACGTTGCTGTGTCTTCCGGACAAGCCATAAATATGGGACCTTTCAAATTGAAATAAAAATCGGATCCGCCTGAACCCGTTACTTAATCAGGGTCATTTTCTGAACCGATGAACCGCCCCCGCCAACCATTCTCGTGATGTACACTCCGCTGCTCAGGTCAGAACCGTCAAAATTGATTGTAAACTGACCCCTTGGATGCAGGTCGTTGTTCACCAGCGTCGATACACGTCTTCCCAGAATGTCATAAACATCAATCCTGACGGGCGACTCTTCCGGAACCACATATCGTATGGTTGTGCCGGGGTTAAAGGGGTTGGGAAAATTAGGTTCAATAATGAAATCGTTCGGCAGTGTGGCAAATTGTGATTCACCGGGTTTGAAAAAAACATTGGATTCGGCAGGTTCAATTTCCCTGCTCGTGAAAATCCTGAATTCACCGGGTGATAGTGTAAACGTCTGTTCAAGCGTATTATCCACCTCAATGGATTCACCCGTCACAAAATCATTCCAGGTCCCCGCCGCGCTGAAATCTACGGTAAGCTGATTGAATGTAACCCCAAAGTTTCCGATTACCAGTGCGTCCATGTCAGAATGCGAAAGGCGAATCCATTTTGTATCACCGCTCAGCGATGAGCTGAAATCCGTATCGGCTGAGGAGAAGACCGGGCTTGACCTTCTGAGGCGCGTCAGCTCACCCCATGACCTGTAGAGGCGGTTTCTGTTCTCCTCATCGTAGTACTCCCATCGGATCGGTTTCGGGTCCGTTCGCCCCGGGTCCGTTGCGCGGCAGTCGCCATCCCCGCTTCCGCCCGGCTTCAGGCACTCTCCCGGTGCCCAGCCGTATCCCAGTTCACCGAACTGCCAAAGCATTTTGGGACCGGGTATTGTAAAGAAAAACGCACCCGCCAGCTTCATTCGCTGAAGAGCCGTATCCAGATCCTTAACATTGTGATCCTGATTGGTGTCATTGCCAAATTCGGCAGCCTTATGCATCAGCCACTGTTCATCATGACTCTCCATATAACCCACCAGGTGCGGATTCTGAAAATTGCGGTTCCCAAAATAAATACCCGACATGTTGGATTTGATGCCTTCATTGTACCCCATCACACCTTCCGAATAGTTGAAATTGTGATTGCCCCAGAGCATCATTCCATGCTGTTCGAGCTGTCTCTCCTCAGAACCGGCGGCGAAATGTTCTAGGATAATATACGCATCCTGATCGTAGGTGCGGATTTCATCATACATACGCTTGAGGTTGCTGATACGCTGCGGATTCTCCCCGTCGAGCAGGCTGCGGTCGTCCACATTGGAGGCAAAACCCTTGGAGAGGTCGAACCGGTAACCGTCAATATTGTAAGTTTCGAGCCAGTAGCGGTTCATGCGATCCACCCAGTACTGAATGTACGGATGATCGTGATTGAGATGGAAAAAGACGTTGTAGGCGTGACCGGGGCCGAGCAGCGGGTTTCCGTTTGCAAAATCACTTCCCCGCGACTGCCCGAACATCCGGATCAGAGGAGATCTGTCATGAGCGTGATTGTACACTACATCCAGCAGCACGGCTATGCCTCTGCTGTGTGCTTCATCCACGAATTGTTTGAAAGCCCTTCGGGTACCGTACGACTTATCAAGGGCTCCGTGGAAAGTGGGATTGTATCCCCAGCTGATGTTGCCGTCAAATTGAGAAACCGGCATCAGCTCGATGGCGTTTACCCCGAGGCGCTCCAGGTAGCCAAGCGTATCGGCCAGTACCTGAAACGACTGTTCCTCGAGGAAATCGCGTACAAGCAGCTCATAGATAATCAATTCTTCTTTTGGGGGCCGTTCAAAATCGGTTACCTGCCATACATACTCATCTCTTCCCGGCTCCAGCACACTCACCGTATGCTCGGTCAGTCCGGCAGGATACACGGGAAGGTCCGGATAGATGGTTTCGGGAATAAACCTGTCGAAAAACGGATCAATCACAAGCTCCGAATAGAGATCCGCAACCCGTATCTCCCCGTCAACGAGGTATTGATAACGATAAGTTTCACCGGGTGTCAGGTTATCAAGCGTTATCCAGAATCTCTGCCCTTCCGGAGCGCTACTGTCCAGGTTCATAAAGTACTCCTCACGCACCTCCCAACCCGAGAAGTCACCGATCAGGTATACAAAATCCTTACCCGGAGCGTACACGGAGAGCGTGGCCGATGTCCCTCCCTCATGATAGGTGATTCCATCTTCTACACCTGCAGGACGCGACAGCACGGTGACGGGCGGATTGATCACGATATAAAGTGAATCCCTGGCCTCCTGGCCCTCGGAGTCTACAGCCAGGGCTACAAAATCCTTTCTGCCCTGATCCGTTACCGTGTAGGAGTAGCTTAAGAAATCACTTCCCGAAGAGGAGGCAATCTCCGATCCATCCTGAAAGAGTGTAATCGACTGCAGGGTACCCGACGGCGACGTCCCCTCAATCTCAAACTCAATAACCTCACTTAACTCCGCAAAATAGGGATTGAGGCCGCTTACGGATGGCGATGAAAATTGCACGGCAATGCTGTTATTGTTTATATCCACGTACAGATTTTCACTCTGCAGATTCGTATCCGCACTTCTGAATACAAAAGCAAGCTGGTAGATTCTGTCAACGCTTTCCGGAACGGAGTAAAATTCGCGAATATCGTCTATCTGAAGTTCCCAGATGTTCTCTCCCGTGCTGCTCATCTGGAGTTCAGGAAGGTTTTCACCCCAATTCGATTTAACGTACGACCAGTTGCCGGAACCGATATCTGCCTCGGAAACAATCACTCCGGTGTGTGCATACACATCACCCTGAAAGTCAACCAGGTCATCCCTGTCGGCCTGTGATGCGTCAAAAATGATGGTTATCGGCCCATCCTCCGTTGGAAAAGAAGGATCCGATGAAATCGCCTGTGAAAATGCAGACGCAGGAACCAGTAAAAAAATAAGATATAGTAACGGTGACAAAAACCTCATACTGCTTCGTGTTTTACGGTTGGCTTTTCAGAAGAAGACCGGATAACCAGCTCCGGTTCATATTGAGTGTGCCGGGATTTTGATTCGCCATTTCTGATTCTGCTTATAAGCATTTCGGTTGCCTCAGAACCCATTCTATACATGGGCTGGCTTACGGTAGACAATCCGATATATTCGGATATGCTGAGGTTATCAAAACTGATCAGCGGAATCTTGAGCCCCGTTTCCCTCATTGCTTTTTGAGCTCCCACCGCTTTGATGTCGGATGTACAGAATACGGCATCCGGCATGGGATCCATGGTTAATATTTTCCTCATGGCTTCATAGCCGCTCTGTTCGTTAAACCCGTCTCTCTCCATATTATCGCCTGTAACGACATAGGACTCCCGGAAAGGGATTTTACTCTTTTCAAGTGCCTTTTTGTATCCGGCCAGACGCTCACGGATAGGGATGGCATTCGGATTCGCGGACAAAATAACTATACGCTCATATCCACGGGAAATCAGGTAGTCCGTTGCCAAAAATGCTCCCTCGACATTGTCGAAGCTTACAGAATCGAAATAACTGCTGTAATCATCCAGCAGGCTGATTGGAACCTGATATCTCTCTAGGCATGACAGTTCCTCCTCATTCAGGTGAAGCGAGACAAGGAGATACCCTTCAGCCCAGCTTTTTTTTATGATATTCTCAACCTGGTCAATGGCTCTGCTGTCCTGGCTGATGTTTACAATATTCAGCTCAATATCGTGAGAGGCAAGGCAGTCCTGTATTCCTCTCAAAATTTCGGTTAGGAAGTAGTTCGACATAACCGGAGCGAGCATCATAATGCGATTTTTGCGTTTGCTGGCAAGACCCTGAGCATACACATGAGGCTGGTAACCCAACCGGTCTGCAACCTTCATTACTTTTTCGCGCGTTGACGGTTTTACAGATTCAGCTTTGTTAAACACCCTGGAAACTGTAGCAATGCTTACACCTGCAGCCTTGGCTATATCATAGATTGTATGTGACAAAACGCTGTATGTTTGAGAGAGGATTTCTGTTTTGTTTAAAAAACAGATGAAAAATCAAAGAAGCTACTATTGCAGGTTAAAAAATCCGGCAGACAGAAATCAGGTCTGCCTGCCGGTCGGTGATCATGATTGAAACTGCAGCTGTTTCTTCTTATTCGGGCTGGTCACCCCAGATATCCTGGATTTCAGCGCCGGCTGTGAGGGTTGCTGTACGATTGGGGTCGCCGGCCCACTCGCCTCCGTCCCATCCCTGTGCAACAAAATCAGAGAAGTATTTGTAAGCAACTTCTCCGGTGGCCTCGGGGGTTACAACCGGGATCTCGGTGCTCGCATCTTCGATGAGAACCATTTCCTGCCGATCGGGCTCGGTTCCGGGCTCCGTCCAGTTCAGAAGTGAACCGGTAATGTATACTTTATGAGTCGCGGGATCGAACCCTTCAATATCCGTCATATCTACAAAGAATGTAGCTACTCCGTCTCCTTCAGTGAATGAGAGTGCATAAACCACCTCAGTGGTTTCTTCCTCTTCCTCTTCGGCTCCTGTGGTGTTGTCAGAGCATGACATCAACGCAAAAGGCAGAAGCAGGGCTGCAAACAGAATTGTAAGCTTATTTAAACTCATATAATTACTCCAAAATTTATATTAATCGGTACCATTAAACCATTGTTCTTCAATGATTTGCTGTGTTTATGTAAACGCTTACAGTAAGCGCTTACATTAATATCTAAAATTTGGGAAGACATGTCAACCAAAAACAGTGTTTTTTTGAATTCTATAATGCAATATGCCGAACATGGTTCCTTCCTGCAAGTAATGCGGATGGCTGTACACTCATTCTAGAAATGCTTGCTGAATGCCTTGGTATTGCTGTGCGGAATCTATAAAGTAAGGCATGAATTCCAATACCGCGGCAGCGTCCATTACTGGTTAGTTCATTGGCCATTGAGCTCAATTACCCTTCATGTCAAAACCAACAGGTGCAATCAAACTTTCTTTAAAACTTTACATAAAAAAGGGGGCTGCGTAAAACTTACGCAGCCCCCTTCAACTCTTTTTTCAGGATCAGTCTTCATCATCTTTTACATAAAAAGAAGACATCTCCTGTGATAAAGACACTCTAAAGCATCTTTTTATTGCCCGTCGCCAAACTCCATATCATCCCAGTAATAGGTCTTTTCTCCGGCGTCGGCACCGGTGGTACCAAAGTTGAAGAATATGGATGCTTTGTTATAGCTGTTGGCCAGATTCAGTGCAGCTGTTCCGGAAGCTTCATTACTGAAGTCGAATACCAGGGTTTCCCACTGGGAAGCTACCGTTGTGACAGCTTCAGTCTCTACACTTATAGTCGGATCTGTTGAATCCTCCACTTTAAGCCTGATCGGAATTCCCGCATCGGGAGACCAGACCCGTACGCTCATGGTGGTTGCACCGCTGGTGAAGGGAATGGGATCTCCAAATCCTGCATCACCGCCTACGGTCGTACCCGCCCACAATTCTGCAGACGCTGTCTTGGTTGACTGAGCTACGTTATTCGTCCCGTCTGTTGGGTCTGCAACGATTTCTGACTGGTTGCCTCCAAAGTCCGTCAAACCGTAGTCCAGGCTGGTGTCATCAAACGTAACGGGAAGTGCAAGAGCATCACCGCCGCCGCCACCGTTGCCGGCAGATTGTTCCAGATTGTCAAAGTACCAGGTGTAGTCGGCTGTGCCGTCACCTGCTGTACCGTTGTCAAAGATGAAGATCAGCTTTTTGTAGGTATTGGATTGATTTGCACCGCTCATGTCGAAGGTGATATCCACCCACTGCTGAGATTCTGCAATTGTCAGTTCCTGCTCAAAAAACTGTCCGGCATCTGTCTCATTCTCAATCTTGAACAGCATGGTCGTATTTGGACGAGGCGCCCAAACCGAAACGGTAAAGTCTGTACCATCCGCAAAGTTGATATTATCGGTGAGCGTGATAATGGATCCTGCAAACGTGGCACCTGCACCTTTTATCATTTGAGCCACTTTAGCACTTGTATTTCCGGTTTGATCCGGGTTATCCACTACCGTAAGGTCTCCGCCTTCGAAATTGGTGATGGCATCAGCCCATGTAATATCCTGTTCAAACGTCAATGGCAGTTCAACGATGTCGCCACCGCCGCCCCCGCCGGAGCCGTCGTCAGAGAAATAGAAGTTATCTACATAGAGTATTCCTTCACCCGCAGGTGTACCTGACAGAACGTATTGGGCAATATTTGACTGATTTTGCAATCCTGTAAAGTCAGACATTGGAATTTTAAGAGTATTCCACTGTTCCTGAGGTAGAGTATCAAATACGATCTCATGTTCGGAATCGTCACCGCCTTCGAATGCGCCGTCAGGTCCAAAATCAACCAGTTTAACCCGAACTACATCCATATTTGGTGTCCAGACGTCGATATGGAAGTGAGTCATGGTTGAAGCATCGACCAGATTGTCGCCTGTTGTTTCGATACCCACAAAATTGAGGTTGGTATATTTTTTCGTTGCGTTACCCTGAATGTCAATGTCTTCAAGATCGCCGGCAGACCAATCGGTTCTCCAGGTGTCAACGGCTACATCCGTATATGCGTCGCTGAACAAACTGATCACATTGGCCTCATCTTCAGCAGGCGTCGGAGCAGGATCAACCGGTTCGGCCGGAGGATCACCACCGCCTCCATCACCTTCTTCCTGGCGGATGTTGTCAAAATACCAGGTAAAGTCGGATGTACCGTCACCAAGCGTTCCCAGGTCAAAAATGAATACAAGTTTTTTATATGCGTTTGACTGATCTGCGCCGCTCAGGTCGAAAGAAACATCCACCCACTGCTGAGATTCCGCTATCGTAATTTCCCGTTCAAATGCCTGTTCCGGGTTTTCCTCATTTTCAATCTTGAAAAGCATTTTGGTATCCGGCCTCGGAGCCCATACCGAAACTGTGAACTGTGTTCCACCTGCGAAATCGATGTTATCCTCCAGCAAAAGAACAGAACCGCCCCACGGCTGAGCGTCTTCTACGTCACCTTTTTTCACCATCTGAGCAACTTTATCGCTGGTGTTGTCTCCTGATGGATCCGGGTTATCCACTACGGTTAGTTCACCGCCGTTAAAATCGGAGATAAAGTCAGCGTAGGTGATATCCTTTTCAAATGTAATTGGAAACTCAATTACTTCTGTAACGCCACCTCCGTTATCACCCCCATCTCCGCCATCATCACCGCCGTCATCAACTGCGCCGGTTGAACTGTCAGAGCATGACATCATCGCGAACGGAAATGCCAAAGCAATGAGAAATATACTCAGTCTTCTTAAAGTCATAGTTAATACCTTCATTTGTTTAATACCATTTCCAGAAACACGGTTATATAATTGTATGCTGCATGAGAGAGATTGTCTTCCAATGACATACACTTGTGTTTCTGCTTTTAGATTGGCAGTAACCCGTACCGCTCACTCTTTAAAGATGAATTGATTCTATCCTCTCTATTGAGGTCTCTGGCACCATGGTACCGCTTCTTCCATTTTAAAGTTTATCACCCTTTTGTGCAAATTATTTTCATTTAAATGGAATAAATACTCTCCTGTTGAAATTGTCCATTCAGATTAAACTTCATCGGGGTGTAAATTATTGTTATTTAATCTTTGGAATGTTCAAGGTTCCATTTTTTAAATAAATCTGCTCCGGTGATTTCCAAAGCTTAGAGCATGGATTATTCTTGACTGAACCTATTGGAAAAGTATGCATTTTTGGTTTTTTCTTATTTTTGTGCAAAAAATTTTCAGTAGATTACCTGTAACACAGAAGACATTTCGCTGAGGAAGAATAGCTTTCTTAAAAATGTTTCCTCATTTTCTGACTTCTATCAATCATCACAAGCAATCATGATTGCAAAGGTTACATTAAAAGACATTGCAGAGGATACAGGCCTATCCATATCGACTGTATCAAGGGCACTATCTCAGTCGGGTAAGATCAGCAAGGAGAATGAGAGGAAGATTTTTGAAAGTGCATACCGGTTGAATTACCCCCTTAAAAATGTTCATACACCTGTTGAGCTTCGAAGCAGCATTAATATTGCGCTCATTACCTGGCACTATACAGGAGAGTTTTATGCATCCCTTTTTGAAGGTTTCGACCAGTCGACTGAGGGCACAAAGGCAAGAATGAACCTTACCAGCGTTAGCCACACATCATCTCCTGTTCCTTACATCATTTCAGAGTTGATCAACAAGCACTATGATGCTGCAGTGATTTTTCTGCCTGATTTCGTTGAAGCAGACTACCTGCAGCTGCTTGAGAGCGTGCCGGACAATTTTCCGCTTCTGTCCATAGCACCCATAGCGAACCCGGTACTGGATACTGTCACATTCGATAATTATCGCGGCGGGTACATCGTAGCCAAACACTTTGAGGATCGCGGATATAAGAACCTGGGAATTATTCAGGGGCCCATTCAGCAATCCGAAGCCATGCTGCGGAAAAATGGTTTCGCAGACTATATCCATGCCGCCGAAAAATTGGATCTGATATGGCAGTTTAACGGCGACTACTCTTTTGAGAAGGGAAAAGAAGCCTATCAGGATTTCAAGAAGCTGGACCAGAAACCCGATGCCGTTTTTTGCAGCAACGACAGCATGACGCTCGGTTTCATGCACAGCGCAATTCGCGATGGGGTTCATATTCCTCAGGATGTGGCTGTGGCGGGGTTTGACGACCTGCCTACCTGTAAGCTTTATACACCAACCATCACATCGGTTCATACACCCTATACGCTGCTTGGGAAAAAATCGCTTGAGCTTATCTTTAACCGGCTTGAGCATAGTGCGGAACGGAGCCACTCGGGATATACCAGCCTGATCCCGGTGTCCCTGAGCATCAGAGAGAGTTCAACGGAACTATCAAATGTATTCCAGAAGTACTACTCGAACCGGGTCTGACATACAAATCCGTACACCGTTTTCGACGTAGGAAATTAAGCTCAGAATCTCCCCGCTAACCGAAAGGGAAACCTCTGAGTACCGCCGGCGTAGCAGCGATGCCTGTTCAGCTGCCGTAATTCCGGACGATGTAGTCCTCCAGTATTTTCCGGAATTCTGCTCCGATCCCCTCTCCTTTGAGCGTCGTGTAGTGTTCACCGTCCACATACACAGGGGCTTTAGGCTCCTCGAAGGTACCGGGCAATGAAATCCCGATATTGGCATGCCTCGACTCTCCGGGGCCATTCACCACGCAACCCATTACGGCCACATCCATCTCTTCCACGCCGGGATAGATATCCCTCCAGATGGGCATCATCTCCACGATGTAGTTTTGAATCTCATCGGCCAGCTCCTGAAAGTAGGTGCTCTTGGTGCGTCCGCACCCCGGACACGCGGTTACCTGTGGAATAAAACTGCGAATACCCAGCGACTGCAGAATCTGCTGGCAAATACGCACTTCTTCCGCCCGGTCGGCTCCCGGCATCGGGGTAAGCGAAACACGAATGGTATCGCCGATGCCCTCCTGCAGCAGAATGGAAAGAGCAGCGGCACTGGCTACAGTTCCCTTCATGCCCATGCCGGCCTCGGTCAGACCAAGATGCAGCGGGTAATCCAGAATTGCGGATATTCTGCGATAGACCGCGATAAGGTCCTGAACACCCGACATTTTGCAGCTCACAATAATCTTGTCAGACGGCAAGCCCACATCTTCCGCAAGTGCACTCGAGCGCCGGGCACTCTCCACCATGGTATCGAGCATAACTTCTTTGGATGATTTGGGTTCTTTTCTTGCATTGTTTTCATCCATGTATTGTGCAAGAAGCTGCTGATCAAGGGATCCCCAGTTTACACCAATTCGGACCGGCTTGTCGTGTTTGATCGCCTGTTCCACAATGGTGCAGAAATTTTTATCACGGGTTTTTGTGCCCGTATTGCCCGGATTGATCCTGAATTTGGAGAGAGAACTTGCCATTTCCGGGTATTTGGGCAGCAATACGTGTCCGTTGTAGTGGAAATCCCCGATAATCGGTACGGTAACGCCCCGGTTTATCAGTTTTTCCTTGATGTAGGGCACTGCTTTGGCCGCCGCATCATTGTTTACGGTGATTCGGACAAGCTCCGACCCGCACTGGTGAAGGTGATCAATCTGGTCAACCGTTTCATCAATATCGGCTGTATCCGTATTGGTCATCGACTGCACCACAATAGGATGATCTCCTCCTATGGGAACATCTCCGACATAGACGGTTTTAGAGTTTTTACGGTTTATTGGAGACATATTTTATTTATGTTGAAATAGTTTATCGGAAATTCCAAATTACAAGCACCAAATTCCAAACTCTTCTAACCTATATGATTGGAGTTCTTCAGAATCGTAGAAAAAATTTTCCTTAGTTCGTCAGCTTCTTGCAACAACGGTTTGAATCGTTGCATTTCATTCTTATTCATGTCTTTTAATAGTCTTAACCAAAGTTTTGATTCTTTTGATTCCTTTCTGCAGATTTTTATGCGATATACAAAATCCTTCTTGCTAAGGGCCTCATTTGCCTCAATGTAATTTGCACTCACCGAACCCGATGCCTTCACAAGTTGCCTGCTGTCCTCAACATTCTCAATAGTTTTTGGTAAACGGCTTACCAGGAACCTGCATTCCCTTGCAAAAAGGTAGGTTCTTTCTTCCAAATCATATTCTTTTTTATCATTCGCCATTCAGACTCTCTGGATCCGATGTTTGGAAATTGGTTTTAAAACTTTGGAACTTGGAATGTGGTGCTTGAAATTTTGAGAAGTACGAACCACTAACTCCTATCCAGCATCCTGCCCTCAGTCTCCTCAATTCTTCTTGCTCAGCTCAAATAACTTCTTCTTCTCCTCCGCTGTAAGGCCATCGTACCCTTCCCTGGATATCTTTTCAAGAATGGCGTCCAGCTCCGATTCATTCGACTCCTCAACAATTTCAACATCGCTCACTGAGTACATCTTACTGTTTCGGGCTTTTCTCTTTTTTCCCTTTCCTGATGACATCTGTGGATTCCAGATGCGTTCAATGGGCCGTACAAATTTAGACAGGTCCGTGCCACGATAATGCGATCTTACGAGCAGGTAACCGATGCCTGCACCTCCGAGGTGTACCAGCCTGGCAACGTTATCTCCCGCACCGAGAAAAAGTACGTCAAGCGCAATCAGTGCGGCCACGACAAACCGCGCCTCAATTGGCGGAAGGAACAGGAGCATTATGGGCACTCTGGGGTACATGTATGCAAAGGCAACCATAATTCCGAATACGGCACCAGAAGCACCGATTACAATACTTGTGCCGTACAGAAATGAGAGCGCAATATGAAAAAACGCCCCGCCGATGCCGGCTCCAAAGTAGAGCACAGAAAAAGTTCTCGGTCCCAGTCCCTCCTCTACCGCGCGACCCATCCACCAGAGCCAGAGCATGTTAAACAACAGGTGAAAGCCACTGCCGTGAAGAAACATGTACGTAAAAAAGCGCCACGGCTGTGTGATGGCTGTAAACAGATTGGGGTTAAAACCCAGGTAGGTCACTATCAGATTATTTAACGAGGTACCACCAATCTGAATACCGCCCAGAAGCGCCTGGAATGCAAACACAACTACATTCACCGCAATAATGGTGCGTATGATCACCGGCATTCCTAAAAAGCCGCGTTTAATCGCACCTCCAAATGAATCATTTTGATACATATTCTCTTTTTCTTCTACTCTGATTACTGAACTTAGTAATAATTCTGGCTCTGACTCTCGCCTTTCAGCCCCCAGATTTTGATCAATGCAAACCCGACCACCATTCCTCCAAGGTGGGCGAAATGAGCAACCCCGCTATCCGGTCTCATAAGGCCTGAAAAGAGCTCAATGGCTCCGAAAATGGCAACAAAATATTTTGCTTTGATTGGAATCGGCGGTATCAGAAGCATAATATACCTGTCAGGAAACATCATACCGAAGGCAAGCAGTATCCCGTAAACCGCACCGGATGCCCCGATGGTGGGAGCACCGCTGCCCGCAATCCACATATGAAGCAGGGCTGCTCCAATCCCTGTCAGAAAATAGTAGGTAGCAAACCTCTTGGTGCCCCAATAATTTTCAATTCCCTGCCCAAAAATCCAGAGCGCAAACAGATTGAAAAAAATATGCCCGAACCCTCCGTGTAAAAACATATAGGTAACCAGCTGCCACGGTGCAAACAGCCCGGATCCAATTGGCCATAGTGCACCGTACTCCATCAGGTATCCCTGAAACAGCGGATTCATCAGTGCCAGAAAAGCAAGCGCATTAATGATGATCAGATGCTTTACAGCCGGGGGAAAAATGGAGAATTGTGTATTTGGGGAATAGTTGGAATCGTTATAATTCAATGATTTCTTGCTCTGTTGTTGTGTTTCCTTTTAACCCTGTAATATACGTTAAAACCGCTTAAAGTTACGCCTGGAATTCCCTGCCCGGGGTAAACCGTGTCTCCGCAAAGATAGAGCCCCCCGAATGGCGTCTCATTGGGTGTCCAGTCAAGCAGCGAGCGCGACATGCTTTGTGGAATTCCGCCCACCCTGCCTTTTTTCCGGTATACCCAATTGCTCCAGCTTACCGGCGTGGCTGAAAATGCCATATGAATTTTTGCATTAGTAAAACCGGGAAGTTTTTCCCTCATCAAACCGAGTATGCTCTCCTCTGTTTTCTGCTTCAGCCTGTCGTAATTCCCGTTCAGGCCGAACCAGAAATCCGTTCCGGCATGTGCGGAGATGTTAAGAACCCTCTTTCCTTCCTCAGAACGGTCCGTATCTCCTTTTCGGGATATTGATACAAACAGTGATCCGGAATCGATGCCTTCGATTGCATCCTCCTGCGACAAATGCAGCTGATGATGCAGCGACATATTTTCCTCAAATACGTCTTCGGCTACCACTCCCATGGTGAAAGCACCCCATGCGCGGGTATACTTCCCCGCTTCCTGTTTAAAATAGTCACGAATGCTTCCTGATGTTACTTCTTCCATATTCCAGACCGGAATATTTGAGATTACCAATCCGGTACGATACTGCTTGTTTTTGGACGTATGTATCGTGTAAGTATCTTCCCTGTTCCGGGATATTCCCGTCACTTTTTCCTTCACATTCAGCGCCCCACCCCGCTGCTCTATGTACTCCTGCAGCTGCTGCACCATGTTGAGTAGTCCGCCGGGCACATAGTAGTTTGTATAGTTGGTATACGTAAGAGCCGGAGCACCGAATAAAAAAGGAGTATCATCACTTCTCGACTGGGCGGAAATCAGCAGCTGTTCATCCAGAAATCTGTAAAATTGGTGGTTTGAGATCCCCGACTGAACGGCTGTTTCGCGAACTGAAGATGCTGCATAGGGCAGAACCAGCGCATCCCTGGGGTCATTTTTAAAAAGACTGAACCAGTCCCTTTTCTTAAGCGGAGGGAAAAAATGATTTTTCCCGGACACTTTCCATACCACATCAGAAACATAAAAGGCTTTCTTCCAGAAACTTCTCTGTTCTGCTGCCTCACCAAAATGGTTGATCGCTTCTTTTACCCACATTTCCCTGTCGCGCCACCGGGTTATTACCCGCCCATTCAGATGAACCTGCATCGAGGGATCGATCGCTTCCTTTTTAATCGTAATACCCAGTTCATCTTCCAGCTTTTTTAATGGCTGATGATCGTCAAATCCTATCAGGGTTGTTGCTCCTGATTCAAACACAAATCCTTTTCGATAATATGATGAACTGCAGCCACCCGGCACATGCGATGCTTCAAGCACAAGCACTCTGTAACCGTCTCTCGAAAGCAGGGAAGCAGCTGTCATGCCGCCCATACCGGCGCCTACAATGACTGCATCATATTCATTCTGTCTGTTATTCATACCGGATTAACAACCTTTTTGCCGGGTTGGTTTCTCACGTGAGACAGAAATATATTGTACGCGAATCATGCCTTAACGTGTGCCCGGCACAGGTATTCGTTGAAGAGTGTCCCATCGTCGGCTTTCGGCGTGCAATGGAGACTCCCCTTGGGGGAGTATCGCCTGCAGGCGGAGTGGAATGATCAATAGTGCAATTGAAGCCAAAATTATAAAATCTGACTTGAATCAACGCTCAGCCTTAGGTAGATCACTGCAGAACAGCTCCCTCCCCATCAAAAGGGAAACTTGGGTTCAATTCCGTGTCCCGGACTCAAGGTATTACGCTTCCTGAAGAGAAACGGATGCGCTGGCAAGCACCGGACTTTCAACTTTTTCATCCGACTCAATGACACCGTCCCTGAGCCTGATAATTCTCCGTGCGTAGTTGGCAATATCATTTTCGTGAGTAACCAGAATGATGGTATTGCCTGCTCTGTGCAGCTCTTCAAAAAGAACCATGATCTCATCGCCGGTTTTTGTATCCAGGTTACCGGTAGGCTCATCGGCCAGCAGTATGGATGGGTCGTTCACCAATGCGCGCGCGATGGCAACACGCTGGCGCTGACCACCCGAGAGTTCATTCGGCTTGTGATCTAGCCGATCGCCAAGTCCTACTTTCTCAAGTGTTGTAGTAGCTCTTTTTTTTCTTTCGGAGCCTTTCATTCCGGAGTAGATCAGCGGAAGCTCCACGTTATTTAGACAATCGGTTCTTGGAAGGAGATTAAATGTCTGAAATACAAAACCTATTTCCCTGTTACGTACACGTGCCAGTTCAGAGTCATCGAGTTCGCTTACACGATTGCCGTTGAGGATGTACTCACCGGACGTGGGCGTATCCAGGCACCCGATCATATTCATGAGGGTGGATTTCCCTGAACCGGACGGGCCCATGATGGCTATGTACTCATTCTCCTCAACGTTGAATGTAACGCCGTTCAAAGCTTTAACAGTTGCCTGCCCCATCTGGTAGTGTCGTTTAAGGTCTTGGATCTCTATTATCTTTTTGGACATTTACTTGTACTCCTCGAGGGATATGTTAATTCCTGTTGTTGTTCGTTGCGACGATTTTGTCGCCATCATTCAAGTCTCTGGAGAGCACTCTGTAGCTGCCGGTTACAACTTCATCGCCGGCTGAAAGACCACTCATGACCTGTATGTACGAATTATCACTGATTCCGGTTTCAACTTCTTTTCTGCGGGCCGTGCCCTCTTCATTAACAAAGACCACCCGTCTGAAGTCTTCCCTTGATCCTATACCTTCCTGTTCATCGGTATCAGCCTCACTGCCATCTGCGGCATCGGTTTCAACACTATCTGCAGCAAAATCCCGTACGGTTACAGCCTGTATCGGGATCGATACCACGTCGTAAACGGTATTGGTCTGGATGTCAACGGTTGCAGACATGCCGGGTTTAAAATTGGGTACAAAATTCAGGCCGGGTGTTTCAGACACATTCATCACCATCATATCTTCGGGAGCCTGGTCCAGATTATGCGGTGTGGTTATCCGGATTTTCACTTTATAGTTGGTTACCTGATTTGCTGAACCCGCTCCGGTTACTTCAGCCGAGTTTGCAATTTCCGTAACAAGACCTTCAAACATTCGGTTTGGGTAGGCATCTACCTCTATTTGTGTGGAATCATTGAGCGTGACGTTCACAATGTCATTCTCATTCACGTCCACTTCCACTTCCATTTGCTCCATTCTGGAGATCCGCATCATCTCGGTTCCCGCAGTCTGGGCCTGACCCAGCACGCGTTCGCCCTGTTCTACGGCAAGTCGTGTAATCGTGCCGTCCTGCGGCGACCGTATCACTGTTTGCTGAAGCTCCTCCTCAGCCCGCCTGAGTTGTGCCTCAGCACTCTGTATCTGAAACTCAGCAGCCTTGAAATTGGATTTCTGTGCCTCGTAGTCGTTCTGAGAACGCAGATAATCGAGCTCGGAAATCAATCCCTGATCGTACAGCTCCTTATTCTTCATAAACTCAACTTCTGACTGCAGCATGGCAGACCGTGCCTGTTCCATCCTTGCCCTCTGGGTAAGAAGGGAGGCATTGAGTTCGTCAATTCTGGCCTGGTAAATATCAGGTTTAATTCGTACCAGAAGATCCCCCTCCCTTACAAAATCACCTTCTTTTACGCTCAGTTCAATGATTTCGCCCGATACATCCGGGCGAATAATCACTTCAATTTCCGGCTGAATTCTTCCTGAAGCGGATACTATCTGCGTGATGGTTCTCAGCTCAGCTGTTTCCGTTTCTACGGGTACTTCCCCCGGTCCGCCATCAAACCACCCCAGGGATTTGCCCGCAATACCCACTACAGCAAGAACCAGTATCATAATGCCAAGTATTTTCAGCAGTCTCTTGGTTGCCCCTTTTCCTTTAGCCATCGTTTCGTCTATTTCTTGATTAATTTTTTATCGGATGTTTCGAAATCCGTTTCAGTTAAAATTGGATATTTGTATCTAGCCGTCCGATGTAGTAATCCAGAAGCTTTTCCTGAAAGAAGAAGTTATAAAGTGTCTGAATTCTGTTGGACTGCGCTTCCACGAATGCATTATTGGCCTGGCTCAACTCAATCAGCGTTGAGGCTCCCACCTCGTATCGCTGCTGCTCGGTTTCAAAGGCACGCTCTGCAGCTACAAAGGCTTTCTCGGATGATTCAAGCTCCTGAACAATGGCTACGTAATCGTTGTAAGCCTGGTTCACTTCCTGTATCACGTTCAGCCTGGTATTTTCCAGCGAGAGTTGTGCATTCTTATACTGAATCTCCTGTGCCTGTACGGCCGTTCTGGTGTTCAGTCGATTAAAAATTGGAATATTGAGGCTTAAACCGATGTTCCGGTTGATATTCTGGTCGGTTAACTGGTCCCTGTAGGATGAAGGGTTACGGTCGTTGTAGCTGGTTCTGAAGCTGCCGCTCAGCGTAAGTGTTGGATAGTAATTCGCTCTGGTCGATTTCAGGTTGTAAAGAGCTGCTTCTATTCCCTGCAATTCGCTTTTCAGGTCGGAACGACTCTCCAGGGCAGTCTCAACCATCTGCTGCAAATCATAATCTCTGACCACGGCTGAAGACTGGTCAATTTCCGGAGTAATAAATTCATAGTCACCAAGCGGATCAATTTGAAGGGTACGTACGAGCTGCAGACGACTGAAATTAAGGTCGTTGCGGCGATTTACCACCTGAAGCTCATTGCCGGCAACGATGCTTTCCTGGTTCAGCAGGTCAACCGTGGGGCGTGCTCCTACTTCCACCTGTGCCCTCACCTGTTCAAGCTGCTGCTCGGATGTTTGCAGGGTTTCCTCTGCAATTTCAAGCAGCTGCTGACTGAGCAGGTACTGCAGGTAACGGCTTGCGGTATTAAAAATGATGTTTTCACGAACCCGCTGCAGCTGCTCTTCGCGGGACAGGGTTTCATGCTGCGCGGCACGCAGTGAGTTGATATTACTGAACCCATTAAAGATGGTCAGACCTGAGCTCAAACCTGCACCAAAGCTGTTGATTGTAAAATCACCGAACTCACCCGTTGTGTTGTCAAACTGGCGTCCAATATTTCGCCCGCGGCTTGCACTGGCGCTTAGATTTGGGAAAAAGTCTGCAATGGCGCTGCGTTCCTGAACCCTCGACAAGGTCAGGTTATTCTCAGCCTGTTTAAGCTGATAGTTATTTTCCAGCGCGATATCGATCGCATCTTCAATGGTTATGGTTTGTACCTGGCTGAATAAAAGTGTTGGAAAAAAAAGCAGAGAGGCAGTCAGTAGGATAATTCGCATGTGCATTATGAAATAGGTTTGTTGTTTAGGGGGTTACACGAAAAAGGTTAATCAGAGTTTCAGAAAAAATATTCCCGTGATACAAATTAAAACGTATTTTAACATTTAACGTTTGCCGGGGATTGTAAAAGATGATTACTGATCTGATTCGGGCCGTTTTTTCAGGCCTGAAAGTTGCCTGTCTATTATTTCCGAGAGATACATCATGGCTTTTTGGGCTGCCAGATGCTGAAGCTCCTCAACGATGAACGATGTGATGCCTGGTGATCGCCTGCTCTCTTTTTCGCTTGTGCCTTGCTCCGTTCCCGGGTATGAACGTTTTCTCTTTTTCTTAAGCAATCCAACTGCAAATCCGATTCCGGCTGCGATGGCAACACTTTTTACCGGGCTTTCTTTAATGTACCGAGTAGGTTCCTTCAGTTCGTCCATACCGCCTTTCAGGCTTGATAAACGGCGCTGAAAATCCACCTCCAGCAGTTCAATTTCCTGCTCGAGCTTCTGCTTTCTTTCGCGGACATCTTGCATTGATATATTATTTTTTTTCTTCAGGCCTTCCCTCTGAGCGTTTATTTTCCGTTAGCTGACGGCCAAATTCACTGTTTACATTTTCCAGTGTCTTTTGAATCATATCCGACTGAATGGAGCCGGTTAGCTTTTCGGATTTATTCTTCGCAAATATAAAAGCGGCAACAAACAGCGGCACAGACATGATCAAAAAACCGAGTCCGGTATTATCGATCCAGTCTCCCACAAGGAAACCAAGCGCGAACCAGAGAAAAAAGAGAGCTCCTGCCAGAAGAAGCAGTCCGATTATTTTCTGAATAGATTGCGCAGCAATCAGGGAAACCTGCTCTGCTACCGTAAGCGTGAAAAGCTCCACACGTTTTTCAATGTAGAGCTTCACCCCGGCAGTCAGGTTTTGTGCCTCATTATGTTGGCTATTGTTGTCATTTTCCATGACGAATCCGGATCGGGTTCTACTTTAGAAGGCGGGCCAGCAGATATCCTGTTACAGCTCCCGCCAGAACGCTCTTAATCGGGTGTTTGCGGATCAGCAGTTCAGTCTCGGTTTTAAGCTCTTCCAGTCTTTCCTGCAATTCCTCATTTCGGAGCATGGATTGCCCCTCCTCGATTGCACCCTCGAGCTCATCGTTCAGGTCATTGATAATTTCTTCATCCATAGTGGTCTATCTTTTTTACATACAATTAAAAATCGGCTGCAAAAGGTTTCACATACAACCTTTATCCGTAAAATAGGATACTAACAACTAATCCTAAAGCTTAAAGTAAGAAATCACACAGACTTTTCAGAGCAGTATACCTCCGAATTAACGTAAGTACGAAAGAATACAGATCAGTATGAAAACGAATTAAGTCTCATTCTGTTCCTTATATGGAAACCTAGGAACATGCGGGGCTCATTTATTGAACACAAAGCGAAAATGGGGTGGTTTTTAAAGCTGGATAAGCCGGATTCTAAATGTGCAATCCGCTTCAGGATCTGAAATAACCTACAGTTCCATCTCCGGATCTGAAAAAGTACTCCTGAAAAGACGAGAGCCTTGTTTTTCCGGTGAATGTCTCAACATCGTGTAATTTGAAACGATATGCCGACTGACTTGCAGTATATAGCAGCACTTGCCGCGGTTCCGGCAGTTTATTCGTATCTCAGACTTTCGATGGGATCGAGCTGAGCCGCTTTGTATGCCGGGTATACTCCGAAAACCACTCCTACCAGCATCATTCCAACCACTCCTCCTAATGCAGAGCCCCAGGGAATAACGGCTCCTGATTCGAGCCAGAGTGCCGCGGCATTACCCAGGCCCGCCCCGAGCAGTATACCGATAATGCCCCCAATCTGGCAGAGCGCTATAGACTCCATTAAAAACTGGGAAATGATGGCATTTTTTGTAGCGCCAACGGCTTTTCTGACTCCTATCTCCCTGGTGCGTTCACTTACAGAAACCAGCATTATATTCATGACGCCGATACCTGCACCGAGCAACACCACACCGCCAACAACGAATCCGATGGTGTAGAGAATACCTGTGAAGCTTTCAAGCGAATTGCTCAGTGATTCGTTTGTAGATATTTCAAAATCATTAACTGCAGCCGGATCCACTTTTCGGATGGCTCTGAGTATGCCGGTAACTTCATCAATTACGTTTTCAATGTTTTCGACCGACCCTGCCCTGAGCTGAATACCTATATTTTGATTTTTACCGTAAATGCCTGCCAGATTGGAGTACGGAATGAGCACATAGCGATCAAGGGTATTGCCGAATACATTACCTTTGGCTTCCGTTATTCCGATAATCGTGTAGGGCCGCCCTTCTATCCGAATTTCCTTGCCCAGTGCATCTTCCATTTCAAATAGAGCGGATTCCACATCAGCACCGATAATCGCAACCGACCGTGCATAATCGATATCCTCAGCAAGAAAATTCCGGCCTCGCTCGATGGTATAGGCGTTATTTTCCAGATAATTCTCGTTTCCGCCGCGTATACCGATATTGGGTTCTGTCTCTTTGTCTTTATATGTAACCCTGGTTGTTCTGTAGTTCCTGTTCGGGCCTATTCCCTCCGCCTGCCGGCTCAGCTCGTCAAGCCGCTCCATCTGCTCAATGGTAATATCTTCCCTGTTTCGGTACACATCCCAGTCCATGGGCCCCATTTGAATGGCCGGGTATTTCGATACCGTAATAACGTCTCCACCCATCAGGCTGAGCGTATCCTTAAAATAGGTATCCAGAACCAGTACCGCCGTATTTGCGCTGATAATGGCAAATACACCGACGGTAATCGCAAGAAGCGTTAATGAAGAACGCAGCTTATTGGATGTAATGGAATCGAAAGATTGTCGTATTACTTCTGTAATATTCATTTATTCGTACCTCAGTGATTCAATCGGGTCAGATTTTGCTGCTTTGCTTGAGGGCAGATAGCCAAACAGGATTCCCACCATGGTACAGATCAGAATTGCGTTCAGTACGGTAGTCCAGTCCATGTAAGCAATAAATATCTGGTTCAATAACTGGGTGACACCAATCGATAGCAAGACACCGATCACTCCTCCCACAAGACAGATTACAATAGACTCCATCAAAAACTGCAGGAGTATCTCCCATGATTTTGCACCTACGGCTTTACGAATTCCAATCTCCTTGGTTCGCTCTTTTACTGAAACAAACATAATATTCATCACCCCGATACCTCCTACAAACAGTGCAAGGCCGGTGAGAAAAATACCGATTCCGTATATGACCATTTTCATGGACTGAAATTCCTGTTCAAAAAGTGCAGACTGGTTGATGGCGAAATCATTGTCATCCATCGGGTCGAGTCCGCGAATCTGCCGCATGGCTCCGATCACTTCATATTCACCTTCCGAGATCATCTCTTCATCCTCGAACTGTACCGCGAGCTGGATACCCCATCGCAGATCGTAAATGGTTCCATAGGCTGAGATGGGTACGATCATTCGGTTGTCATTATCCTCCACACCCATAAAATTCCCTCTGCGTTCAAGAACACCAATTACCGTGAACCTCTGCCCCTGAATGCGAATCTGTTTGCCAAGAGGGTCCTCGTTTGGGAACAGGGCATCACTGATGCTCCCTCCCAGAACAACAACCCTTGCGGCGCGTTGTTCGTCGGTTTCATTAAATGCACGGCCCTCCGCAATATTCAGCCCCGCAGTGTGGAAATAACTGGATGTACCTCCTACGAGCGATGCTGAATCAACCGAACGATCTCTGTACCTTGCTGATGATCCCCTGCTGGCAGAAGCCGATACAAATGTTGAATTCGGCACCAGCTGTCTCAATTTCTCAACATAGGAGAGTTCCATTTCCCGGCGGTTGCGGTACTCCCACCATTTATACTCTCCGCCAAAACCCCAGGGCCATTTTTCTACAAAAACGACATTTCTCCCCAGCATATCCATGCTCTCTTCAAACGACCGGTCAACACCGTCGGTAATCGTATTCATAGCTGTTACCGATACAATTCCGATCACGATACAGGTTGTTGTGAGAATGGCTCTCACCTTATTTGCCCATAACGCGGAGAGGGCAATCCGGGATCCTTCAATAAAACTTATCCATAGTCGGTTCATAACCGGGTTTTTGGTGGGGTGGTGATTGTTCTAGAATTCATGTTTCGTTATTTGTTCAATTTATTCGGTACGAAAAACGTTTCAAAACGTTTCACTATATTTTATATCCGACTCCACCCATTCTGTGATACATTTCCTGATTCTGTCTCTAACGAATGATAGCACATAACTCATATAAATAAAAAGCTTTAGAACTGATGAAAACAGATATTCTCGCATTTGGAGCTCATCCTGACGACACGGAGCTTAGCTGTTCGGGAACACTTGCTGCCCTTGCAGAGCAGGGAAAATCGGTGGTAGTAGCCGACCTGACCCGGGGCGAGATGGGATCGCGCGGTACACCCGAGATACGGCTTCGGGAAGCCGAAGCAGCTGCAAAAATCCTGGGGCTCACAGAAAGGGTAAATCTTGGATTGCCGGATACCGAACTGCGCAATACACGCGAGCTTCAGCTGCCGATTATCCGGGCCGTGAGAACATACCGCCCCCACATCTGTCTGATACCTGCTCCGGCCGACCGGCACCCTGACCACGGGGATGCCGCTTCACTTATAAAAGATGCCATTTTCTATAGCGGTCTTATCAAAATTGAAACCAGGGATTCTTCCCGAAATACCCAGAAACCGCATCGCCCTGCGCACGTACTTCACTACATGCAGGATCAACCCTTCTCACCCGACTTTGTATTTGACATCTCCTCCACCATCGACAAAAAAGAGGCTGCTATTCGCGCTTTTTCAACTCAATTCGATGTAAAGGATCCCGGTAATGAACCCGAGACCTATATTTCGGATCCGGGTTTCTTCAGGGCATTGCGTGCACGGGCCAGCCACTTTGGCCACCTCGCCGGCTTTGAGTTTGGCGAAGGTTTTCTTTTTGCACAAAAACCATTTCCGGCAACAACATTTCGTTTTCTGGAGGAGACCCTGCCCAAAAGATAATGATGCCACCAGGTGTTCATGACAAGCAACTGGGAAGATTGACGCTAAAAAAAGTTTTTGGCGATTTACAACTTTTTGCTTCCATTCTGCTGTCTACAAACTATTTTCAACAGTTGACGTTCTGAATTTGTTGACGGGGGCCTGATTGATCCCCTTCAAAGATGATTCAGACCCGGGGTAAACCTCTCCACTCACATCTCATATCAGACTGAGCCGTGATTGAGATAGTCATTCCGTTAAAACAGTACCGCAACCTAAACACATCCTGACTCTTTTTATGAAGAAAGCCACACTCCGCTTTTTGAGCAATTTCTACCCATCCTTACACCTACCCGTATTCGCTTTTCTTTTTATAACATTCAGCCTCTCGTTCACTGTTCAGGCGCTGTCGCAAACATCACCAGTTGATGGCATAAAAGACAACACGCCGGCTGTTCATGCTTTCACCAATGCTACAATTGTAACTTCTCCCGGCAGAGTAATACAGAACGGTACGCTTGTGATTCGCGATGGCGTTATTGAATCGGCCGGCCGGAATGTAAGCGTACCTGCCGATGCACGAATCTGGGACATGGAGGGTAAAACCATCTACCCGGGCTTCATAGACGCATACACAAATGTAGGCATGAAGTCACCCCGCGAAGAGCTCGACCGGGGTTCACGTTCATGGAATCCGCAGGTACGTTCAAATCTGCGGGCTGAAGAGGAGTATGATCCGGAAGACGACGGAAGCGAAGAACTCCGCGCAGAAGGTTTTACTACTGCACTTATTGTTCCACCCCTTGGTATTTTCCGCGGGCAGGCGAGCGCCATAAGCCTGGGCACCAAATCGATCGCTGAGCGTGTGGTAAGGCCGGGTGTGGCGCATGCCGTAAGCCTGAGAAGAAGTTCGGAACTGGGATACTCATATCCAACATCACCAACAGGCGCCATTGCACTCATCAGACAAACATTCTATGATGCAGACTGGCATAACAGGGCACACCGCATTTATGAAAACAATCCTTCCGGACTATCGCGGCCGGAGTGGAACACATCGCTCGCCTCTCTAAGCAATACGATTGACGGTTCTCAGCCCGTACTTTTTGAGACAAATAATGATGAAGAGATTCTGCGTGCGTTGCGGTTCACGGATGAATTCGATATCACCCCCTGGATAAAAGGAAATGGCCACGAATACAAGCTTACAGATGTTCTTCAGGATGCAAATGTACCGATTGTTCTTCCACTGGCCTACCCTGAAACACCCGATATCGAAACCCCTGAGGATGCTCTCAATGAAGATCTTGAAGACCTGCGTCACTGGTATCTGGCTCCTGAAAACCCGTATCGGCTGGAAGAGGCCGGTATTCGTTTTTCGCTTACAACCGACGGGCTGGAGAAAGCCGGGGATTTTCACCCGAACCTTCGAAAAGCCGTTAAACTGGGTTTCAGTAAAGAAGCAGCGCTGGCTTCACTTACCACCCATCCCGCTGCTTTAATCGGAATTGACGGTACACATGGCACCATTGAATCCGGCAAGACTGCGAACCTGGTCATAGCAGACGGCGACGTATTTGAAGATGGTACGCGCATCCTGGATGTCTGGGTAGATGGCCGGCAGTTTATCATTAACCCGGAAAAAGAGATGGATCCCAGAGGTACCTGGGAGGTTACACTGGGCATTAACGGTTCTTTGAGCGGTGAGATGGTGATACGGGAAACGAGACCGGGACGCCTGGGAGGAAGCCTCACGGTGAACAACGAAGAAATTGAGCTGATGAATGTATCAGCGCAGGATGTAGAAAGGCGCTTTCGTGCCGATTTTGACGGATCAGCGACCGGCCTTAACGGCAGGGTTCGGCTTACCGCTTCTGTTTCAGCAGGCGGAATGATTGGCTGGGGTGAAGTAACCGGCCAGGACCGCATTGAATGGTCAGCAAGCAGAACCGCTGATGCTGAAGCAAGTGAGGATAGGGAGCCTTCTGAGCTTAACCGAAGCGTTGAGCTTGCGGATCTGCGTCCCTCTATGGAATTTGGAAGAGAGTCTCTTCCTGATATGCCCCGAAATATCCTTGTGCAAAATGCAACTTTGTGGACCATGGGGCCGGACGGTGTTCTGGAGAACGGCGATCTGCTGATCACAGAAGGTAAAGTTGCTGAGATCGGTACCGATCTGCGCGCTCCCAGAAATGCCCTGGTTATTGATGCAGAGGGCAGGCACGTAACACCGGGACTTATCGATCCCCACATCCATTCCGGTATAAACGGAGTGAATGAGGTCGGTAATGCAATCGTACCCGAAGTTCGCATGAAGGATGTACTCGACATCTATAACATATGGATGTATCGTCAGGCAGCCGGTGGACTCACCTCAGCCCACGCCATGCACGGTTCCGCCAACCCGATCGGGGGGCAAAACATTGCCATTAAAATGAGGTGGGGCGCCCTTTCAGACGACCTGCCGATTGAAGGAGCTCCGCGAACGGTAAAATTCGCGCTTGGGGAAAATCCTAAGCGTGTAGGCAGCGATCGCTATCCTGAAACGCGCATGGGCACCGAGCAGATCATAGCCGACCGTTTCCGGATGGCGCGTGACTATGAAGCCCGGTGGAATGAATGGAATCGGACACAGGAGGGTATTCCGCCCCGGCGAAACCTGCGTCTGGATGCCATTGTGGACATTCTGAACGGAGACATCCTGGTTCAGTCGCACAGTTATCGGCACGACGAAATACTGATGCTTATGAGGCTTGCTGAAGATTTTGATTTCAGAATCAAAGCATTTCATCACGGTGTTGAAGCTTATAAGGTAGCACCGGAACTTGCAGAGCATGGTGCAGCTGCGGTCGTATGGTCCGACTGGGGTGCTTTTAAAATTGAGGCGTTTGACAACACCAACTACAATGCACGACTGCTGACCGAGGCCGGCGTACTCACTTCCCTCCATTCAGACAATAGTCAGATTGCATCACGGATGAACTGGGAAGCAGCGAAAATGGTGCGTACGGGAATGGATCCGGTCGATGCGCTTGAGCTGGTGACCCTCAGCCCAGCAAAAGTACTTGGAATTGATGACAAGGTAGGCTCCCTCGAGCCCGGTAAAGACGCCGATTTTGTAATCTGGTCGGGAGATCCACTTTCCACCTTCTCAAAACCGGAGCAGACCTGGATTGACGGACGTAAATATTTCGATCTTGAGGAAGATTTAATTCTGCAGCGCCGTGTTGAAGATGAGCGTGCACAGCTGATAGAACTAATCCTGGAGGATAACAATGACTAAAACGCGATTCAGTACCCGACTAATCCTCAATTCAGTTTTTAACATTCAAAAGACATTGACTATGAAAACCATGTCAGCTATTGCGTTTATCGTCCTGCTAACCCTAAGCGTTCAGCCGGCGATTTCTCAGATTCCGGCCCCAGTGCAGTCGCAGCCGGTTGCACTCACCGGCGGCACCATTCACACAATGGCGGGTGATGTAATTGAAAACGGAACCATCCTTTTTGAAAAAGGAAAGATTACAGCGGTAGGAACCGATGTCACGATACCCTCCGGGGCTGTTCGTGAGAACGTGACCGGAAAGCACATCTACCCCGGGCTCATAGATTCATGGAGCCAGATGGGACTTTATGAAATTGGTGCTGTAAGTATGACTGTTGATATCAACGAACAAGGCCCAATAAATCCCAATGTTCGCGCTGAGAGGGCGTTTAATGCGGAGAGCCGCCACATTGGGGTAGCACGAAGCGCAGGTGTGCTAACAGCCGTTTCAAGCCCCGGCGGCGGCCTCATTTCAGGGCAGTCGGCAGCTATGATGCTTGAAGGGTGGTCGTGGGAAGAGATGACCCTGAAGCCGGGTGTAGGGCTGATTGTGAACTGGCCAAACCCGCGAAGTACCAACTACCAAGATCAGCTGCGGCAGCTACGCAGCACCTTTGCCGATGCTAAAGCTTATCACAAGGCAAAACAGGCCATGGTGAATGGCAACGGACCCAGAATTGATTTCGATTCGCGGTGGGAGTCGATGATTCCCGTAATCAGTCAGGAACGCCCGGTTGTTGTGAATGCAGGTGAAGTGCGACAAATTCAGGACGCAATTACATGGTCGACCGAAGAAGAGGTAAGATTAATCATTCTGGGGGGTAACGATGCGCACCTGGTATCGGAACATCTGAAAAGCCGGAATATCCCGGTCATTCTCACATCCGTTCTCTCATCACCTTTCAGAAGCTGGCAGGCGTATGATGCGGCATACAGCCTCCCCGCCAAACTGCATGAAGCGGGTGTACGGTTTTCCATCGCCGGAGGGGCAAGCGCTCCCAATGCCAACCGCCTGCCGCACGAAGCGGGTGCCGCAATTGCATACGGATTGCCTTCGGATGCCGCACTCGAAGCTGTAACATCCGCAGCCGCTGAAATTCTGGGACTCGATGATCATATTGGGTCGCTGGAAACTGGCAAGGACGCTACGCTCATCATAACAGACGGAAACCCAATTGAGTATGCCACACAGATTGAGCAGGTCTATATCCAGGGCCGCAAAAGCGATATGATGGATAACCATAAACAGCTGTATGAGAAGTTTCGCGAGAAAGTGGATCAGCGCCAGGCTGAATGAAGATCTTAACCATACGATCAATCCCGCTTGTTGCCCGACAAGCGGGATTTTTTTGCTCACTGCTTTTTTCCCGAGCTGCGCATGGGTCTGCCGATCCGTTGTCCCTCCGGTACAGTCCATCGACGAACAGACGAATATCGAACCGATGAAGAGTTATTTCCGCAGAGCTTCAACACCTTAGCACGTAAATACCTTCATACTGTAGCCCTGACGTACTGTTAAAGCAGAGTGGGTTAGTGAGTAATGAGTATTGAGTAATGAGTAGTGATTAGTGAGGTTTTGGTAATCAGACGATCTGTTGCCAATTTATCCGTCTCATTGCTGACGTTTGACAACTGCCTTCTGGCCCTGACAGACTGTTAAAGCAGATTGCCCGTTCTTCTCTCCTTCGTTATCTCACTCTTTCTCTTCGGTGTTCTTTTCGCGGGCCCAGTGGCGGAATATTGAGATGGTGAATCCGCCCATCAGCAGAAAGGTTCCGAGCCACACTACAGAGACAAAGGGTTTCTCCTCGGCGACAATAAGAACCCAGTCCTCCTCAAACTCCATGTCCAGACCATCCACAGTGAGTTCGATGGTATCCGACTCCGGAAAGATCCTGGTAAAACTGACTGTCATGCCCCAACGCTCGATCTCGAGCGGGGGTGAGTAGGTATAGCTTACCTCATCTTCCGTGTATACGGCAAAGAGCGGCTCCACATCAAACGCATTTCCGCTTGGAGTGTGCGTAATTCTCACAAGTGAACGAATGCCTATTTGAGTGCTATCGGGCAGTTCTTCTTCAAGGGCCGGCGTAAAGTTCATAAACGTGAAGCTGAACGGTCCCGCTTCAATTGATTCGCCCTGCCCTATTTCGATGGTCTGTCTCTCATCAGCCTCTTCCTGGAGAGACACAAGCGGATCCTGATTGCGGTTTTGTTCTTCAAGCTCTTCATTTTTTTGCTCCACATACTTACTGCCCGCTACATAGAGATAATAATCGCTCATCCACCCGGTTTGAACATGCGGATCGACCGACCATTCAATATTGGTTCTCGAGGACGTGGTTAACATGGGATACACTTCCGGATACATGTAAAAAACGCGTCCGTTATCGATAGATTCGAACCGAAGCCGGTACGTCTGCTGACCCGGGCGGGGTGAATCAGACAGCTCATACCCTTCGTAGGTAACCATATACTCATTGTTTACCAAAGTGGGACGATTCAGATCCAGTGAAAACATCTCTCTGGGCTGGGTAACCGGAAAGCCCTCCTCATCATACACCTCGCCTGCGGCAACACGCGCATTATAGGACGCCGTTCTCTGGTCAAGCAGAGGCCCCGTGTAAGCCGATGACGCAATGATACCCAGCAGCAGTACGCCAAATCCGATATGGGTAAGCGTACCTCCGATCAGTTTCGGATTTTTCCGAATCAGACTTATCAGCATAGTTGAATTGCCGATAACGGTAAACCATCCCGCAAAAATATAGATCATGTAGTAGATGTTACTCACCTCACCGAGCACAATGGAGACTACCGTTGCGGTGGATGTGAGGAGCAGCGGAGTGATCATTACACCCGCCAGACTTTCCCATGTATGTTTTTGCCAGAAAAGATATTGACCTACCACAGTGGCAAATGCCATAATAATGGCAATGGGCATGCTCCAGTCGTTGTAGAACTGTATTTCGGGGGGAGTGGGATTTTCAACAAAAAACCGGCCGATAATAGGTGAGCTGGTTCCCACAATGATAATTATCCCCAGGATCAGGAGCAGCATGGAGCCTGTAAACGTCATAAACTCCCTGCTTAGGAATTTGGACTCCTTCTGCGGGCTTGGAAGATCCCTGTATCTGTACAGGTAGAACCCTAAACCCATAAAAGTCATTACCAGGATATACATCAGAAGCTGGCCATAGAGACCTAAATCGACAAAACTGTGGACAGACTGATCGGCGAGTACACCCGATCGGGTTAAAAAGGTCTGGTATACGATGGCAACATAAGCCATAATGGACAAGAAGAGAGAGGCTTTGTGCGCACGGGAGCTTTTTCTCTGTACAATCATGGCATGAATCCCGGCCGTACCTATGAGCCAGGGGACCAGAGATGCATTTTCAACAGGATCCCACGCCCAGTAACCACCGAAAGAGAGTGTTTCATAGGCCCAGTATCCGCCCAGAAAGATTGCGGTAAGCAGTGACAGGTTTGCCGCCAGCGTCCAGGGAAGTGCCGGGCGGATCCATTCGTGGTACGTCTTCGTCCAGAGCGAGGCAATTGCGAAAGCGAATGGCACCGTCATCATGGAGAATCCCACAAAGATAATGGGCGGATGAATCATCATCCATGGGCTTTTCAGCAGATCATTGAGTCCTGTACCGTCAACAGGTACAAAATCGGGATTGGCCTGAATAAACGGGGCATTCGGCATCTCCTGGGCAATAGTACGGAAGGGTGAAGCCCCTATTTTGGCGAAAGAAAGATCCCATCCAACAATCATCGAAAGCAGAAAGAACTGTGTAAGCGCCATAACAAACATTACGGGAGCTTTGTAGGGCTTGCGGGTCCATTTAATCAGCCCCACACCCACCAGGCATGAAATCAGTATCCAAAGCATGAAGCTTCCCTCCTGCCCACCATAAAATGCCGAGAATAGATATTTGGTCTCCAGGTCAAGACTTGTATAGTTCCAGACATAGTAGTACTGAAACTGATGGGTCATGATAATATAAACCAACGCTGCGGAGGATAGCAGAAGCAGTACGCCCTTCAGGTACCACATTCGGTTGGCAATCCTTTCTACGGACAGATTATCCTTCAGAGCCGAGGCTGCGTAGAGCCCCATCACAATCAAAGATGTCAGAAATGCGCCACTGAGCAGCAGATGGCCTGCAGTTGCAATCATTTTTTGTCAGCTCTCCTGCGCGTTCAATAGTTCACTGCCGTCATTGTATTTCGAGGGACACTTCATCAGCATTTCATTGGCGTGGAACACGCTGTTTCTCATCTCGCCCACAACCACAAGCTGGGTGGCCTGTTCAAAATTATTCGGCTTTGGCCTCGGGTAGACTACGCGGCGTACATTGCCGTCTTCGTCTTTCATGTAGAACGAGAACTGCATGGTGTCTCTTGAAAAACCATAATCACGGCTGTCGTCCCATGTTCCCACCACGTGAGATGTGGCTCTGTTTTCAGCCTGTTCAAAATTCACATAGGTACTTATGCTGTTTCCAAAATTATACATAAGCAGTGACGTAAACAGCACGATGGCCAGAATACCTAAGATCAATTTAGGTTTCATGATTCTTTACCTTCAATTTCTTTTTCCGAACCGGCAGGTTCGTCATGTTGTGATTGTGTAACCGTTTTCTCAAGTTTTGACACCTTTTTGTCTACTCTTATCATAAAGAAGAGCAGCACAAACCAGATAATCAGACTTACCCCGAGCACGACCCAGATCAGATCGTCGGAAGCCATAAACTGGATAAATGCCGAAGATTCTTCGACACCCTCCGTGCCTTCCCAGCGGCCGGAATAGCTTTCCGTGAGAGTATCAACGCGTACCGGCGATTCTTCTTGTGCAAACATATTTTTCATAGCCCTGATTCCGATAATTCCTTGACCTGCTTGTAGCGATTCACAATGTCCATGAGCCAAACGGCAATTCCAATAAAGCCGATTACGGCAGGATAAAAAATCAGCCGTAATTCAGGTGCGGTGATCTCACTGAACGCGGGATTTCCCTCAGCTCCAGGATGCAGGCTTGGAAGCTGCCGCGGTATAATGTAAAGCAGAAACGGAATCGTGGTGACTCCGAAAATATTATAAACTGCAGAGATCTTTGCTTTTTTTTCCTCATCGGTAAAAGCGGATCTTAAAATGAAATAGGCTACAAAAATGAGCATGGCAAGTGCAGACAAATTCATCCGGGGTTCTGCAAACGTCCACCATGTACCCCAGGTAAAACGTGCCCAGAGTGAACCCGTGAGCAGGCCGCATATTCCAAATACAAGGCCGACAGCCGTTGCCGTTTCCGCCTTCCTGTCCCATTTCATGTGTTCGTCATTCAGATACCTGACGCTGTAGTAAAAAGCCATGGCGAAAGCCACCATCATTGTAAACCACATAGGCACATGCAGAAACAGGTTCCGGGCCGTCTGCTCCAGAATATCGATTTGAGGGATCTCAATCGAAAAACCGAGAACAATCACCAGGGTCATCCAACCAGCGACAATGTATTTCCAGGCTTTCAAGGGGTATGAAACGGTTTATCAGGTAATTTTGGTTAGCCTCAAAGATAGGAAAAAGGAACGAGAATTTTGTGAATCATGTGTGAATTCAAAGCCAAAATCGTCTCCTGCCGGCAGATTCCGGAGCTAATGGAAATTGGAAATTCATTTCACGAAGTTTCCCCGATACAATCCAACCTAAACAGCCATTACTACCTATGAGTACTAATGAAAAGAAGATCATACTAAAACCTTCTCATAAATCCCTTTTATGGTGGTACTTGCTGGCTGTACTGCTGATACCGGTTTTTGGTATCGGCATCTACCTGCTGTATCGGTTCTATACGACCCATCAATCCATTTCCTACATCATTACCGACCACAGAATAACACTTAAAGACTCTTCCGTTACGGAAAACATTGACCTGGCAAGTATTGTGGAGACCGGGGTTTTCAGGGGACTGAATGAAAAAATCACCGGAACGGGCAATGTGGTCATTAAAACAAAAGCGAGGACCGCAACACTTATCGGGCAGGAGGAACCCGGGCAGCTTGCAGAACTCATACGCCGTGCAGCTGAAGCGGAACGCAGACGGATTGAAGAGAAACCGGAGAAAAAAGAGAAAGCAGCATCACAAAATCCGGGTACGCTTGACAAGAGGGACTATTTGACCGGTCTGTGGCAGCAGGGACTGCTATCTGACGAAGACTTTAAGAAAGAGATGAAACATTTTCAGTAGAAGTACATCCTTTCCCAATAGGTATTAACATCTGCAGATTTCCTGCCGATAAAAGGTTCAGGAATTGTTATCGTCTACAATCAGTACAAATCTACATGAACAGTTTACGCCGCAATGGCCTGATATTATTTTTATCCGCGCTTTTTTTCATTCAGTGTGAAACACCCGGAGAACCAGACTTTTCCCTGTCTACGCGTGTAGATGCACCATTGATTGCCGAGACCCGTTTTCAGTTCCTTGGCGGGGAGGGTTCACTGATTGATACCACATCCGGGAATTATCAGGACTTGTTTTCGACGGATGGCGATGCATTTATTACCCTGATCAAAGATGAGACCTTTACTTTTCCAGAGCTGGAAGACCTTGTTCCTGTACTGGCCGTCGATGCCGTATCCCTGTCAGCCGAAGTAGGTGAAATCGACATTACTGACTTTTCATCACAGAATCAGAACGGTTCGGTTGGGGAGGCCAATTTCAGCGACCTTACAGGATTGCCTGCTGCACCCTCCCAGGGAGATCCGGTACCCGGGGGACAAAGCCCTTTTCCCATTAATATCAGCTTTGATACTGATTATTTTGTTTCAGCAAGCATAAGGCAGGGAGCTGTTCGCATAACCATTCAGAACAGTTTGGGATTAAACATTGACACACTTACCCTGACACTTTATAGTGACACCGTACCCGCAGGCTCTGTTGAATTTCTGAACCTTACACACAATTCAGAGCAAACAGAAGAGCTTGTACTTGTGGATAATCCGGGTGTGGATCCGGAGGTATTTCTGACAGCCCTGAATGCCGATGTTGAGATCTCATGGTCTGCTCAAACCATGCAGGATGATCCGGGAAGCCTCATTGTAAGAGATGTTTCAGGCAGCAGCCTGAGAGCTTCACAGGTGAGTGCCCGTGTCCCCTCACAGAGCTTTACCTTCGGCGGAACCGTTCAGCCCGACACCCAGGAGTTTTTATTCACCACACCCGCACACTATGCGGAGATTGAAAGCGGGATGCTGTTGATCGACAATATTATTAACTCAATCGATCTTGAGATATCCACGCTGCAGATCAGTTTTCCGGGCATCCGGCAGGGACCCGCATTTTCAGATGCTGACAGCCTGGTAATCCTTCTGGATGGCGCTGATGCCATTCCTGCCAATAATACGGTGCCTGTAAGCAGAACAACCGACCTTTCTGGATACCGTATTTTTGCAGAAAACAACACGCTTGAATACAACCTGCTGGCAGAAACAGAAAACACCCTTGAGGGGACAAATTCTGTTCGAACACTGAACGAAACCGACAGGGTTGACGCAGATATCCGCATTGAAAATCTTATCATTTCAGAGGCATTTGGCGTCCCTGCGATTCAGCGAGCCCTTTTAAATGATAATGATCCGGATAACGGAGATAGCCTGGACCTGCAGAACGAGACGGAACCGGAAGTTATCGATATTGACGGCATTCGTGACATTTCGGAAAAACTGAGCGGCATTGAATTTTCAGATGCCTCCCTGGATCTGATCTATACCAGTAACATCGGCCTGCCGGTATCCATTACGGGCGCATTTCAGGGTGAAGATGCCGATGGCAACCGATTTTACCTTGACGGAACCGGGGCGAACAGCGTAACCGATGCGGAACCGGCGAATCTGCTCCTGAACGGAGGGAGCGAAATCCCCCTTGAGAACCTGATTCGAATCGACCTCAACCCTGACGGTGATCCGGCACAGGAAGAAACGTTTCGGATTGACAACAGCAATTCAGGAATCATTGACTTTTTCAACCAGTTGCCGGTGTCTATCCGATTCATTGGCGTATCAGACCTTAACAGAGAGCAGGAAGAAGGTGTTATCCGTAATCCGGTCCAGTTCCAGCCGGACCTCAGGTTGAGTGTTCCCCTTTCTCTTCGTGCTGAAAACGCCACATTTTCAGACACTACCTCACAGGATCTCAGCAATCTGCCCGGCCCTGATGATGATGCGGTTATTGAGACGGGTACACTGGATATCCGGTATTCGAACGGTATTCCACTGGGTTTCGAGCTTGAACTCGAATTCCTTGATGAAAACGGGAATGTGCTCACAACACTGCCCTCACAAAGCACCGGTATGATTCTTTTCGAACCTGCGCCGGTTGATCTATCCGGTGCATCTGCAGGTGTCGGTGAAGGCAGCAATACGGTAACATTTACCCGCGAACAGCTGGATATACTGAACCAGACCCGACAGCTAAGGATATTTGCCCAAATTGAGTCTGCTAACGGTGAAGAGGTGCGCATCAGAGAAACAGATGAGGTAGCGCTTCAAATAAGCAGCCGGTTTACCATCACTAACCAGGTAAATTGAGGAAGATCGTGATGAAAATGATACAAGAGTATACCAAACGATGCTTCCTTCCGCTTACGGTGGTTCCTGTGATTTTGCTTCTTTTTATAGCACCGCTGCAGCTTCATGCGCAGCATTCTCATCAAACTGCCCGTACTCTTTCGCTTGGCGGAGGTGGAACGGCCTATCAGGATCTCTACCACGCTAACTTTGTGAATCCTGCAAACCTGATGCTGAACCGTGATGTCAGGCCGAAATTTACAGTAAGCATTGCAGGAGGAGTTCATGCACAGGCAGGAGGCTCACTGGCAAACATTTCGGTTTACAACGAATATCTTACCAGCGGACTGACGATTTCACCCCAATTGGCTGATGCCATGCTTGATACATGGTTTGGAACCGCCTCTTCAGAAAGCAGAGACCTCGCTTTTGATGTCGCAGCTGTACCTTTAGGCGGTGCATACAGGTCTGATGAATGGGCCGTGGGTTTTGCAGTCAGGGTTCGCACATCAGGAAATACGGGTGTTTCAAGAGGTTTTGCAGATTTAATCTTTCGGGGCCTCGATTCTGATTATTTCAGTGAAGCGGCAGATGTCAATTTATCCGCAGAATACTACGCCTGGCACGAATGGTCGGCCGGATATGCCCGCACTCTGCTTAGATACGATACCCTTTTCGGTTTTGCGGAAAATGTACGGATTTACGCGGGTATTGCTCCGAAACTGCTGATCAGCACAGACTATACATCCGCATCAATGGTGTCGTCTCTTCAAATAAGCGGCGCTTCGGCTCAAGCGGGCGGTCAGATCCGTCATGCATTCCGATATGCCGTTAAAACTGCCGGAGCAAGGGCGGATCAGATAGATGCATACAGGATTGACCGTGACCTCGGAATCGATCCGAAGCTGGAGGATTACATTGATCCGCAAGCAGATGATTTCACGGCAGCCAAAGGTGTATCCCTTGGATTGGACCTGGGGCTGACGGCTGAGATGGATCTCCCGCAAAATGCGTTTGACCTCGGTATATTCAAAGGAAGGAAGTCTCTCAGGGTCGGACTTGCCGTAACAGATATCGGATCCCTCTCCTATTCTGACCGTGCCAGAACATTCTCCAACGATGATCAATTGCTTTGGGAAGGCTTCAATTACGACCGGGATATTATCGACAGCGAGTTTGACGGAGATGAGAGCGCTTATTTTGAATCCGTGCTCACCGACAGTATCGGCAATGATCTCTACGCTGACTTCGAATCAGAACAGGTTCAAGCTCACAAACCCGGACTTCCGGCCATGATCCGTCTGGGTTCGCACCTTATGCTTGGCAGATTCGGGTTTATGATAGACACCGGCCTGGGCTTATCCGATAGAGGCATAGCCAGCAAACATGCACATCTGTCCGTAGGCAGTGAGTATCGATTTTTCAATGTTGTCCCTCTCAGGGCGGGACTTAGGTTCGGAGGGCACTCCGGCACTACGGTTCACGCTGGAACCGGAGTCGAATTCAGAAATATTGAATTTACCCTGGCAGCTTCAACCGCTCCGCGATCACGAAATTACGGTTCATCCCTGGCAGCAGCCTGGTCCGGATTTGTGATTCACTTCTAAAAATAGTGAGCATTAATTATCGACTGCACTGTCCATTCTGTCAAGCAGTGCGTCAAGTGCCGCGCGGTCGTAGTACCTGCCGGCCACCATTACTCCTTCAATCCTGTTTTGAAACGGAATGGAAAGCAATGGATTTTCAGAGAGAATGAGAAGGTCAGCACGATAACCCGGGGCAACCCTGCCGGTGGTTGTCTCTTCTCCCAGATATTCACCAACATGCACAGTGCCGGTTTTGAGGGCTTCGTAGGGTGTAAGGCCTGCCTCTACCAGCAGTGACAACTCACGGTGTGCCGAAAACCCGGGGGGATTAAAGATCTGCGGTGCGTCGGCACCCAGCAGAAGTCCGGCTCCCTGCCTGTGAAGCTCAAGCGTAAGTTCATTGCGGATATCCAGGTATTCCCTCGCCTGTTCTCTGTTATAGTCTTCACCCGAGCGAAGATTATTTACGTACTGTGCCCAGCCCTCACGGGTTGATTCAGCGATATATTCCATACCCGGCCACTGAAGCATCTCGTCGGTTGTGTACTCCGGACTAAAAACATTAACCAGCAGGGTATTTGTCGGAACGTTCCAGACCCCCGATTCAGCGGTACGTGCAGCAGCATCCGGAATCCGTGAACGATCGGCGTACGGAGTAAGATCATAGCCAAAATAGATAATATTGGGATCGGTTCTGCTTTCAGGTACTTCTGCAATGTACTCCATATACCGGTCAAGGTGTTCAATTGTAGTCTGTCCCGCCTCGATAGCCCGTTCAAGGCCCACATCAAAAGAGATATGTCCGGAGAACTCCATATCCACCCTCTCAGCTTCCTCCGCAATGGCATCAAATATTTCCCTGCTCAGGCCGGGATGCAGTTTTACCAGATCATATCCTGCCTCTTTTTGTTCACGAACCATTTCGCGCGCTTCTTCCGGCGATGAAACTGAATTTCCGCTGAAAGATGGGCCTGAAGTAAAAATACGGGGGCTGTCGATCTCGCCGTTTTCAGCCCTGTTGCGAATTTCCAGATGAGCCGGTTCGCCGAGCATACCACGGATGGTGGTAATACCCTGTGAAAGATACATTCCAAGTGTGGCCTCCATGACCTCGCTCCCCTGCCGCGATGAAGGAATGTGTGCATGCATCTCCGCAAGGCCCGGCATTACATAAAAGTCACCGCTGATAACCTGTGCACCCCTTGGAACCTCCACATCGTCTGAATTTCCGATTCTGTTGATGATGCCATTTCGAATGATTACAGTTTGATCGGAAAGAATCTGATCCGATTCCATTGTGAGCACATTCACTCCGGTAATAGCTATCGTTTCAAGATCGGATTCGCCGGTATCACAACCCGTGAGAACTGCTGCGAGCAGCAGAATCGGGAACATTACTTTGAGCATGTTCATACGGATATAATTTAGTTAACAGGATTAGCGAGTGAGAACCAACAGGAATACTGTTGGTTCAAGGTATAAAAATTTCAATTATTGTCAGATCTGTATGCGTTTGATTTCATCTGCTGGTATTGTACACGGAATTTGATTGAGATTACGGCATCTTGCCTGCCGCCGCAGTTTTCATTGGCCTTTCAGTTGCCGGATGGCGGGATGTTTTCCTCATCTTCATGATTTTCACCATCGGTTGCTTTACTCTTCTTCTTGGCTTTCTCAGTAAGTTTGCTGAATCTTTGAGCAATCCGGCTCCTCTCCTCACTTTTATCATCCGTATCCCTGCCCATCAAATATCCGAAGGGTTTAAGTGACTCAACCTCATCAAAAATAATTTTCATAATCGCACCCAGCGGTATGAAGAGGATCATACCGGCCAGACCCCAAATTTGGGCACCTGCAAAAATGAGTATCAACGTAGCCAGTGCGTTCATGCTAACCTGGCTGCCCACGATCACCGGTGTAAGCAGATTCCCTTCCGTGAGCTGAACGACATAAAAGCCGGCCAGAATAATCAGCGGGTAGATCAACGAGTCCATTGTAATGATGGAATAGAGAATTGGCAATACAGAACCCATAAGAGGGCCTACGAATGGTATTACATTCAGCATGGCAGCAAAAACACCAAAGAAAATGGCGTGTTCGATTCCTATTACAAGAAGCATTACAGAGTAAAGTACGGCGAGGATTAGAATGACCATCACCAGTCCGTTGATGTAACTTTGCACCAGTCTCTTAATTTTAGAGATGATGAGCCTCACTTTTTCCTCGGCTCCCGAGTCTCCCCTGGCAATGGCTTTGATAACAAAATTCTTCAGCAGATCCCGAAACAGTAAGATCAGGAACATATAAACCGGTATGAGAAAAATAGCGGTAAGAATAGATGCGGCGCCGGTTAATTGCTGGGTCAGGTTGGCAGCGTTATTCTGTATGTATTCGATGGCTACTCCGAATACGCGGTCCAGGTTCAGCTCCTGCTCAATGGCAAACCAGGAAAGCAGAAAGGCTTCTACCTGCTCCAGGAGTTCTTCCAGCCTTTCGGCAAACATGGAGCTATCCTCCGCAAATGAAGCAAACTGGATTGAAAAAAAGTATCCCAGTGCACCGATAAAAAGAATGGCAATTAAAATTCCTGCAAGAGATGAGACAATTCTGGGAATTTTTTTCTCCTCGATCTTGCTGCATACCGGCGACAGGAGTATGGAAAAGAATAGTGCAAAGAGAAACGGCAGCAAGAGTGACTTTGCCATAATCATTGCGTAAATCGTCAGTATGATACCGGCAAGGGCAAACGTATATTTTATATACCAGGGCTGCACAGCCACAACTTTTTCACTCATCCCGTCATATTTAATTGTTTTTAGTAATCAAATATTATAGCTAAATCATAAGTGATATATCAAACATCATTTTCCCGGGCATCTATAGCGCAGCTTTCAGATTATCCGAATCAACAAACTATACCTGCTTGATATGGAGGAACTAAGACGGGCAATTCGCACACCCGGCGCTATACTGATGGGCCTGGGATCCATTATCGGAACCGGTATTTTTGTGAGCATAGCCATTGCAACCCAGGTAGCCGGCAACGGGATCATTCTATCGGTTGTTCTTGCAGCCGTGCTTGCAACGCTCAATGGCCTGAGCAGTGCCCAGCTTGCCGCAGCACATCCTGTTAGCGGCGGCACTTACGAATACGGTTACAGGTTTATCAATTCATGGTTTGGATTCACCGCCGGCTGGATGTTCATGGTGGCCAAATCCGCATCAGCCGCCACAGCTGTTCTGGGCTGTATCGGGTATCTGTATTATGCTACCGGTATCAACTCTTCGGAATGGATGATTGCATCGGGCGGCCTGTTGCTGCTATTCCTAATGGCCCTTTTGGTTTCCGGGGGAATTCAACGGAGTAATTCAGCAAATAAATGGATTGTTTCCATAACGCTGGCAGGTTTGGCTGCCCTTGTTGTTGCCGCATTCTTTGTAAACGGACTACCCGTCAGTCCCATTACAAATACTTTCAGCGTTTCCGGCTGGGATTCAGTTCTCTTTGGGTCGGCTCTGATGTTTGTGGCATACACCGGCTACGGACGAATTGCCACCCTGGGAGAAGAAGTTGCCGAGCCCGCTAAAACCATCCCGAGAGCGATTATTATGGCCATGATACTCATTGTGATCATCTATCTGGCTGTAACACTAACGGCTCTTCAGGCTTTGGGAGCAGATGGTTTTGGTGAGACTGTTGAAGGTGAAGCGGCTCCGCTGATGATTGTTGCACAATCCCTCTCTCTCCCGGTGATAGGTCCGGTACTGACGATTACCGCAATAACAGCCATGCTCGGCGTACTGCTGAATCTATTTCTGGGTCTGTCGAGAGTACTTTTGGGTATGGCCCGCAGAGGGGATGTACCGGGGTTTATCTCCCGAATTAATCCCGTAACGCAGAGCCCGGTTGTGGCGGTGTGGGTCACCTGCATAATTATCGGGTTGCTGGTACTCAGCGGTGATGTGGTATTCACATGGTCGTTCAGTGCGTTTACGGTACTCATCTACTATTCCATAACCAATTTGACCGCCCTCTTTCTTCCCGAAGAGTTACGGCTCTATCCGCGCATCATTCCCGTACTGGGACTGTTCGGCTGCCTGTTTCTTGCATTCTGGATTGACCCGACGATTTTGCTTCTTGGAGCCGGGGTGATCGGGGTTGGACTTGTGTGGCATTGGGTGATAAAGTGAGATGTATTTGGAAACTCACTCATTCGGACTCACCCCTCCCATCGAGATTCCTTCAATGCTGTCACCCTTCCGTAATCATAGAGGGGGAACTTTGCCGTACAGAAAAAGAAAGATTTTAGAGTCTTATTCCAAACCTGTTAAGGAGTCCGCCTCTCTGCACGTAGAAAAGGGACAGGAGTGAGTCCAAAGTAAGTCCTGCATCAAAACCGAACCCGCACACCGCCCTTCAGTGCGGTTCCTATGGTATTAAAACCATACACCTCTGTAAATTCTGTATTGAATAAATTTTTCACATCAGCAAATACTGTGACACCGTAGTTCTGCAATCCGTACTCAGCATAAATATGTACAAGCGTGTAAGCATCCAGGGTTACGTTCTCCTGGGCAAAGTTGTTGGCAGGATTAAAGTAGAGATCACTCCTTTCACCGTTCCACTCCCCTTCGACCCGAACCGTCAGTTTTTTCCAGAACCGCACGTTCGTATTCAGCCCGAAACTGTGTTCGGGACGCCTTATCAGATTACTGCGTGTAACTTCACCGCCATCCGTCCGCTCCGTGATCTCTCCGTCTGTATAATTGTACCATGCAGCTGCCGAAATGGTGTTGCCGAAACGCCAGTCGGCTGTCAGTTCCAGTCCGCTGTCGTCCTGCCTGTCGCGGTTGAGATAGCCCTGGCCAAAGGTGAATATGATCAGATCGTCAATTCTTCGTGAGTAGTACTGTATGCCTGTTTTCAATGAGCTGTTGAAGAAGTACCCTTCAATACCCGCCGTCATATACAAACTTCTCTGCGGATCCAGCTCAGCATTAGCACCGAATGGACCAAAGAGCTCATCGGGTGTCGGCACTTTGAATCCCGTAGCAATTGATGCGTTCAGTTTCAGATTTTCGGTTATAAAATAGGACGGTGCCGCGCTGAATGTGGAATTAGTACCGTATTCAGAATGACGATTCAGCCTGTAGCCCAGTTCCGCGTTAAAACCGTTTACGTCCTTGAGATAGAATGTAGCATACGGGCTTGCTATCCTCGCTTCCCTGTCGGTTGCTTCCTCCCCGCCCGGAATGGCGTAATCCTGAACATTGAAACCGGCCAGAAAAGCGGTATGATCCCCAAATCTGTAATCTGCAAAGATATCTGCATCGTGAAAACGGCCTTCAAACCGGTTCAGACCAAATTGTGATTCAAAAAGCCGCGTGGTTCTGGTGTACCCGTAATCGGCTCTTACACGCAGATCTGCGCTCCTGTATTCGGTTCTGATGCCGGGATTCATCATCTCCAGCTCGTAGCTGTTATCCGCATCCTGAAACGCACCATCGTCATAGTCGCCGTTATTCGCAGAGTAATTCAGAAAAGGAGTAATTGTAAATGAGTCGCCGGCCAGAATTTCTACCCTGCTGAAGAAAGAGTTCATTCGGTGGCCATCGTCCCCGAATTCATTCCCGGCCTCCTGTGATCTGGCTGCTGAAAAACCGTCGGATGATTCCCTGTTATAGGATACATGATAGCGCAAGGTATTTTGAATCGCCCCGCTGACGGCGGCAGAACCCTTAACTGTATTGAAAGCTCCATAGGAGAGTGACGCAGTTCCGCTAAAAATTTTATCAGCGGGAGTAGCAGAGATCAGGTTGATTACTCCCGCAATAGCATCCGTTCCATATAGCGTTGACTGACTGCCCTTGATCACCTCTATCCTTTCGAGCTGATTGACAGGCAGGAGACGCAAATCAAACAGCCCTCCCACACCCGATGGATCGGTAACCGGTTTTCCGTCGAGCAAAATGAGAGTGTTTTGGGCTGCGGCACCCTGCATGTAGAGTATGCGGCTGTTGGCTGGTGAACCGTATGAATTGTTCACACGGATTCCGCTCTGACGATTCAGAATCTGTGAAATGTCGCTTCCCGAACTTTGCTCCAACTCTCTGCGGTCGATTATGATAACCGGCTTTGTTGTCTCCCGCCGCGAGAGCGGCAGCTTGGATGCGGTAACAACAATCTGATCAAGTTCAGCTCTGAGTGAGTCGCCCGAAGATGTTTGTGTGGTATCTGCAATCTGTGCCTCAGAGACTGAAACACCAGAAAGTATGACAGATGTAATTAAAAGTAGCTTTTTCATGCTCATGGTTTTGTTATTTATTTAGTTAACCGATGAGCTTTCGCAGTAGTAAAAGATGGGCGATATAGCACGCCATATGGATCAAAAAGTGGAATCCGTACAGTAATCCTACATTCCCGGCCTTTCCTCCGAAAGCCTGAATCTGAAGTGCAATCAGGCAGGTCTTCTGACTTACTCAGCTTTCAGCGGCCTTCCCATCCCGGATATTTCGGGACAGTGGCTTAAGGTGACTAAAAGCAAACAGAGATTACAGCTACGGGGATAGTTCCGGACTTCACGTTTTCTCCAATTCCCCTGGAGAAGGTGTCACCGGATTCCCTTTTCATCCTCAGAAAAAGTTAACCAACCGTTTCATAAGGAACCTGTTGCACTGCAATGGTAAGATGATTGGGCATGCAAGTCAACTGATAAAGTTATGGTAATATCTGTTTCATATTTTCCCATTTAGTAAGTTCAATTAAAACCGGATTCAAGAATGCCGTCAATGGAGAATGGAAACTATAACCGCTTTTTATGATAAAGACATACCTTGAAAGTATTGAAAAAGAGCCTGCAGAGCTTGATACGGAGCGCCACGAACGGCTGCTCAGTGAGATTGCCTCTTTTGTGGCATCAGAACTTAAACGCGGTAACCGCCCAAAACTTCACTTTATCTGTACTCACAATTCACGCCGAAGCCAGCTTGCTCAAGCATGGTGTGCTTTTGTGCAGGATTGGATGAATCTTGACTTGGCTGACTGTTACTCAGGAGGAACGGAAGTCACTGCCTGCAATGAACGAACGGTTGCCGCTTTGGAGCGGGCTGGCTGCAATATCAATATCGAGAGTGATAGTTTTGAAAATCCTGTTTTCAGGATTACAGCATCTGATTCCGATACCTCCGTCAGGCTATGGTCCAAAATGTATCATGACGAATCAAACCCTGAAGAAAATTTTGCAGCAGTGATGACCTGTGATCATGCTGATGCCAACTGCCCCTACATACCCGGCGCGATGCAGCGTTTCCCCCTCACCTACACGGATCCGAAATACGCAGATAATACCGATTCAGAGCAAGCCGCATATGATAAAACCTGCCGTATGATTGCTGCAGATATGATAAGGCTTTTCAGAAAAGCAGACGCATTAACGCAGGAGCACATATCCCATTAAAATTGATCTGATTACTTTCTTACATTAACAATATTGAGAAAGGTGGAGTGAAGGGACGAAAGAGAATTTATAACTGTTTTATTCACCGCATGTACCGGTGACCCAAAGGCTTCATCATGGCAATGAAGAAAATATGATTTTTTTGAACTCCTGCTGAACAGACAACGTTCTGACTCTCGATAGATTCAGGATAATATTCAGCTTATATTCAACAATTTATACCCGTCCACAACTCGTTGTTACACCACATTTGATTCGGGAAGAGCGTTCACCGGTGCAGGCGTCATTGGTATCACATGATTTAAAACAGAAAAAGATGGTCAAAAACAGATCTTTGGTTGAAGAAGGGACCGACATTAACCTGCAATTCGAAAAGCGGGACGGGCTGCTTCCAGTAGCCGTTCAGGACTCGTCGACCGGCGAAATTCTTATGATTGCTTCCGTGAACAGGGAAGCATTTGATCATACCCTGGAAACAGGCGAGCCTGCTTTCTGGAGTACAAGCCGGAACGAGCTATGGATCAAGGGACTCACATCGGGCAACACAATCCGGCTTGATGACGTGTTGGTTGATTGCGATCAGGACGCGCTTGTTTACAGGGTAACCCTTGAAGGTGAAGGTGTCTGCCACACAAAAAATAAGAACGGCGTTCATCGGACATCCTGTTTTTACAGAAAACTTAACCGGGAAGGAAACCAACTGGAGTTTAAAGATGAATAAGCAGGCTAAAAATGTATTTGGAGAAGAGATTATTGTATGCAGCGAGAACCCACTAACCGGGTTCTACCGAAACGGCTGCTGCGACTCAGGTCCCGAGGATCGTGGGAATCATATGGTTTGCGCTGTCATGACCGAAGAATTTTTAGAATTCTCAAAACTGATGGGCAATGATCTTTCCACGCCTCTGCCCCAGTACAATTTCCCCGGGCTCTCCCCCGGTGATCGCTGGTGCCTCTGCGTGATGCGATGGAAAGAGGCCTTTGATGCAGGCAAAGCACCGCAGGTTGTTCTGGAGGCCACCAACGAACAGGCACTTGATTTCGTGACCATGGATGATCTTCTCAAGCATGCATGGAAAGAGGTTGATTATTTATGATCGGCAAGTGATTGATCAGGGCCTGCTGCCCGTGGAGTATTGTAATATTTAAATCAGGACAGTTCAACTGCCCTACCCGTTTTCACGGATTCATCACTGGCAAGTACGATTTTAAGGGTATGAACCACTTCATTCAGATGGCCGGTCAGATCCAGGTCTTCCATGATTGATTTCAGAAAATATTTTTGCTCAAGATAGCACAGTTCATCGTGATCCGGCTCCTCAGGTGTATCAAGAATTTGTTCGGGACTGACCAGACGTCCCTTTTTATCCCGTTTTGATGAATGAAGCTGAAGTGCGGGTACGCCAGTATGACTACCGATATCAGCAGAACTCCCGCGGGGCAGGTCAAACGTATTTTTCCGTATACTGACGCTCCCCTCAGGACCCATAACGTCTTTAATAAAATATGCCTGTTCACTGATCATCGGTCCCCAGCCTGACTCGTACCAGCCTACCGATCCGTCATCGAACCGTACCTGGAGCTGACCGTAATTATACATACCCGGGTCAATTTCCTCTGAGAGGCGGGCACCGATCGCGTGAACGGATACAGGTTTTGCTCCGGTCATCTGACACATGACATCCACATAATGCACTCCGCAGTCGACGATGGGCGACATTGCCTCCATGATATTTTTGTGCACTTCCCACTCGCTGCCCGAGCTCTGTTGGTTAAGATTCATTCGCATCACCAGCGGCTTGCCAAGCTTTCGGGCGCGGTCAATAAATTGCCGCCAGCCGGGATGATGACGAAGTATGTAGCCCACAACCACTTTTTTACCGGTTTGCCGGGCTGCTTCAACCACAGCTTCAGCATCCCCTACAGTCTCAGCGATCGGTTTTTCGACAAATACATGGGCACCGGCTTCCAACGATTTAATGGCGTACTCTGCATGAGTACCCGGGTACGTACTGATGCACACCGCATCTGGATTTACTGCAGAAAGTGCCTCTTCAAAATCTCCAAACTCTGCTACACCGCCAAGCTCTTGTGAAAGGCGACCCCGGCTCTCCGGACCCCGGCTTACCACACCCGCTACATCAAATTCATCCAGCCGCCGGTAAGCCCTGGCATGGGAAGTTCCCATATTTCCGCATCCTACCACTAACACCCGGTATTTTTTGTCGGCCATGTCTTTACTGTCTGCTTTTTTTGCTTTTCATATTCATAACCATGAGCTTTTATTTTGGTCTTTTACTGCATGGTTACTCACTCTTTGAGTGCTGAACAAGAGGATACCAAATTCACTCTACCATGTCCACATAAAAGCATTTATACCTTCCAATCATAGTTTTTTATTATTGTGAAAAAAGCTAAAGCATGAGGACCGCCATTTCCTGCATACTGTGTAACTCTTCAAAAACAGAACCTTTTCTTGAGGCGGATGGGTACGAATACCTCATCTGCTCAAACTGCGATCTCATTTTTGTTCGCCCCGGGCAGCGTCTCACTCCGGATGAGGAAAAAAGCCGTTACGATCAGCATGAAAATGATCCGGATGATCCGGATTACCGGGAATTTTTAAGTCAGCTGTTCAAACCTCTTCAGAAATTGCTGAAGCCCGGAAGTCACGGACTTGATTTCGGTTCAGGTCCTGGACCTACACTGAGCCTTATGTTTGAAGAAGCCGGTCATACAATGAATATTTATGATCCGTTTTACGCACCCGACAATTCGGTATTCGATAAGCAGTACGACTTCATTACCACAACCGAAACAGCTGAACATCTGTTTGATCCGGGCAGCGAATTTGACAGGCTGTGGGAATGTCTGAAACCGCATGGCTTTCTGGGAGTGATGACCAAATTTGTTCCATCCCATGACCGGTTCAAAAACTGGCACTATCGCAGGGATGATACGCATGTAGCGTTTTACAGTGAGAAAACATTTCGGTGGATGGCTGACAACCGGAACGCTTCCCTCAAACTGGTGGGCGATCGGGTGGCTATTTTTCAAAAAAAAGGATGATTTCATACGGTGACCGCTGCTTTTCAAGCCTTTCAATACAGATTGAGCGTAGAAACTTCCGGATCGAATATTTACTGCAATTCAGATTTGTCCTGTGAATTTTTTTCACTCGCAGCTATTTGATCTCTATTACATATCCCGATTCCGGTTTTTGTCGTGCAATCCTATTCATCTCTCAAACCTCTTTTACACTCTATAAAAAAGCGAATGATTTTACCTATTTTGTTGAATCAGTAATTGAAACGGACTAACCCCTGCCGGGTATTCACCTCTGACCATGGAAACGGACCTTATATACGAACTGATCGGTTACGCAGCATCACTATTGGTTGCAATATCACTGATGATGAGCGGTATTGTTAAGCTGCGGATAGTGAATATGGTGGGCGCCATCACTTTCACCGTTTATGGCTTGCTGATTAATTCGATGCCCGTTGCCGCCATGAACGCGTTTATCGTGATCGTGAATATTTACCATCTGGTTAATATATATCAGAAGAAAACCGAGTTTGACCTGATACAGGTTAAACCCGATAATTCGGTTTTGAGTCATTTTTTGCAATATCATCTGGACGAAATTATGACTCACCAGCCGGCTTACAACCCGGACGAAGGGTATTCTTTTAACCTCATGATTTTTAACAAAATGATGCCGGTTGGAGTGGTTTGCGGCAATCAGCAAGGTGAAATCCTGAATGTGGACCTGGATTTTGTGATTCCAAGTCACCGTGACTTTAAAGCCGGTGAATATCTGTACAAAGACCGGAAAGAATTTTTTATTGACCAGGGTATCCGTGTTATCCGGGCCAGCAGAGGCGATAAAGAACATAACCGCTACCTCAAAAAGATGGGATTTTCAACCGTCGGAGCAGGGAATAACCCGGAATTGCAGCTTGCCTCCAACCTGTAGCATTTGTAACCTGCATTTGTATTATGGAAAAACCCGATTCAGTTACCGAAAAAGAGCTATTACAGTATCTCGAGTTTGAAAACGAGGTATTCGGTGCATTTTCCATACCTGATTCAGTACCGGATGATTCAGACGGTGCCGGTACTCAGAAGGATGCGGCACATACTCAATCTGAATCCGATGCAGTGTCAGATTCGGTTTCAGAAACCGACAAGGAACAGGATCATTCAGAACGTGAAGAGCCTGTCTCACTTTCGATCGAAGAACGCCTGGCCAAATGTTCAACACTTGAAGATCTGTACTCATTTTGCGAAACCGCCGATGAGCTTCGAACAGATCTGGATAACACCAACCTGGTATTCGGAGTCGGAAATCCGTCGGCGGACCTTATGATTATCGGGGAAGCTCCCGGAGAGCAGGAAGATATTCAGGGTGAACCTTTTGTCGGGGCAGCGGGGCAGCTTCTGAACAAGATACTAAAGGCCATCCGGTTCAGCCGTGAGGATGTTTACATTGCCAATATTCTCAAGCACCGGCCGCCCGGCAACAGAAATCCGTCCACTGCGGAAAGAGAACGCAGTCTGCCCTATCTGCTGCGTCAGATTGATCTTATTCAGCCCAGGCTGATCCTCTGTCTTGGCAGGGTATCTGGCACCACACTTCTCGGGCGCGAGGAGTCGCTCAAAAATCTTCGCGGGCAGTTTTATCCGTTTCGCGGTGCAGAGCTCGCGGTAACCTACCACCCGGCCGCCCTGCTCCGTAACCCGCAATGGAAACGCCCTGTGTGGGAAGATGTTCAGCAGGTAAGAAAACGGTATGACGAGCTGGCCGGCACACCCTGATGAGCTCCGTAGGACAGGCAGTTGAACAGTACAGATTAACTGGTTCTTGCGGCATCACTCGAGAACCAACGGATCCCTGCCCAGCTCCCCGAATATGCGGTTTGTTCTCCGCAATACCGACTGAACAAGTGCGGGATTCAGTTCATCCTTCATCTCCATGATCGCTGAAGAACTTTCTGCGAGAAGCTGCTCAGACTGAACCGTTAATCCTTTTTTATACAGAATTTCGCCCAACAGGTTATTCCCGGAGTGATACTGCCACTGCGCTCTGCCCTCTTCGTTGTCATAGAGTGCAATGGCTTCCCTCACTACCTCCTCCGCACCGTCGTAGTCCTCCAGCTGCAAGTAGTTTTCAATCATTTCGATCAGATGGGGATAGCGCTCAAGTACATTATTACCTGAAGCTTCTTGCTGAAGATCCAGCTGTTCCTGCCTCAGTTCTATCGCATTTTCATGATTATTGAGTGCTGTATGAATCCGTGCAAGAACGATTGTGCCACGCTGAACATCTGCATGCGTTTCGGGCAGTGTCCGTTTCCACATGGCCACGGCTTCTTCCTGAATGGGAAGAGCTTCTTCCGGCCTTCCAAGATTGTGATAGAGATTGGCCAGATTGTGCATGCCGCGTGCCACATCCGGGTGATCCCCGTCATACAGTTCCTGTCGCATTTCAAGATCCTGCAGACGAATAGGCAGAGCTTCCTCATTTCGCCCCTGCTGCATCAACATATAGGCAACCGTATTCAGGCTTTGAGCAACCTCAGGGTGAAATCCGTTATGATAGGCAATTCGGCGCTCCATTACGTCCTGTGCCAGTTCTGTTGCCTCTTCAAGCTTGCCCTGCATCATCAAAGCTCCGCTGATATTATGCAGCGTGGTGAGGTCGTGGTTTGTCTCAACAGAATCGATCCCTGTTTTCTGGCTATAAGAAGCTCTAAGGTAGGGTTCGGCAGACTCACCGTCCCCCCTGTAAAGGTATACAAGGCCAAGCTGATTAAGCACCATGGATGATTCCCTCCAGTCTTCCTCAGGTGCATTTTGAGCCGCCTCCAGCCCTGCCGTCAAAACATTTTCGGCCTCCTCCAGATTTCCGTTTCGGATATAGGCAAGCCCCAGCTGGGACCGCGCTCCGTATGTTTGTTTATGCTCTTCACCAAATGCCTCCAGTGAAAGCGTGAGGGCCTGTTTCAGCTGGTCGATCGATCTCTCAAGACGGCCAAGATTCATATCTACCGTTCCAAGGGTATAGCGAACAGCCGCTTCGGTTTCTGGCTGGCCTGAAAACGATTCCTCTACCAGTCCGTTGGCAAGCTCCACAGCTTCCATAAGGGTAAGATCCTTGCCCTCCGGGTTGGTAATGGGATCGGCTTGTCCGATAATCTGCTGCAGGAACAGATTTACAGAGTTGGCAACCTGCGTTTGACGCTGTGCCTCTGCAGCCTGGGCCAGTGCCCGTTCTTCCGCCTGTTTCGTTTCAATGGCGAACGATACACTGAGTATAGTCGCGGTTACAATACTCAGGAAAACAGCCGCTGACCCGAATACCAGCGCTTTGTTCCGGCGTATAAATTTTCCGGCTTTATACGCTGCATTTTCCGGACGTGCATGAACCGGAAATCCTTTCAGGTACCGGCTAACATCGTCTGAGAGCTGCTCAACAGAGCGATAACGGCTTTCCTGTTCCTTGCGAAGTGCTTTTTGGATAATGGCATCCAGGTCGCCAGTCAGCTTATGTGCAAGCTGCACAGGCGACATATTCATGGTAACTGCCACCTCTTCGCTCTGAGCTGAATCCCTTACCTGAAGAGATGGAAGCCTGGGTTCAGCCTGCCGGATGAGCATTTCGATTTCACTGATGGATTTTTCGCTGAGATCAATCGGAAAACGGCCTGTCAGCAATTTATTAAGCAGCACACCCAGGGCGTACACATCCGTTGAAGTGGTAATGTTTTTACCTTCAACCTGCTCAGGTGCTGCGTATGCTGGAGTCCAGAACTTTTGACCGGGACGGGTTTCCAATAACTCCATATCACTCATCTGATGGTCGAGCAGCTTTGCAATTCCAAAATCAAGAATTTTCACGCGCCCGTCTGCATCAACAAATATATTATCCGCCTTCAGATCCCGGTGAATAATCAGGTTGGAATGTGCGTACTCAACAGCTGAGCAAATGTCGCAAAACAGTTTTAATCTGTCATTGACAGAAAGGGCGTTACGGTTGCAGTATTCATCGACAGGCATTCCGTCGACGTACTCCATAACGAGGAACGGGAGTCCGTTCGCAGTGACTCCGCCATCGAATAACGCGGCAATATGGGGGTGATGGAGGGCTGCCAGTATCTGCTGCTCCATCCGAAACCGTTTTACCGTGTCATGCGATTTAAGGCCCTGTTGTACAATCTTTATGGCGACCTGCTGAGAAAAATCTCCTCTTGCGCGTTCAGCTTTATACACTGCCCCCATTCCCCCGGATCCTATCTGTTCGGTAATCTGAAAGGCACCTATCTGCTTTCCTATCAGATCCTCAACCGATCCTATGGAAATACCGGAGAGGTCGTCCATCAGCATCTTTTCCCTACCCGGTTTGGTGGATAAATAATCCGTCTCTTCCGATTTCTGAATGGCGTCGAGCAGTTCATAGACCTCTTTCAGAAGTTCGTCGTCACTGCTGCAGGCTTTTTCTATATAAGCAGTCCGTGATTCTTCATCCAGCGTCAATGCCGTATCCAGAATGGACTCTACTTTTTCCCAGCGTTCCTTTTGCATCGTTTTATACCCTGAAATTTAACAGGCTGCTTACACAGCCTTTGTGATCTCTACTTATTGTAAGCGTCGTTTTTACCTATGAACTCTCATAATAATACCTGCAATTCATTATGTAAGGGCAGCACTTCCGGAACTAGTCTACACAGTCCGCCCACTCCCTATGATTTCCAGGCCCTGGATGGATAAGTAACAAATTTTGATTCAACCGTACAAAATCTGAAAACGGATATAAAACAAAGCAGACAGATCTGTGAAGCCCTGGCTGCCTCTACAGTGTACCCCTGAGCTCCTGCTCACATTCTATCGCTTCGAACAGCGCTTTGAAATTGCCCTTGCCAAATGACGTGGCGCCTTTGCGCTGAATTATTTCAAAAAACATCGTGGGTCTCGGCTGTATGGGTTTGCTGAATATCTGGAGCAGATATCCCTCGTCATCACGGTCAACCAGAATACCCAGTTTCCTGAGTGTATCGGTTTGCTCATCGATTTTTCCCACTCTCTCTTCCAATTCGTCATAATATGTATCCGGAATAGAAAGGAATTGTACACCGCGTGACTGCAGCTCTGAAATGGTCTCTATAATGTTGTCGGTTGCAACGGCAACGTGCTGAACGCCCGGACCCTCATAAAAGTCAAGATACTCCTCAACCTGTGATTTCTTTGCACCTTTGGCCGGCTCATTGATAGGAAATTTGATGCGCCCGTTTCCATTGCTCATCACCTTGCTCATCAGTGCAGTGTACTTGGTTGAGATGTCCTTGTCATCAAAAGAAAGCATCTGGCGGAACCCAAGCACATCCTCATAAAATTTCACCCAGTAATTCATTCTGCCAAGCTCCACGTTACCCACCATATGGTCTACGTATTTCAGGCCAATCGGCTTGATTTCCATTCCGGAATCCCACGACTCATATCCCGGCAAAAAAACACCTTTGTAATCCTTTCTTTCTACGAAGATGTGTACTGTATCACCATATATTTTTATTCCGGAACGCACAACCTTTCCGTGTTCGTCGCGCTCCACCATCGGTTCCATATAGGATTCTGCTCCCCTGTCGATGGCTGTTTTATAGGCGTAAGCGGCATCATCAACCCATAGTGCAATTACCCTGACGCCATCTCCGTGCGTGTCGATATGCTTTCCGATCTCCGTTCCGCTTTTTAGCGGAGACGTCAAAACCAGCCGTATTTTATCCTGTTGCACTACATACGACTCACGATCCCTTGTCCCGGTTTCGAGTCCGCAATGTGCAACGGGATGAAATCCGAAAGCAGACTGGTAGAAATAGGCAGCCTGCCTCGCATTGCTGGTGTATATCTCGACATAATCCGTACCCATGATAGGCATGAAATCTTCCATTTCTGCTGTTCCCTGTTTTTTCTCTGCTATGGTATCCATGG
>NZ_QGGB01000005.1:300000-517931 GCF_003150675.1 Rhodohalobacter mucosus | reverse complement strand
TTGTTAAAAAAATTGCGCAGCAGAAGGAGTATTTTTGATTCATCTAAGGGCGTAGGTCATCTGTTTATGTAAGAATGTTGAGTTCTTGATTTATAACGGTTTGGCAAATAAGCGGCACGGCTAAGTATTTGAGCGTAAGGCACTAACCGCAAACGTGTCCGCTTGATTTGCATTGTTATAACAAAAAAAGCCCAGAATCAGTAAAGAAACCAGGCTTTTTTAAAATTATAATACACGGCTACAATATAAATTTATGTTGCATTGAGTTTATTTTTTATAAAAAGAAAATAAACTGTAAAACCCAAAATTATAGTAGTTATTCCAGAAACAATTGTTGCTTTTAATATACTTAACTCAACATAGTATATATTGATTAAAAGCAAGGCAACAAAAGCAAATATAATTTCTATTATAAAATGAACTTTCATGTCTACGAATATTAAAGTTTTAGTTAAAACCAGCTTAACACAATTGATGCAGCTGATGCTCCCACAGAACCTGCTATACCACCACTTACTGCGCCAGATACGGCTCCAGGCAAAGCACCAACACCTCCTGCTGTTGCTCCGGCAATAGCACCAGCTCTGGCTCCCATTGCACCTCCAACTATTCCACCTCCGATATCTGCTCGAACGTGTGTTCTCCAAGAACTGGATGACGAATTGGCTGTATGCAAACTTTTTGTCATGGAATTTCCGTCATCAAAATGCAGTGCTTCCCAATCGTCATTATTGTATGTCCAGTATTCATTTGAATAATAAGCAGTATAAGCTCCTGTGAACAACGCTATTTTTTCTTCTTCAATTATAGAAGAAGATTGGACAGACATTACGAAATTCTCAATAGAGAAATATAGTTGACTTAAGCTATTATATGAGTCATGAATTTCAGACAATTCAATGACAAAATTTCTTGCAGTTGAAGAAAATTGATTCCATAATGTATCTGGAATCAAGCCTGATGGGTCTGATATTGAATTAGCCGATAATAAGTCAGTGCTTTTATCATTGTCGAATTTTTCATCGACAAAATTAATTGTCGACAAAGATATAACATTAAGATCAATAAGAGGAAGTGTATTAATTTCCTCATCAATGTTACTTGAAAGCACAGATAACTCATTAATTTTATTGATGAGTTTATCGCGATCTCTTAGGATATCTCTATTTTCACTAATGTAATTTTTAATTAAATCTAGCCCTTCATTATGAATTACTCCAACTTTTTCAAAGTCAGCAAAAGATAGTTCGAAATCAGTCTTTTTGTCATCTGTTTGAAAAATATTGCAAGAAACTATGGTTAAGGTTAAAAGTAATACCGTAATTGTAATTGATAAATACTTTCTCATGGTTTTCATAATATTAGTTAATGTTTTAGCATTACACATGTTTTATCCCTGTGCGCCTTTACATTACTTAAAAATTATCAAGTGGATAGAGAAATAAGTATTGAATTTTTTATTGAAAAATGCATCTATTAATTCCTCTGAAAAGCTTTCGTGAATGTAGATGGCTTATCATACCCTACTAAAAATCCGATTTTTGCCTTAGAGAGATTTATTTCATTAGACCTTAATATTAATTTAGCAGCTTGAATCCGATGGCTTGATAAGTATTTCATTGGTGATTTGCCCACATAGTTATTAAATCTAGATGAAATATTTTGTTGTGATATTCTGCATTTTTCTTTCATGTCTTTAACGGTAGTATCTAACTCAAAAAGATTTTCATTAAGATAATTAAGTGCTCTTATAATATCATTAGGCCAATTTTCATTAGGTTTTGTTAAATTCAATTTTTTATACTCTGATAATAGCTTTTGTGCAATCTCTGTATCTTTGTCAAACATTATTTAAATGATGAAATGAATAAGAACTAAAGTTATAACATATATATTAGCAACATTGCTTATGGATGATAATGTCAAAATTTTCATTTTCATACAACTAAATAGAGCTTAAACAGCGAAATCGGTCATAGAATGTTCGATAAGAATCTTTGATAACTGCTTTCAGTTTTGGACTGTTATCGAAGATCTGTTTACAAGGGATTCACCATTTCCGGTTCAGCCAATGAAAAGTATGATGAGCCGCCTTCCTGATTCTCTGAAAAAATGCCGGGCACAGGGCTTATGACTGTAAAACGGGACAAGCCTCTCAAATCCAACCTAATCCGGACCATGCTCTGTGTGTAATTGTGCAGGTTGGTGTTGCAACTATCTCCTGGGTTCTGATTATTGCTCTTATGCAATGATGCTTCAGTCACGTTGCCTGCGGCCGGAGAAACAATTGGCCCGGGAAGTCTCTCATCTCATTCCAATTCAATTCAATAAACATACCATTTCGGTATTGTTGAAACCGAAACGACTCAGAAATTCTGAACCGTTATAGCTGACAGCTGATGGCTGAAAGCTGACGGCTCACAAGCAAATAATAGCCCGACAGGATTTCGTCCCGCCGGGCATGATTTAAACTATTGACATGTCAGTCGTCGTCTGTGTATCCGTTCCCGGTTCCATTCGGGACGGATTTTTTGCTTGGTTGATTGCTAAATCAGGAGCATCCGGTTGTTGACCCGCAGGTAATGCATTTCAAACATGTACCGTTGCGGATCATGGTCATGCTCCCGCACTCGGGGCACGAGTCGCCTGTATAGCCCAGTTGTTTAGCGCGGTCGTAGTCGGACTCCGCTTCGTCGGCAGCCTGTTGCTGCTGCGCCGCTGCGGCGGTCACCTCCTCACTAACCGGCTTCACCTTTTTTTTTGTAACCCGCCGCGCTACCTCTTCAGCAATTTCATCCTCTTCGGAGGGACGCAGTTTGCGGGTCAGAATATCTTCGGGGGCAACGTGGGCCAGGTCTTCACGCTCCAGGTAGGTTACCGCCAGCTCGCGGAAGATGTAGTCGATCACCGAGGTGGTCATCTTCACGTGCGGGCTGCCGCTTACCATGCCGCTCGGCTCAAACTTGGTGAACACAAACGCATCCACAAACTCCTCAAGCGGCACACCGTGCTGCAGGCCGAGGGAGATGGAGATCGCAAAGCAGTTCATCAGGCTTCGGAATGCCGCGCCCTCGCGGTGCATGTCGATAAAGATCTCGCCCAGCTGGCCGTTGTCGTACTCGCCGGTTCGCAGGTACATGCTCTGTCCGCCGATCTTCACCTTCTGCGTGTAGCCGCTTCTGCGGAACGGCAGACGCTGACGGCGCGCCACATACTTGTGGATGATCTTCTCGGCCGTCTGCACCACTTTGTCCTGCGCGGCCGCGGTCATCTCGTCATCCTCCTCCTCGATCTCCTCGAGCACGTCGCTCATCGAGTTGAGCGGCTGACTCAGCTTGGAGCCGTCGCGGTAGAGCGCATTGGCTTTCAGCATGTGCTGCCAGGAGAGCATGTACGCGTCTTTGATGTCCTCAACCGTAGCCTCGTTGGGCAGGTTGATGGTCTTCGAAATGGCGCCGGAGATAAACGGCTGTGCCGCGGCCATCATGTTGATATGGCCTTTCGGAGAGATGTACCGGGTTCCGATGCGTCCGCACTTGTTGGCGCAGTCGAATACGGCCAGGTGCTCGTCCTTCAGGTACGGAGCGCCTTCCACGGTCATCGTGCCGCACACATAGTCGTTGGCTTCCTGGATCTGCTCCCTGGAGAAACCGAGATAGCGCAGCATATCGAAGTTAAAGTCGGAAAGCTGCTCTTCGGTGATACCGAGCACCTCGGTGCAGAACTCTTCGCCCAGGGTCCACTGGTTAAAGGCGAACTTGATGTCGAAGCTTCCGGGCAGGGCCTCTTCAACCGCCTTGATCTTCTCTTCGGTGAATCCTTTCTCACCCAGGCTTTCGGGATTGATATGCGGACAGCCTTCCAGCGATCCGTGACCCTTGGCGTACTTGATAATCTCGTCGATCTCTTTCGGCTTGTAACCCAGGTTCTTGAGAGCAAGCGGCACGCTCTGGTTGATAATCTTGAAGTATCCGCCACCGGCCAGTTTCTTGAACTTCACCAGGGCAAAGTCAGGCTCAATGCCGGTGGTGTCGCAGTCCATCACCAGCCCGATGGTTCCCGTCGGGGCGATCACGGTGACCTGCGCATTGCGGAAGCCGTGCTCCTCGCCCATTTTCACCGCGTTGTCGCTGTCTTCGCGGGCTGCCTTCAGCAGGTAATCGGGACAGAGATTGGCGTCAATTCCTTTCGGTTTGATGGTGAGGTCTTCATACTCTTCGGGAGCTACATTCCAGGCGGCGCGCCGGTGGTTTCGCAGCACGCGCTGCATGTGTTCGCTGTTTCGCTCGTACCCTTCGAAGGTGCCCAGCTCATCGGCCATCTCCGCACTTGTAGCGTACGACTTCATGTGCATCATGGAGGTGATGGCTCCTGCAATGGCGCAGCCGCGCTCACTGTCGTACGGTACGCCCTGCACCATCAGCGCTGCACCCAGGTTGGCATAGCCGAGGCCCAGCGTACGGAAGATGTAGGAGAGCTCCGCGATCTCTTTTGATGGGAACTGCGCCATCAGAACGGAGATCTCGAGGACAACGGTCCAGATGCGTGTGGCGTGACGGATGGAGGCAACATCAAACTCCTTGCCGGTCTCATCCGTAAAATATTTCATCAGGTTGAGCGATGCCAGGTTGCACGCGGTGTTGTCGAGGAACATGTACTCGGAGCACGGGTTGCTCGCCTTGATCTCGCCGTCTTCGGGGCAGGTGTGCCATTCGTTGATGGTGTCGTGATACTGGGTACCGGGGTCGGCGCACGACCATGCCGCATAACCGATCTGATCCCAGAGTTCACGCGCCCGCAGGGTGTGCATCGGCTGCGGATCACGGTTCTCCTCTTTCGCTTTCCGCTTCTCGATGCGGCCGTACAGGTTCCACTCCTTGTCGTCGATCACCGCCTGCATAAAGCTGTTCGGGATGCGAACGGAGTTGTTGGAGTTCTGACCGCTCACCGTATTGTAGGCTTCCGAATTCCAGTCGGTGTCGTAGGTATCAAATTCAAGGTCCGTAAAGCCCTGGGCTGCAAGCTGAATGACGCGCTCGATGTAGTTGAGCGGTACCTGCTCGCGCTTGGCGCTTTTGATGGCCGTTGCCAGCTCCTTGTTTTTAAGCGGATCGCGGCTGATGGCGCCGTTGTACATCTTGCCCTCGATCTCGATCGGCTGGTGGCAAAGGCTGATGATATTCTTCAGGTGCTTCTGTACAACCTTGGAGCCGGCCACGATGGCGGCCACCTTCTGCTCCTCCTTCACCTTCCAGTTGATGTAGGCTTCAATGTCGGGGTGGTCCAGGTCAAGGGTCACCATCTTGGCCGCCCGGCGTGTGGTTCCGCCCGACTTGATGGCGCCGGCTGCACGGTCGCCGATCTTGAGGAAACTCATCAGTCCGGACGATTTACCGCCGCCGCTCAGCTGCTCTCCCTCTCCCCTCAGTGCGGAGAAGTTGGAACCGGTTCCGGAGCCGTACTTGAACAGGCGCGCTTCACGCACCCAGAGATCCATGATGCCGCCTTCGTTCACCAGATCGTCGTCGATGCTCTGGATAAAGCAGGCATGAGGCTGCGGATGGGTGTAGGCATCCTTTGATTTGGTGAGCTTGCCGGTCTTCGCATCTACATAGTAGTGCCCCTGTGCAGGACCGTTGATGCCGTAGGCCCAGTGCAGTCCGGTATTGAACCATTGCGGACTGTTGGGTGCCGCCATCTGGTTGGCCAGCATGTAGCAGAGTTCCGAGTAGAACGCTTTGGCGTCCTCTTCGGATTTAAAATAGTCGTGTTTCCATCCCCAGTAGGTCCAGCACCCTGCCAGTCGGTGGAAAACCTGACGGCTGTCAATTTCATGGGAGTACCGCTCCTCCTCATCCAGTTTCTCAAGTGCTTTGGTATCCGGCTGAGAACGCTGCAGCCATACCGGAACGTCTTTCTCCTTCACCTTTTTCAGCTTCGCAGGTACGCCCGCTTTCCTGAAATATTTTTGCGCGATGATATCCGTGGCAACCTGCGACCAGCTGCTGGGCACGATCACATTCTCCATCTGAAAGATCAGCGAACCGTCAGGATTCTTTATTTCAGATTTTCGCTTTTCAAATTTGATTTTACCATATGGATTCTTCCAGTCAGACTTGGTGTAGAGACGTTCAAATTGCATAAATCGGGTTAACTCTTAAAAGGTGATAAAAATAACGTTTTGGGGAGGGCAAATGGGTGTGCCCGAAGCGTAATATTGTGCCTTGCAATATATCCGAGAGAGCAAGAGACAGCAAGAAAAAAAATGAATACTTTTCCACAAAAAGCCTTAATTATCCACACCGGCTCTTCAGCGCGGCTCAGGGTCAAACTGCAACCTGTTTCACCCTGATGAACGGACACCTTCCAGAGCCCTCCGGCCACTCTTTCAGATCGGGCAGAAAAAGCCTTCAGGGCTCAAAATCCCCTTCAAATGTGCTAAAATCGGGGATTTCGATAAGGGACGTCAGTTATCCACAAATTCCCGATGTTATCCACAAAGCACTGGATCAATACCTTCTATAGCTTAAAAATCATTTCATTTTGAACGTTAATTTAAAGGTGTTTTCCATCTTTATATCCACTCCGGCTTTTCGCCAGGCTCCACTGTGAATCCCATTTTTATCCCCTTATCCGCCTCTCGGTACCTTCAGGAGCCGCTTCAGTCAGCGAACACCTTTTTTCAAGTCGCTTCAAGTTCGTTATTTTCCCCGTCGCACCACCGATCCACTCTTTTTTTATATTAACACCGATGAACCACGACAACTCTCTGCAGCGTGAATACACCGTACCGTTCAAAGTCCGCTCTTATGAAGTGGACGACCGCGGACGGGCAACCACTGCGTCTATCTGCAACTATTTTCAGGAAGCGGCCGGCATTCATGCCGATCATCTGCAGTTCGATATTTCACAGCTCCGTAAAGAGGGGCTCACATGGGTACTCTGGAAAATGAATATTCATCTGTACCGGTACCCTTCGAGGTGGGATGAGGTTATTGTAAAAACACGTCCGTCAGAGGGTGACGGCCTTCGCGCGATGCGGGATTATGAACTGCTCGACCCGGACGGGCAGCGGCTGGCAGCAGCGGTAAGCCAGTGGATGGTGCTCAATCTGAAAACCCGCCGGCCTGTACGTTTACCGGGAGAGATCCTGAAGCTGGGACTTAAAGAACCGTCCCATATCGTCGAGCCCGACAAAAAACCGCTTAAAACAGTTCCTCTCTCACCTGAAGAAGAAACCACGCCGGTTACGTGGGTCGGGAAGCATCATCTTGACATGAACGGGCACGTTAATAATGTGGCGTACATCAGCTGGTTTACCGGCTATCTTTCAGACAGCGCAACCAACGGACGCGCCTGCAGAGAGCTCAACATACAGTATATGGCAGAATGCGTTGAGGGAGACGAGATCTATATCGCACAAAAGGCAGAGCAGGCAGACAGCGGCGTGAACGTATCCCAGACGCTCTACAAAGGTAAAGGTGACGGTGAGAAATTTGAGCCCATTTCTGCCGCAGTTTCTGTCTGGCTATAGGCTTTCATCGTCATCGTCAGACACAATTTTGGGGTCTGACGTCCTGTCCAGTCTGTATGACTCCGGATGATCATACATCTCGCCGAACTCTTTAAAGGTGAAGAACAGGCCGATTCCTACCAGGATAACGACGATAATACCGGATGAAAACAGAAAAGGAATGCTCATAATTTACTCCTGTACTGAATAATTTTAAAATAGGCGCCAAATCCCAGGATAGAGGGGACCCAGATTCCTACAAATAGTCCGGCATCCTGCTGGCCGCTGAACCATAAATAGATCGAGAGGATCATGGATGCAAGTGCCGCAGAGAGTATGAGGTAATCTGATGTTTTAAGCATGTGTGATTCAATTATTAAATGTTGTTCAGTTAATACTATAAAAATCAGATCCGCAATATCGTTCCGCAGCGCCTTGCAGCGGAGTTACGTGACAGGCGCTAAACGGATGCCCGGCGTTGCATGCATATCGCATTCAGCCTGGTCAAAAGACCCTTAAAGCCTTTTTATACAGGTACGTGTAACCCGTTATCGGCACATGCCCGAAGGTTCACGATCCCCAGTCGGGAGCAAAGCTGGGGTTGACGAGGCGCCGGTTTTTTTCAATCTCATCGATCGTTTCAAACTGCTCATCGGTCAGTTCAAAATCATAGATATCAAGATTCTCCTTTAGATGATCTGCACTCGATGCTTTAGGTATGGCAATCACATTTTCCTGCTCAATAAGCCAGCGAAGCGATACCTGTCCGGCAGTTTTGCCATGCTCTTCACCGATTTTTTTGAGCGTTTCATTCTGGAATACCTCACCCTGGGCAAGCGGACTGTAGGCCGTAATCAGAAAATCATGATCGTAGGAATAATCCAGCAGATCGAACTGGGCCAGAAAGGGGTGATATTCAACCTGATTTGTAAAGATCGGTATCCGCAGGTCTTCAACCACTTTACGCGTCAGATCCATTGGGAAATTGCAGATGCCCACGGCTTGTGCCTTGCCTTGATCACGGAGCACCATGAGCGCTTCCAGTGTCTTTTCGAGAGGATACATTTTATTCGGCCAGTGGATCAGCAATAGGTCGACATAGGGGGTTTGAAGCGCCCTCAGGCTGTCTTCCACCGTCTGAAGCACATCATCGTGTTCCAGGTTGGTGTGCCATACCTTGGTTGCCAGAAACAGGTCCCCGCGGTCCACTTTTGAAGAACGGATCGCATCCCCGATCTCCTGTTCGTTTTTATACATTTGAGCCGTATCGATATGCCTGTAGCCCAAATTAATTGCTTCAGTAACGACCCTCTTGCATTCTTTTCCGTAAAGTTTATAAGTACCAAGCCCTATTTCAGGGATATCTAACCCCTGAGCTGTTTTAAACTGCATTGAAGAGTAAAATAGTAATTGAGTTTGAAATTAAATGACGATGTGATATTACATCCGTAAGATTCAGGTTTCTTCTTACTTAATCAATGTTATTTTTCGGGTAAATACCTGATTTCCGGACTCAAGCTGAACTATATAGATTCCGCTTGGCATGTCGGATGCATTCCATGTTGCTGTATGCTCTCCGGCGCTCATTACTTCATCGACCAGCGTAGCCACCTGCTGCCCTACAACATTGTAGACCCCGATCTTTATCTGCCGGTTATCCGGTATAAAATAGACAATATTTGTGGCCGGATTAAACGGATTCGGATAATTCTGCCTCAGTTCAACGCTTCCCGGCTGCTCAGCCTCTTCCTGCAACCCCAATGGCGACTCATATGGACTGATCAAAATACTGAACCGGTCGTCTGACTGCGGCGGCAGCTGCAATACGCTAACCGGTGAGCTTCCCTCAGCATCTTCATCTGTAACAATAAGATCCCCGGCTGCGTGCCTGTACCGGTAACTGGACTGCCCGCGCATATCGATCTGCTGGCCCGTAAAGCGGTCTGTTAGCGTAATCTCCCATTCGTCGGGTATTTCATCTGTCAGCGACCATCTTAATACCGTCTGCATACTGCGCTTTGTTGAACGGAGATCTGCGCTTATCCTGTAATCCTGAGAAGGCTCAAATGGAAGGTGGGTAAAACTGTTTCCCTGCTGGTTGCTTTCCGCATTCCTCAGATAAAAGAGCGAGATCTCCTTGTCACCGGCGGACTGAACATCTGCTGAGAGCGGCAGAAGTTTCGGCAGGTCGTACCTTCGGCCTGATTCGGTCCAGTAGCCGGGCATAAACGTAAGATAACTTTGATCCCGGAGTATTTCGCTGCTACCGTCTTCCTCGTACAAGCTGAATGTAATCATTCTCTCAAGCGGCGCTCTCGAGGCTGTACCCGTCCTGGCCTCCAGAGGCTGCGGCACATTCTCATTGATGATCATTGCATTCCAGCTGTTGAGTTCGACATCATCAGAGTAGATTACATCAAACCGTTCTTTATCCGGATCCCAAACCTGTACTGCGGGCACAACCGGCTGACTAAATTCATTTATCAGTCCGGAAAGCGTGAGTCCCGTAACAGGCGGAAGCGTCAGAAAGGAGTAAGCACTGTTTCCCTCTGCGGTTTTTAGCGGCCCTCCGGAGTAGAGTGCGGCAGCCGACTCTTCAGCAAAAAGTCGAATCTGCTGAGCGGTTTGCCCTGACCGGAAAAGGTAGGGCTGCCCGGGAAGCATGTCACCGGGCCTTACAGCTTCACCATCAAGGTTCAGGATTTGCGCTTCGGTATACAGCAACCGGTTCATACTTTCGGGCAGCAAACCGGGTATGGATGCAAGATATGGATGACCTGCCTCCAGCATAGTGGAAAAGTGACGCACGGAATTGCCACGGTACCCGGGCGACCCGTTCATCCCGTTACCCAGGTCAGACATCGACGAATTGAAGTCCTGCATGCTGGAATATCCATCAAAACCGCTGATCGTCCGGCCCAGCTCTACGGAAGAGAAGGGTTCGGAGATATCGTAAGCGGCCCTGGCCGCCTCCTCGCCGCCCATATAAAGTTCAATAAAACCGCTGCCTGAGCTCAGAATGCGTCCATAGTAAAGGTAGCGGGGTGTCGATTCCAGGATCGGCTCCATTCCCGATTCGGCGAGAACATAGTAACTGTAGGGTTTTACCTCCTCGTCTCGCTGTACCACAAACGAATTGTCACCCGAGCGGACGCTGAGGCCTGTCAGCGATACACTGCTCGCGGTGGGATTATAGAGCTCAATATATTCGGAGCCATTCTGGTCGGGCCCGGCAAAAATTTCGGTAATAATCAGGCTGCCCGGCTCGAGCGGTTCGGAAACGGTTGTCTCCGCCCGTACTTCTATCGCCTGGATCACAAGAGGCAATGGTGTGCCGGGCGCAGAATCCAGAACCCATCTGAATTCAATTGAATCCCCCTGCCGGGTATAGATATTGTCGATGGTTGTCTGAATGGAGAACGATTGCCATTCATCGGGTCCGTCAGACGACAAATCCGAGAGCCTCGTTTTGCTGCCGGCCACATCCAGCCACGGACGGGTTCCCGTTTTCACCTGGAGGGTCAGCTCTCCCCTCATTTCGTCATTTGCGCGGTAGAGAAAATCGAAAGCGGCATTGAGTCCGGACAGGGCATAGTCCGTTTCGTTTATAAGGGGAAGGTATGCATATACATTGTTATCTGTGGCAGTGCCTGACGGATTGAGCGCAGATACCGCAACCCTGCCGTTTGCCAGCTCCAGGTAGAAGTAAGGCGGGAGTTCCGCTTGCCGGGCCGGGCCGTTCACATTTACATAGCTTAAGGACGCATCGGCTTTCGCCATGTCATCAACCGAAAGCACGGCCCTTCCGTTATCCGTCATCGTCTCACCCAGAGTAAACGACACCCGGAACAGCGATGCATCGGTGAGAGCAACCTGTGCCTGTAAGTTCCCTGAAAAAAAGATCGATAAAAGGACCGTAGTCAGTGCAGCTATACGTGTAAAACTGAACGGTAGCATTACCCCCATAGGCGATTTTCTGTAGTGAAAAATACCATATGTGATTTAATAAAAAACCGACAAAAATTGAACCTTTCAGAGCGTTTTCTAATGTTAATCAGCCATGCCCGATAACTCACGAATCTTTTCACTGCTGAGGCTTCGTATTCTGCCGAAACCGCTGTTATTCATCTGAGTAACATCTTCGTAAAACGCGATCGCCTGATCAATGTTGCCGGCATTCTCATGAATTTCAGCCGTTTTATACCTGAATATGATATTTCCGGGAAATTCATTGGTCAGCTTCTCTGCATATTCAAGCGATTCATTAAATCTCTCCTCCTTGTTGTAGAGGTACATAAGCATCATTTTGGCGTCGATGCTTACGTGGCTGTCACTTTCGGCCGCCCTTTTCAGTTCATCAAATCCCTGTTCCGCATCCGCCCTGAACCCAACCATGTTGCTTGCCCACCGCATTTCTCGCGGTATGCTTCCCACCATGTAATAGAACATGCCGCGTCCGATCCGGGCATCCGGACGATCGGAGCCCAGCGAGAGCAACTTGCGCGTGAAGTTAAATCCTGCAAGACCGCTGCTGATAGCAACCCGGTATTCACTCTCCCCTGCAGCTACAAGACTGCGGTAGCCGTGCAGTCCGCTGAGCAAAAGCACCATTGTTGTATCGCTTGGCTGGCGGTCTAACTGCTGTTCGCTCAGCTTGACGGCTACTTCGGACTCTTCCAGAAACTCTGCCGCATTTTCCGGCGTCTGTTCAATAAAAAAATACTCCCAGAACGGCATCATGGACGAAAAAAACCAGGGCATCGGGTCGTCGGGGTGTTCCTTCTTAAGCTCGCTGAAAACGGAATCTGCCGTTTGCCAGTCTGTTCTGTAAAAGGCATCCACGCCTTCATTAAATCTGCTGTCGGCTAGCAGAGTGGTTGTGCTGTCTGATGGTGTTGATTCATGCTGCGCAGTGATCGCTGCGGAGCTTTCAACACCGCCGGCAAACAGCAGTAATCCAAGAACTACAGTAGGTAACATACGTGTAAAAACCGGTTTGATCAGATAATTGGATTTAAGATATCAGGTAGTGATAACTCCTGAAGAGCTCACTTGTTTCATTCATCGTCAGGAAATTCATCTTCTTCATCGAAGTGGAGAGCTCCCAGTTTACCTTCCGTATGGGCAACTGCAACAGATACCGCCGCATCACCGGTGATATTTACGGCCGTACGTATCATGTCCAGAATTCTGTCGACACCCAGTATCAGCGCTATTCCCTCAACGGGCACTTGTATGGCCTGAAGTACGATAACCAGCATGATAATTCCGGCGCCCGGCACCCCGGCTGCCCCGATCGATGCAAGTGTGGCGGTTATTACAATGGTTAGCTGCTGGGCGATCGATAAATCCATGCCCAGAGCCTGTGCAATAAATACGGCCGCCACCGCCTGGTAGAGGCTCGTGCCGTCCATATTGATGGTGGCTCCCACGGGCAGTACAAAACTGGAGACCTCTTCTTCAACGCCCAGGTTCTTTTCCACTCTCTCCATGGTAACCGGCAGGGTGGCTGCACTCGAACTGGTACTGAACCCAAGAAGTACAGCAGGCTGTATGGCCTTGAAAAAGTCACGCAGCTTCATCTTGCTGAACACTTTGAAGAGACTTGAGTAAACAATCAGCACGTGAAGAAAAAGCCCGATCACTACCGCCAGACAGTACCAGCCCAAGGCACTCAGCAAATTCAGCGCCTGCCCCAGGTCATCGCCCGCCAGATCAACAATGACAACCGCCATAAGTGCAAATACACCATAGGGAGCCGTTTTCATAATGAGGTCCACGATCTTGATGATCACTTCATTCAGCGAATCAAACACATTGATAAGCGGTTCCCCCTTCTGTAAGGGGATGTTGACAATACCAAGCCCCAATAGAATCGCCACAAACACGACCTGAAGCATATTCCCGTTGTCGGATGCGGCCTCAAAGAAATTTTCCGGCACAATATCGACGATAAACTGCAGGTTACCGCGATCAAGGACTTCCTGAGCGGCCTCACCCCTGTCGCCCACATCCTGCGTATAACTCTCCATCAGGCTGGTCCGCGTCTCCAGCGGCAGGGTTTTGCCCGGCTGCATCACATTCACCACGGTAAGCCCGATCACAATAGCCAGGGTTGTCGTGATCATATAAATTCCGATCGTTTTACCCCCCATCCTGGACAGTTTAGACATATCATTCAGGTTGGAAATACCCACAACCAGTGATGCAAGAACAAGCGGAATGGCGATCAATTTCAGAAGTGTGACAAAAATATCTCCGAACGGCCTGATATACTCGCTGGTGAACTCATTGAGCCCCGCAACGCTTGAAAATAACCCCCAGATCAGACCCAGCACAAGGCCGATAATAATTTGCCAATGAAGTTTTTTATACCACTTCTTCATAAAGAGATGATGTTTAGGATTATGAGTGTGAGAAGACCTCCGGTTCCGGTGGCAACCCAGTTTACTAAATTGTTCCGCTGTACTTGCGGAGATCTGGAGAAATGCCCGCCAGACTCCTCAAGCTCGTTCTCTTCCCTGTTCTGATACACAGCGCCAACCATTGAATCGATCAGAGACCCGAGAAAGCCGGATACAAATACGATGGTCGCCGTTATAACGATATACCCGAACACGGGAAGAATAAAGAGTGCCGTCGAAAAACTGCCCAGCAGTGCAGCCAAAATGCCTTTGAAACTGATGCCGCCATCCGTTCCGGGCTCAACAAGCCTGAAGGTATCGATACGGCGGGTTTTTCCGGGGCGGATGGTGCCTATCTCCGTCGCCCAGGTATCGGATGTTGCGGCGGCAATGACCGCAAGTGAAGCAATCCAGAACGTGTCTATACCGGTAAGAAACCAGACTGTTACAAATGTGGCAAGCCAGAAGCCATTGGCCCAAACCTGGAATCCGTCTCTCCTGTAGTCAGGCGCAGACGTGGTTCCGGGAGTAAAGTCGAGTTCCTCTTCAGGATTCAGCCGTTTCCGAAGCATGGAGAGCAGGCTGCTGCTCAGGAAAAAGTATATCAGTGCAAGTGCAAGCCACCATCCCCCGAACCCCAGGGTAACCGTACCCAGTATGATCACGGGTTTTACGGCGTCAAGTGTAATCCACTTCAGCAGAAAAGCCAGGTATGCAATAACCATGGACAGGCCAAGGCCGGTCAGAATCATCAGATGATCGTTGGCTCTCCCCTCCATGATGAACAGGTAGATAATCAGTAAACCGAAAAAATAGTTGGTCAGTCGGTCCAAGAATCAGAATCAGGTGGTAGCGTTTTCGGATGGCTCGTCAAGCTTGTGGTCTTTTTTCAATATGGCATAAATTACGGTAATGTAACCGGCCAGGATAACCACGGGCGAAATATAAAGGGATATCAGTCCATATACTTCATTTTCAAGTTTCATTGCCGTAAAGCCGGCGGCTATCAGCATAACGCCGAGTCCAATCAATTTATAGTTGAGAGGAGAAAAGAGCATCGGTTTGGCATCCTGATTTTTGGTTTTCCTGGCTGACATGGTATCCGTTTGATCTGTTACTTATTGCCCGGCAGCAGTCGATTCTCCGCGAACGGCACCGGAATTCATTTTAAGACATTCCGCCTGCAGATATCTGCAGGCACTAACTGCAAAAGCAGTGACTGGAATAAATTCTGTTTACTGATGGTCAACGATTCGTTAAGTTATTCAATTCTTTGAATAACAGAAAAAATTCATCTGTAACGTCAGGCATTTTATGAAAATCATACTTGCATCGGCAAGCCCCAGGCGGGCTCAGCTATTCAGGCAGATGAACCTTGAGTTTGAAACAGACCCCTCCGGTCTGGATGAAGTGATTGACCCGGCCCTCGCTCCCTCCGACATCGTCATCTCTTTGGCGGAACAGAAAGGCAGGGATGTCTCAGCCCGGCATCAAAACTCGCTGGTAATAGCCGCAGACACAATTGTGGTGGCAGGCTCCGATATTCTGGGGAAACCCGTCTCTGAAAAAGAAGCAGCAGAGATGCTGTCCGGGCTTTCCGGCAGCACGCACGAGGTGTTCAGCGGAGTCTGGGCAGGGACGCTTGGACATAACGGTGCAATCGAATACTCCTTTTCTCTGTTTGAGAGAACAAAAGTAACCTTTTCACCGTTAACGCAGGAAGAGATCGCTTTCTATGTACAAACCGGCAGTCCGATGGATAAAGCAGGCGCATACGGGATACAGGATGATCTTGGAGCCCTCTTCATACGTGAAATTTCAGGCGATTATTACAATGTGGTAGGTTTCCCGATGAACGCTTTCTACCAAAAATTAAAGGCGGAGATGCCTGCTGTTCATAAAGAGATATTTTTGCATCTGATAACATGAAAACCCTTACACCCAAAACGGCACTTGCAGTTGTTCTGCTGCTCCTTACAGCCACCGGCCTGCAGGCCAGGCAGGATACCGGGTCTGATTTTCAGCAGGCTAACCGCCTGATGCAGCAGGAAAATTATGATGAGGCCTTGCCTATCATGAGAAGCCTGCACCAAAGCAATCCGGATGCATTCATCTTTTTTGACCGCTATATCGAGTGCCTGGTTGCACTGAACAGACTGGATGAAGCGGAGGAAACGGCACGCGGACAGCTCGAAAACGATCGCCTGAGGCTTCAGCCCTCACTGCGGCTGGCTGAAATTTTGCATATGAAAGGCGAAAAAGAGGAGTCTTTCTCTATCTGGAACCGGGTTCTGGAAGAGAATCCGAAAGACATTCAGACCTACTATTCCGTGGCATCGTCCATGAAGAACCGGCGGGAGTACGGCAGCGCCGCCGAAACGTATCTTGCAGCGAGGGAGGAGATGCAAAACCCCACTCTTTTCCTCAACGAACTGGCAAACAGCTATATGCAGGCCGGCCGGTTCGAAGAAGCCGTAAAAGAGTTTTTTCGCCTCGTGATCGAAAATCCTGACCAGATAGCGATGGTGCAGCAGCGTTTTTTGAGGAGCCGTGACCAGAGCCTCTACCAGATCGCGGCAATGGAGCTTGAGGATATGCTTCTCGAGGCAGACATCACAACCACTTCATACTCCCAGCTTTATCAGCTGCTCACATGGTTCCTGCTGGAAACCTCTGAATATGAGAGGGCACTTAACTTTGCCAGGTATTATGAAGAGCAAACATCCTACACCATCTATTCACTCATGTCGCTCGGCCATCAGCTGAAGTCTGCCGGACAGTATGAGTATGCCGCAGAAGCCTACACGTATTATGCTGAAAATGACACCGGCATCAACAGGTTCCGTTCGATGGAGGAACTGGCCTTTACCTACTATCAGTGGAGCCGTGATCTCCGGCAAAATAACACTGCGGTTGCACAGATGGTTGAAGAACGTACCATGCGCGCATACCAGACCGCCGCTGCGCTCATTGAAGATGCACCAAACTATGACCGGGCCGACAGGGTTTTTGCGCTGCTGATCGATATCTCCCTCGATCAATTTAAGGATCAATCGCTGGCAAGTGAATGGTACAACAGAATGACCGGGGTTGTTGAACCCGACGACGACTATGCCTACTATGCCGAGGGCCGAATTGCATTGTTTGAAAAGGATTACATAAAAGCGCGTCAGGCGCTCACCCGGGCCGACCGCAATACAGAATCATCCGATTTATCCGAACGGGCGCGGTATTATCTTGGGCTGGCCGATTTTTTTGCGGGCGATTTCGAGTTTGCGGAAATTCAGCTGCGGACGCTGGAGCGCCGTTATACGTCTTTTTATGCAAATGACGCCGTAAAACTGCGTATGTGGATTAAAAACGGTATCCGTGCCGACTCAACCGGTTCGCTTCTTGCCTCGCTGGGAAAATCGATGCACGCTTTCCACTCAGGCGAATACAAAGAGGGGCTTTCCGTTATTGAGCCTGTTCTTGCAGTTCCCGGCAATCCACTGGCCGACGACCTTGTGGCTGAACTATCAACGCTGCTCCCTGCGGAGTACGATCCGCTTACGCTTTTGCTTCTGGAGCGGCAGATTGAATCACGGCCCTACTCACCGCTTCTGGAAAAAATGATGTGGGATCGCGCGCTCATTGCGGAACAGCTTCTTGACCGCTTGATAGCAGAATCTATTCCGGAGCCGCCCTTTTTATACGATTTTATGCAAACCTCATACCGCGACCGCCTCAACCGGATCTCATCACAACTGACGCCCCAATATGTTGCGAACCTCTATGAGGAGCTGGTCATCAGGTATCCGGATGGCCTCTATTCATCCTACGCCAGGGAAAAACTCCAGACTTTTGAATCCATAGCGTTATGAACACACTGAAGCGAATTTTTCTTTTCACTCTGTTCACTGTTTTCTTTGCAGCCGGCTTGCTCGCACAGAGCCGTGTCCTTATTCCCATGGATGCCACTCAGACCAATCACCTCAAGGCGTATGGAATTATCTTTAACCACCTTGGTGAGGGAGAAACCGGACAGTGGCTGCTCAACTACAGGGGCGGCAGTTTCCTGACGACCAACACGGCGGATATTGTTCGCAAAGCCCGCGTCAGGAATGTGCGAATCGATGTGATATCCGAGCTTGATGCTGCAGGTATCGTGAATGAAGTGGAACAGCCGAATGTGAACATGGCAGCCATCAATCTGGAGGCAGCTCCATCCATTGCCGTCTATACCCCGCCCGATGCCCTGCCCTGGGATGATGCGGTGGTGCTTGCACTCGATTATGCCGAGATCCCCTACGATCGCCTCTACGATGAGGAAGTGCTTCGGGGCGATCTGGAGCAGTACGACTGGCTGCACCTTCACCATGAAGATTTTACGGGACAGCACGGCAAGTTCTGGTCCATTTACAGGAATGCTCCCTGGTATATCAGCAGCGTACAGAAGCTGGAACAGCTTGCGGAGAGCCTGAACTACGACTCCGTCAAAGAGCTGAAGCTCGATGTGGTCTACGAGATACGCGATTTTGTTGGCAACGGCGGATTTATGTTTGCGATGTGCTCAGGCACCGATACGTTCGATATTGCCCTTGCGGCAGCGGCACTCAATATTGTACCGCCTGAAATCGGTGGAACCGCCCTGTCTGCCGATATCAATGAGAGGCTGGACTTCACCTCCACATTTGCTTTTGAAAACTTTGAAGTTTTTCTGGATCCCTACCTTTACGAGCACTCCTCCATTGACATCGAAGTGGATATCAACCGAATCAGTGAGAGCCTGGATTACTTTACGCTGTTCGATTTTTCAGCCAAATGGGATCCTGTTCCCACCATGCTTACACAGAATCATGTGAGCAGCATCCGTGGATTTTACGGTCAGGCAACCGCCTTCCAAAGCAACACTGTGAAGAACAGTGTGGTTGTGCTGGCTGAATCGCCGGGGCGCAATCAGGTAAAGTACCTGCATGGCAATCACGGTCAGGGTACATTTACATTCTATGGAGGACACGACCCCGAAGACTATACGCACAGAGTGGGCGATGCACCTACGGATCTGAGCCTGCACACCAGCAGTCCAGGATACAGACTGATTTTAAACAATGTTTTATTCCCCGCAGCAGAGAAAAAGAAACGCAAAACCTGACAGACGATTTCCGGTAACTGAATGAAACCATCATCACAATTTGAAGACCTGGTAAAGCTGATCGCCATTCTCAGAAAAGAGTGTCCATGGGACAAAAAACAGACCCATCAATCCATTAAAGACAATCTTATTGAAGAAGCGTATGAAGCTGTTGAAGCCATTGAAGAAGAGGATTTTCCGGAATTAAAAAAAGAACTCGGCGACCTGCTTTTGCACGTCATTTTTCAAAGTAAAATGGCTGCTGAAACGGATACGTTCACCATCGATGACGTTATCTACTCCATCTCTGAAAAACTGATTCGGCGTCATCCCCATGTATTTGACGATACCCATGCCCGCGGTGAAAAAGAGGTAGCCACAAACTGGGAAGCCATCAAGCTTAAAGAGGGCAAAAAGTCTGTACTGGACGGCGTTCCGCGCCATCTTCCGGGCCTGATCCGCGCACAGCGCATGCAGGAGAAGGCATCAAATGTGGGATTCGACTGGACCGAATGGGAGCTTGCATGGACAAAACTGAATGAAGAGATCGACGAATGGCGCGAAGCTGTGGAAAATCAGTCTATCGCTGAACAGAAAGATGAGTTCGGAGATTTACTATTCAGCCTGGTCAATGTAGGACGCTTGCTGGGTCTTCATGCGGAAGAGTCTATACGCCTTGCCAATAAAAAATTTGACACCCGTTTCAGGTATATCGAAGAGACGCTCCGCACTCAGGGCAGATCCATTGTGGAATCCAACCTGGATGAAATGGATAAACTCTGGAACGAAGCCAAAGAGCTAAAGCTCTGAGAGCTTACGATTCTTTACAGGATACGGGTTGAAATTACTTCTAATTTCCCCGTCTGTTTTGTATTTTTTCTGTTCTGTAAAGTTTTTCATTTCTGCGTAAAACATATCAGAACGACTGCAATCCGGAACCGATAGGATTTCATAAAAATCTGCCCCCTATCTGCTTCTGCAGCGTTGCCTTTTGAGCGAGGCGGTTTATAGAACACGCAGTGGCAGGGATAAAAAAATTAACTATATAAAAGACAGCGAATACGAATGGCGCAGCACAACCTGGAACAAATTGACAAAACCGAGTATCCCCATATCAACAAAGGCCTTGACGGCATTGTGGCCTTCTCGACAACCAAGAGTTTTATTGACGGTAAAAGCGGAGAACTGATCTACTCCGGCTACAATATTGATACACTTGCAGAAAACGCTACGTTTGAGGAAGTCTGTTTCCTTTTATGGAACGACAGGCTCCCCAATCAACAGGAGCTTGAGAACCTCAAAAATGAACTGATCTCGCAACGCGAGCTGCCATCACCTGTTCTTGAATACATTAAAACCACAAGCAAGGATGCAGAACCCATGGCTGTGCTGCGATCAGCCGTTTCCATGCTGGCAGATTTTGAAAAACCGGATACCGGATCCGGCGATGAAGAATCAATACACCATGCGGTTTCAATTACAGCGCAGATGCCTACAATTATTGCCGCATTTGACCGCGTTCGCAATGGCAAAGACATTATCGCTCCCAAAAAAGAAGGCAGTACGGCATTCAATTTCCTATACATGCTGAATGGCGAAGAGCCGGGCGAAGCGGCGGAAAAAACCATGGACCTATGCTTGATTCTCCATGCGGAACACGGCATGAATGCTTCCACATTTACGGCAAGAACCATCTGTGCAACAGAGTCCGATATGTTTTCGGCGATCACAGGAGCGATCGGTGCCCTGAAAGGCCCTCTCCACGGAGGTGCCAATACGGCTGTCATGAATATGCTTCTGAACCTGAAAGAGCAGGGAGAAAAGGCCGACCCGGTGGCTTTCACCAAAGAAAAACTGAGCCGCAGGGAAAAAATCATGGGTTTCGGGCACCGTGTATACAAAACGTTTGACCCCCGTGCGTTTCACCTTCGAAAAATGTCGAAAAAACTTTCTGAGGAGACCGGTCAGCAAAAGTTGTACGAGTGGTCTGAGGCCATGGTTAAAACCATGAAGGAAGAGAAGGATATAGATCCGAATGTAGACTTCTTCTCTGCAACGGTGTACTACAGCATCGGGATCAAACCGGACCTCTATACCTGTATTTTTGCCATGAGCCGTATTTCGGGCTGGTCGGCGCACTACATGGAACAGGCAGCCAATAACCGGCTTGTTCGTCCGCGGGCACTCTATATCGCTGAGAAAAACCTGGATTGGACCCCGGTCGAAGACCGTTGATACTATCCATTATCAGAGAATCCGGCTTTAAGCTTGCCCAGGCAGACTGATACCTGGTGAGTTCTCTCTATTCCGGTATCGCAACACAGTAAAGCGGCCTTTCACGGGCGTCACCTATTCCGCCCGGAAAGACCGCTTCCCGTTGAGCTGCCCTAATCTCAAAGTCCGGTGTTATTTGATCAACACCATAGACCTTGTCTTTGTAAAGTTCTGCGTTTGCAGCCGGTAAAAGTACACCCCGCTCGACAGGCTCGATGCATTAAACGGAACAACGTACTCACCCGCCGACTGAGACTCCTCTACAAGTGATGCCACTCTCCTGCCTGCTGCATTATAAATGTCGATACGCACCTGAGAAGGTACCGCCAGCGTATATCGGATGTTGGTGGCTGGATTGAACGGATTCGGAAAATTCTGCATCAGCAGGGTTTTTTCAGGTATTTCGGTAACTGGACCAACTGAACCGCCGTCACGGGTCTCACTGATCGTTACATGCTCAAGCGGTGTCATCTCCCTCCCGTTCAGGGCGGTTACCCTTATCAGCTCTGCGCGCGCCCCCTGATGCAAGTCACTGAGAGCCCTGATTCGGATTTCCGCCAGAAGGGACACCGGCTCATCTGAACTCATAACACCGCGATATGCCACCGAGGAGGAGATTCCTCCATCATTCTTCAGGGTAAACTCCATAAGTTTACCGCTTTCTCTCCATTGCCGGCTCCATTCTGCCCCTTCTGCCTGTACAACGTCCCAGTCCTCTTCTGCTGCATTGCCAAGACGAAGCCTCACAGACACCCCGCTTACGGGAATCGGTTCGTCAGAAAATATGAAGAAGCTTTTCTCCTCACCGGCATTCAGTTCTCCAACTTCCAGCGAAGCCATGGGCGTACCCTGTAAAGATTGATTTCCCCCAATACGAGACTCTCCGAAGTGCAGGCCAATGGGTAGCAGGTCGTTCTGATTAACAACACCATCGCCATTAGCGTCCGCATAGGTGGCCTCTATGGGGATCCAGGCTTCTGCATCCCTGCCAGTCCATGCACGTGTAGGGTAAACGGGTAGCGGACCCCTGCTGTTCCAATAGGCTGACAGGGGAAGAACATCCTGTTCGTCAACCGTCTGGTCGTTATTTGTATCGCCGGCCCAAACCTCTGTCCGGGCTGCACCGGGATTTGTACCCGATATTCGAATATCATCGATACGGTTCGACCCGGTTGTCACGATCGAATCACCATCAACCCTGAAATCAGATGTCTGAAGCCAGCGAACATACAGGTCGGGTGCATTATCGGCAAAATCTGGAAGTGGTAAATTTTCGACTGCAGCGTCGTTAAAGCTGGTGGTCATGGTAAGGGATCCCCCCGGTACGTCTGACCACAGAGTACCGTCAGTACTCACCTGAATCTGAAAGTCGCGCGGGCTGCTTGACGTACCCGCGTGTTTCGAGGAAAGCTGAATATCATCCAGCCCTTCCGTTGATACCCGGATAAGCCAGTACTTCGGGTTTTCCGGATCATACCCGCTCCACCCGCTTGCGCTTGCCGCCCTTCCATCCGCTCCGGCTGCAAAGCCCGGGCTTCCGGCACCCGTTACCGAGATCGCAGATCCGTCATTTTGAGGTATTGACTCAGTTACAGTCAACCTCTCATCGTCAAAATTCCATGCAGCAATGGTATAGCGAAATGGCGGCTGATCGAAGAGAGTAAGTGAAGCGGAGGGGTTGGTCGCTGCATTCCAGAAATCCCCGATACCTCCGTAGAAAAACTCACTGTTTGTATCCAGCTCGGCTCTTGCAGCCACATAGTAGGTGCCAACGGGTGTCAGCAGCGCTGCCTCCGCCTCGTATTGATAGAACGACTCTGCCGAACCCGTATACTCCATGATCCGCCAAACCGATTCATCCCATCCGGCAGGATCCGTATCTTCACTGTTCAAACCGATCCATACAGTCAGTCGCCCTTCATTGCCATCCGATGAGGTTATACCCGAGGCAAAAAGCTCGGCAGTCGCAATAAACGAGTCACCTTCCGTAACCTCAATTGCAGCCGGAGTGGTCAACCTCACGTGTGAAATTACCTCTTCAACGTCAACAGAGGCATCGGCAATTGCATTGTGATCAATCAACTGATCCAGGGAGTTCACAAGCTCGGAATTTTCAAACCGAATCAGTGTCTCACCCGAAGCTGAATACCTGTTAACTTCAAAGAGAATGCTCATCATCTCACCCGGTGCAGCAGCTGCAAGTGGTGAGGTTCTTACTGCCGATGCCCCGATCCGGCCGGCAGACAGCTCATTCGAAATACTAAGGCCGTCTGAAAAAATACCGGTATGGCTGGCACTGATAAAAGTAAGAACATCCGGATCGTATACGATTTCAGCAGAGAAAAAATAGGCATCTTCCGGACTGTCAAGAGATACCAGTACCTCAACCTGTTCACCCGGTCTGTATAGCGGTTCTGAGACATTAGCTGAAACAGCCGCCTGCGCATAACAAAATGCCGGCATCAGAATTGTCACTGCCGGCAGAATCAGATATAAATATAGCTTGTACCCCATATAGATCACCTCTTGTTTGATTGTTTGAATTGAATATGGATTCTCTCTTAATCTTGTTTAAAATAGCGCCTGTAACTCGTTGTCACTGTTCATCATCACATAAAAAAGCTCTAAAATTTCGCATCAGACCTGCTGGCTGCTGCCACTCATACCGAAGCCCGGGACGTGCCCGGTTTCATAGTTTTCCGATTTTGTTGCATTTTCGGTACACGCAGGTACTCCTATATTTCAAAAAACACACTCTATGAGCCGCAAAGCCACATCCGGACATGCCGCAACAAGCCTCTTCAACCGAAAGCACCTAAAACAGGTGGTACGGAAAAAGCCGGGCGGCGTGCCGGGCACCCCCGTCCATACTGGAGCGAAGCGGGTCGAAGACATTCAGATGATTGTTCATGACTTTGATGAGGATTTCTACGAAGCCATTCCCATAACCAAAATCGAAAAGTCTGAACCGTACCTCACAAGTAAATCAAAAACATGGATTCAGGTGAACGGACTGCATGATGTTGATAAACTGAAATCCGTTTGGGAGTACTTCAGCCTGCACCCTCTTGTTCAGGAAGACATTGTAAGTACCACGCAGCGCCCCAAGACCGAACTCTACCCCGATCATATGTACATGGTACTCAGGCTGATAACAGACAAACAAACTGCCGATGGGCCTGTTGATCTCCACACAGAGCAGATCAGCATCGTCCTGGGTACCAACTATGTTCTCTCATTTCAGGAAACGGATGAACCCGTTTTTGCCCCCATACTGAAAAGGCTTGAAATGTCGACAACCCGCCTTCGCAGATATGGTACGGATTACCTTGCATATGCGTTAATTGACGCGGTTGTTGATCACTATTTCAATGCTCTGGATCATATTGGTGAATCCATCGAGCAGACCGAAGATCTCATTATTTCCGGTGACACTGACAGACAGATCCAAAGAATTCATTCTCTCAGGCATGACCTCGTTTTCTTCAGAAAATCCGTATGGTCCCTCCGTGATGCGCTGAATTCACTAATCCGTGACGACGTACCGCTCATTTCTCCCGAGGTTAAACTTTTTATTCGCGATGTATACGACCATGCCTCCCAGGCCATTGACAGCATCGAAACCAACCGCGAAATGGTATCCGGCCTGTACGAAATGTATATGTCTACACTCAGCAACCGGATGAATGAAGTGATGAAAGTGCTCACCATGATTGCAACCATTTTCATCCCCCTAACTTTTATTGCCGGAATTTACGGCATGAACTTCAATACGGACATGAGCCCGTATAACATGCCCGAACTGAACTGGCAGTACGGATATCCATTTTCCATTGCACTCATGGCCGCTGTTACACTGGGACTTATTTACTTCTTTCGGCGGAAGAAATGGCTTTAACCCGGCAGGCTGCGGCTCCATTTGCGACTACGGTTGTTACGTTTCGCAATCAGGCCGGAATTCTGAACTGATCCTCCGTCGGGTAGCTGTTATCCTTGTCACCGTTAGCCTTTATGATCTTTTCAAACAGAAAAGAAAGGGCCGACTTCGCCTGCAGGATTTCAGCCGCCGGATACTGCTCATCTTTTTTCAGGTTAGCGATGAAATAATCTGCCTGCCAATCCATAAGCTGCCGCGAATGCGTAATGGATAACTCTTTCAGAAATTTTTTCACCCACTGCCGTATCGCTATTTCCGTTCGATACTCTGCTCCCTTTCGTCTTAGCTCCACCCGTAAGGTGGACAGGATCTGTGATCGGTTCATCTGATATCTCCCCTTTTATTTGTATGATCCCAAAAACAGAGATTCCTTACAGAAAAGATTCAATTTTTTTATTTCATGCGGGGAAACTATCGCCCAGAGGACGCGGCGGGGCTATGACCCTTTCGGGGAACGCGGCTTACGGTACACCGGCACGTTGGAACAGGCTTCTCCGTACATTAGTTTGGAGACATGGGGAAGGAGTTGCTTGGTGGCTTTCATGTAAATGGAGGGGGGCACATTGATTTTACTGCAGCCTTTTAAAAGTACAAATTTGTCACTGTATTGAGACCAGTCGAATCTGTCAAGGCGCTCTTTTAATACGGTTTCCGTCACATCATCCCGGGTACCGAAAAGAACGTCGGCCGCCAGGTTCTGTAGACTGCTTACCACAAGCATGTACGCCCACTTGGGAATGATTGCATCGGTTGAGCAAAAAACCGCAACATAGCTGTCTTTATATTGTTCCCAGTCATGATTTGAGATATTCTCCCGGTACTCTTTCTCTTTGAGAATCATTCCGTGGAACAGGAAGTCCTTTAGGTCGAGCTCCTTCACTGAAATATCTGAGGCAAATTTTTCAAGATCCACCGTTTCCAGCCTGGACTGTTGAACTTTATTTACTATTTCAGACATTTTTTAAAGTAGTGAGTCGTGTGTTTTGGGTATCGGGAAGTTCATTGCTGAAGAATCGGCTGAATGTGATTTTGAGTACAAGCATTTCATCTCAATACTCAATACCGGAATCTCGATACCCGATACTGGGTTTACAGAGAAAACGATTCGCCGCATGAGCAGCTCCGAACCGCATTCGGATTGTGAAAGTGAAAACCCTGGCCGGTCAATCCGTCGGTATAATCCAGATTTGTGCCTGCGAGATACAGAAAGCTTCTCATGTCAACAACCATTTTGACGCCATGATCTTCAAACTGCTTATCCTCTGCAGTGATCTCCTTTTCAGAGTCAAAATTCAGGTCGTATGTGAGTCCGGAACAGCCTCCGCTTACAACGGACACACGCAATGGAGTATCAGATGAGATATTCTTCTCTTTCCTGATTTCTCCAATCCGTTTGGCTGCTCTTTCGCTGATTGTGATAGACATGAATGATCCTGCTTGCTGCTGTTGCTTGGGTTCACATTACGTGGTGAATATTCCTGCTATACAGAGATAACCTGAATTTCAGGGTCTATTCGTTTTACCATGCTTTCAATGGCATAAAGTGTACCGGAAGTAGCCGTAGGACAGGTTCCGCAGGCGCCCTGGTAGTGCACTTTCAGACGATTGCCATCCAGGCCGATTATTTTCAGTCCTCCGCCGTCGGCAAGCAGATACGGGCGTACCTGTTCATCAAGCATTTGATTTATCTGCTTCAGGCGTGGATCTGAAGTTTCCTGAACTTCCCTGGTGGCATGTACCTCATCATCTTCTGCAACATCAAGCTGCGGAGTTGCTTCACGGATTGGCGGAGCAAGTTTTCGGAGCAGTTCGCTCCAGACAGCACCGCCGTCCTGCGTTACAGTGATATACTTGTCAACATAATAGACGTTGATCACATGATCGATGCTGAACAGTGCTTTTGCAAGCTCATCATGCTCTGCTTCCCCGCTGTTCTCAAATGAGCGGGTTACACCGTTGGTCAGAGGTTCGGCCAATACAAAGCGCATGGCGTCCGGATTCGGTGTTCGTTCGATTTCTTTTATTTTTGGCATAATACGTTGTCTTTTTTATTCAAAGAATGACTTGGCATAGTGGATGCCGTCAACCAATCTGTCAATATCCTCTGTTGTGTTATAAAACGATACAGATGCCCGTGTTGTTGCCGGCACGTTAAATCTTCTCAGGATTGGCTGCGCGCAGTGATGGCCCGTTCGCACAGCGATTCCGCGTTTATCAAGAATTGTGCCCAGGTCGGACGCGTGAATGTCATCAAAAACAAAGGAACAGACTGACGCACGATTTGATGACTCGCCTATCATCTGCAGCCCTTCAATTTCTCTGAGCCTTGATACGGCGTAATCCACCAATTCGTATTCACGATTGGCGATCTGTTCCATACCGATCTCATTCAGGTAATCAATTGCGGCGCCGAGGCCAATACCTGCAGCAATGGGAGGCGTTCCCGCTTCAAACCGAAATGGAACCACATTGTACGTCGTCTCTTCAAAGCTCACTTTGTCGATCATGTCGCCCCCACCGCGATACGGTGGCATTTTGTCGAGCAGGTGTTTTTTACCGTACAATATTCCAAATCCCGTGGGACCGCACATTTTGTGTGATGAAAATGTAAAGAAGTCACAATCGATATCCTGCACATCTACCGGCTGATGAGGAACGGACTGAGCACCGTCAATAACAACCACTGCATGATGCTCATGGGCTAGTGCCGTAATCTCTTTAACCGGATTCACGGTTCCCAGCGCGTTCGACACATGGATAACGGAGACTATTTTCGTGCGTGGGCCCAAAAGCTCTTTGTAGGCTTGCATATCCAGCTCGCCATTGTCAAGTACGGGTATGACCCTGATCACGGCTCCTGTTTTTTGTGCAACCATCTGCCAGGGTACAATATTGGCATGGTGCTCCATCTCCGAGAGAATGATTTCATCACCCTTCTGAAGATTTTCCATCCCGTATGAGTTGGCCGCCAAATTAAGCGAATCCGTAGTCCCGGTTGTGAATACAATTTCGTCTGATGAAGATGCACCGATAAACTGCTGTACTTTTCTTCGGGTCATTTCAAAGGCGTCCGTTGCCTTTTGGCTTAACGTGTGAATGCCCCTGTGTACATTGGCGTGTTCGTTGCGATGGTATGCATCGAGACGATCCGCAACCGAAACAGGCATCTGGCTCGACGCAGCATTATCAAGATAGACGAGCGGGTGCCCGTTTACCTGCTGGTCCAGTACGGTGAAATCTTTCCGTATCCTGTCGAAATCAACTTTCGGTATGGCGGCTGTGGGTTGGGTCATCTGTTGTTGCTATTGCTAAACCGGTACTTTCTCTGCGGTGTTTGCTTTTGTATATCTGTACACTTCATCAATCAGCAGCTGATGGACGGAGTCTACCTTCATATTTTCAATCGTCTCCAGGGCAAATGCATACGTAAGCACTTCCTTGGCTTTCTCTTCGGTCATGCCCCGGCTCTGGAGATAAAATACCTCTTCAGGGTCCAGCTGCCCGATAGTTGCTCCGTGGGAGCAGAGTACGTCATCAGCGAATATTTCAAGCTGCGGCTTGGTGTTTACAAGCCCGTCATTTGAAAGCAGCAGGTTTCTGTTCTCCTGAAAGGAATCAATTTTCTGCGCGTCTTTTCTGACAAAAATTTTGCCATTGAAGATGCTGTGTGCGTTGCCGTTTACAACTACCTTGTGCAGCTGGTGGCTGTTGGCGTGAGAAAACCTGTGATCCATTACGGAGTGCGTGTCGGCTACTTGTTCGCCGTCGATCAGAACCAGTCCGTCGAGTGTAAAGTCCACTTCCTCTGCTTCCTGCACAACCCTGGGCTCATTCCTTGAAAGAGCCGCTCCAAGCGTAATGGTGTAGCTGTGATACTCCGAATTCTTTTCTACGTAGGCAATCGGACGCGATACGTGAAAGGCTTCCGTGCTGTCGCGCTGGATGCGTACGTGGTGAATATGGGCACCCTCCATGGCTTTAACTTCACAAACGGGAATGGTCAGGTATGTATTCTGGGCAAGTCCGATATGGTCTTCGATAATTGTGACATCCGATCCCTTTTCTGCGACAACCAGCATTCTGGGCGCAGCTATATACGCTTTGCCCGCATCAGTGTACAGATTCAAAATCTGTATGGGGGCTTCAGCCTTTGCGCCCTCTTCGAGATGGATAAAAGCACCATCCTCGAGCATAAGATTGTTGAAGGGGACGAAAACGTCATCTTCGTAATTCACCAGTTTATTCAGGTACTGCTCTACCGCACCATGGTCTTCAAATTCGGCAAGATTGCCGACCGTAACGCCCTTACCCAATCCGCCGATGGATGAGTATTTTTCATGGTAGCGGCCGTTGATAAAGACCAGTCTGCTGCGGTCTGATTCCGGTATGTAATACTGCTCAATATCGGCAGCTGGAAGTGTTCCGGCCTCATTTATCGGAAAAAAATCTGTCCTGGACAGCGGCTTCAGGTCTGTAAATCTCCACTCCTCAATTTTCCGATGAGGAAAAGAGGCGTGATTCAGGGTTTTAAGCCCTTCCCTGCGAATTTCTGACCAATGATCATTTTCCGGCGCATTCTTGGCCAGCCGGTGCAAAAAGGATGGTTCAATGTCTGTTGGATGTGCCATTAACTTGCTTCTCCGTTTACGGTTGCGTGTGCTTCGAGCCAGTCGTACCCTTGCTCCTCCAGTTTGAGAGCAAGCGTTTTGTCACCGCTTTTTACAATTTTGCCGCCCATCATAACATGCACAAAATCGGGCTCAATGTAGTTTAACAGACGCTGATAGTGAGTAATTAATACCACGGCATCCTCGTCTCCGTGCAGTTTGTTGATACCGTCCGATACAATTTTAAGCGCATCGATATCCAGTCCCGAATCGGTTTCGTCAAGCAGTGAAAGGCGGGGCTGAAGTACGGCCATCTGGAAAATCTCGTTTCGCTTTTTCTCGCCGCCTGAAAATCCTGTGTTAACGCTTCGTTCAAGAAAATCAGGTTTCATCTGTACCAGGTCGAGCTTATCCTTGATATAATCGTCAAACTCGAGCGGATCGAGTTCTTCACGTCCTCTCGATGCCGCAATGGTATTGTAGGATTCCCTCAACAGAGTGGTATTGGTAACACCCGGAACTTCAACCGGATATTGGAAGGCCAGAAAGATTCCGGCATGTGCCCGCTCATCGGGGTCCATCTCAAGAACACTTTCACCATCATAAAGAATGTCGCCTTTGGTGACTTCGTACTCGGGGTGTCCCGCCACAACCTTCGAAAGCGTGCTTTTGCCGCTTCCATTCGGGCCCATGATGGCATGAATTTCCCCCTTATTTACTTTCAAATTGACACCTTTGAGGATCTCAATACCTTCACCCTCAACTTCTACATGTAAATCTTTTAATTCTAACACGGTTATTTCTTTTTTTTGATGTTTAAACGATTGTGATACAACATGTGATTCTTTCTGATCAAGCCGTACTTCGGTCTGAATATCATCTCAGTTTTCATGGCCTGATGCCGGCAGTATGCAAACCGGCTTCTTTCCTGCTGACCTGTTATCCAACACTGCCTTCAAGCTTGATGCCAAGCAGTTTGTTGGCCTCAACGGCAAATTCCATCGGCAACTCCTTGAGCACCTCTTTGCAGAAACCGTTCACAATAAGGGAGATGGCATCGTCCTCGCTGATGCCTCTCTGCTGAAGGTAGAAAATCTGATCTTCGCCCACCCTTGAAGTTGTGGCTTCGTGTTCGATTTTCCCGGTTGGGTTAGCCGACTCGATATATGGGAAAGTATGAGCGCCGCAGGTTTGTCCGATCAGCATGGAATCGCACTGGGAATAGTTTCTGGCGTTATCGGCCTTCTTGCTGAACTTCACCTGTCCGCGATAGCTGTTGTTGGATTTACCTGCAGAGATACCCTTGGAGATGATCGTGCTCTTGGTGTTTTTACCCAGATGGATCATCTTAGTACCCGTATCGGCCTGCTGCATTTTGTTGGTTACGGCCACAGAGAAAAATTCGCCCACCGAATTGTCGCCCTGAAGAATGACGCTGGGGTATTTCAAGGTAACCGCCGATCCGGTTTCAAGCTGTGTCCAGGAGATTTTGGAGTTGTCGCCCCGGCATGCTCCTCTTTTAGTTACAAAGTTATAGATGCCTCCCTTGCCCTCTTCATCGCCGGAATACCAGTTTTGAATGGTGGAGTATTTAATTTCTGCGTTATCCATTGCAATAAGCTCCACAACCGCCGCATGCAGCTGGTGCTCGTCGTACATGGGAGCAGTACATCCTTCCAGATAGCTTACATGACTGTTATCCTCTGCGATAATAAGTGTTCTCTCAAACTGTCCGGAATTCATATTGTTGATCCGGAAATAGGTGGAGAGCTCCATCGGGCAGATCGTGTCTTTGGGGACATAGCAAAACGACCCGTCTGAAAAAACAGCGGAATTCAGCGCGGCATAAAAGTTATCGCGCGCCGGTACAACGGACCCCATATACTTTTTCACAAGCTCCGGATAATCCTGGATAGCTTCGGAGATGGAGCAGAATATAACTCCGGCCTCAGCCAGCTTCTCCTTGAATGTGGTAAAAATCGAAACACTGTCGAATACGGCGTCCACGGCAACACCCGACAACATTTTCTGCTCTTCGAGAGGTATACCCAGTTTCTCATATGTCTCCCGTATGTTGGGGTCCACTTCGTCAAGACTGTTGAGTTTGGGCTTATTCTTGGGAGCAGAATAATATTGCAGCGTATCAAATTTTGGCTTCTCATACGTAGCATTGAACCATTCCGGCTCTTCCATCTCGGTCCATGCTCGATAGGCTTTCAGGCGGAATTCTGTCATCCACTCCGGTTCACCTTTCTTTTCTGAAATCAAACGGACAACGTCCTCATTGATTCCCTTGGGAAAATCTTCGTATTCAACATCCGTGGTGAAGCCATACTTGTACTCTTCACCAATCATTGTTTCGAGAGCTTTCGTCTCACTCATTCTGACTGCAATTTTTTAATGTTTTCGCTTTGTTCGATCGATTAACACAAATCCGCGCCGACAAGTTCTGTCAAAACAAACGGATTTATAGGTAATGCTTATTTGGAATGAATAAATATAAGCAATATCAATACGATCTTAAAGCGGATTTGGCTGTGCTATAAGAACGGCATTTACCGTAAAAAGCTCCAATTGAAAGCACCTATAGGCGCGATAGGCAGGCTATGCCATATTTCATTTCACAAGCCGCCATAGCAAGTTCAAAACCGGGAAACAGTAAGAGTACCGATTCGAATGAGGTTATTTCTGAAAACGGCCGGTTTTTGCAATAAATCTTATGTAGCTGCCAGCAATGATGCCACGCAGGCAGTGTTCACAATATCATCCACTGAACATCCTCTCGATAGGTCCATTATCGGTTTTTGTAATCCCTGCAGCAATGGCCCGGTGGCACTTGCCCCTGCAAGGCGTTCCGTAATTTTATAGGCGATATTGCCGGCGTCCAGATTGGGAAAAATGAAAACATTTGCATCACCCTTCACATCAGAATCGGGTGCTTTCCTTTCTGCCACAGTTCTAACGGCTGCTGCATCAAACTGCAGCTCGCCATCCATTCGCCATCCCGTTTTTTTCGACTTAGCAAGACGAAGTGCCTCCGTTACCAGGTCAACACGTTCGTGCCGTGCACTGCCTTTCGTTGAAAATGAAAGAAATGCTATCACCGGTTCAACTCCGGTCAAAAGCTGATGCGTTTTCGCTGCGTCGAGGGCAATGGATGCAAGTTGCGGGGCATCAGGATACGGAACCACCCCGCAATCGGCATAGGTAAAGACACGACCGTCGGGCATCTCCATTAAAAATGAGCTGGATACCAGCTCAGAGCTTTCGGCAACACCAACGGTTCTCAGTGCGGAACGGATCACATCGCCTGTTGAAGCTACAGAACCTGCTACGGAGGCATCAGCCTCACCGGTATCCAAAAGCCAGCCGGCTGTATAGAGAGGATGTCTGCTCAGCTCCCTAAGCTGTTCTTCCTCTGGATTTTTATGCTTTAGTTTCTCTTTGAAATAGAGAAATTTCCGCTCGTCCTGTACGGGATCGGAATAGGTATTCACCTGCAGTGAGTCGGGCAGCTCCACCCCTTCCGTTTCAGCCAGTTTTTGAATACTGCTACGGTTACCGAGAAGAACCGGATCGGCATACCCGCCCGCTTTCAGCATAATTGCCGCCTTGATAACGCGGATATCTTTCTCCGCTTCGGGAAGAAGCACTTTTCTTTTTGTTTGGGATGCTCTGGAACGAATTTTGTCGATCTGACTCATGGTGAATATCTGTAAAATTAGATTAAAACAGGATGCTGCTCACAACAGCTTTTCTGAAGTTAAAAATATTCTGAACTGCATTATCAGGTAATCATTAAACCTGAAGCGGTTTTTGTATTCGAAGCTGATTAACGTCAGTTCGATATAAGAGGTTGAACCGAAAAAGTCACTTTCCCCTCAGTGATCTTCTCGGGAAACTCACGTTAAATAAGCAACAGAATTGAAATGAGTGTGAACACAATGCCGGCCCACTGAAACGGCTTCAGCCGGTCGCCCCACCTCAAAATACCCAAAAGTGTTGCACCCAACACGGTTATCACGTTAACTGCACTGTACACCACCGCGCCATTCATCCTCTCAAGGGCTTCAATCAGGAAAATCGACGTATAAAGATTTGGAATCCCAACTGCTGCACCCATCCATAAATCATGCCTGTTGAACCGTACGTCCCTGCGCAGAATCAGCACCCCCATACCGATTAAGAAAGCCGTCAAAAATACCACTCCCATAAATTGCTGCTTTGCCCAGATATCGGAAAAGTCCGATTCATATATTTTTAGCGCAGCGTCACCTACGCCTGTCCCAATAAACAGAAGTACAAGAAGCCATCCCGCGCTGAAAGGCTCACGAAGCAGTTTGCGTTTATTGGGCAAAAGCAGAAAAAGAGTTACAAAAACCAGCATCACTCCAACCCATTGAATCGCGCTGATATACTCCAGATACCATAGCGTTGAAAGCAATACGGGAACAATCAGTGAAATACGCATCGCTGCAACGCTGATTCCCACACCGTTGTGATTTACGGACTTGCTGTAGATAAAAAAGTTGGCTATAAAAATGAACCCGGTAACCGCTCCAAGAAGTACGGCCGCAAGGGAGTCATTTTGAGCAAAATCAGGAATTATTGCAGATTCGGTTGTGGCGAAGGCTGTAACCGTAGCCACAAAATAGTTCACCGTTAGAACTTTTACGGTGTGAATTTTCCTGAACTCTGTAACCTTCAGAAGGTGCGCAATCAAAATCGAGAAGGAGGAACTGAGCAGAATGTAAATCCATCCACTCATCAGTCGGAGATTTGGAGGGTAAGATTTCCGTATGCCTGGATTTCCTGGGGTCGGTCGTGCAGCCTTCTCGACATGTAGTCCACGTTGCTGTCAAGATGGTTTACCAGGTCTGATAGTCTGGTTTTTCTCTGCTGAAGGGCCTCTGCCCAGTAGTAGGCGAATATGTGATGGCGCATATTTTCACTATTCATACCTGAATACAGGCCTGACTGCTGCCCCGGGCGGTTGCTGAACACAATGGCTGAATTCGGAAGCATTCGCAGAAGCATACCTGATGCCTCGCTGATCAGTGAAATGAGCTCCCGTTCCGAACTATTGCCATTCGGGTCTGTCAGGTAATCAAGATCGATAAACAGGTACAGGGTTTCCGGCGACAGGTCTGCAATCTCGCTGAATAGTTCCAGCAGTGGAATCTCACTCACCTCGCCCGCACGGTCTTCATATACCATTACCACCTCGCGGCCTGAAGCACCTGTGCGTATATCCGCAAAACCTGTGACAAAGATATACAATGACCCGCTGTCGAACATGGAACCGGCCGTTTCACTCAAACGAAGCAGTTCGCCGCCTCCCCTTTCTCTGAATGTATGAATCTCGCTCTCTTCAACCTGGAACGCATTTCTGCTGTAGTGCCTGTAAAGATCATGATCGCGGCCCAGGTACTGCCGGGCTCCTGCCTGATTACCTATTCCATTGGTTACGATAAGTGCCTTATCAGACGGATTGGACTCTTTCAATACCGGAACACCGCTTTCAACGTCAATTCCGCCAAATGGTATCTCCGCAAACTCATAAACGAGAGATGATTCACTGCCGGAAAGCGCCATCCATTTTCGTTCTCCCGCATCATCCCTGATATACGCTTCCGTATTTTCGTATCTCACCCTGTACCAGCCATCTTCACCCTCAGCAAGGATCTGCATTTGACTGTCACGCCCAACTTCTGAAACCACATTGATTTCTGAATCCTCAGCTGATGAATGGAGAGTTGCAACGGGTTGTGTTATTCGAATGAAGGGTGCCATAAACTGATCTACGCGCACATTTTCAGCATATTCGCTGCCGCCATACTCAATCAGCACGTTGACCTGTGAATCTCCCTGAATCTCGTCGCCAAGATCTCCCGATAGCGATGCGAGATTAATTTCGAGTCCGTTTTCAGGCAATGCAAGGTCGGTTTCACGGAAAAGAACACTGTCGAGGTATGTTATGGATACAACATCAAGAACTCCCGATTCAACACCCGGTATTGATGTGGAGTCGACCAGTACTTCAACACCGCTGCGCCTCATCAGCTCCGACTCGCCAGTGTAAATGGGGTCACCGGATGGCTGTAAATTTACAAATGAAAGTATCCCGAGAACTCCCCCGGTCACATTAAGAATCACTTTTTGTGATCTGCTCACATCAGTCAGAATGGTATTTGAATTGGCAGCCGCGAAGGCGAAAAGGGTTCCTGCAAGGCCCAGTAACATAAACCCCCATCTGGGCCTGTACTTTTGAACGGTTCGTTCCATTTCGACCCTGAGAGGATACTGCTCCTGAATAACTTCATACGGGGTATAAAGCAGCACAGGATTCTCCGGAGTAGGTTCTCTCTCCAGAACGAGGATATTTGTACGGTCAACGATTTCCGGTTCTGCACTGCTGTCGAGCGCAAACTCATCGGTAACAACCCAGCGGCTGGTCGTACAGGATGCGGTCAGGAATAGGAACCCGGTAAGTAAGAAAATGACTCGCATGCCTCAATCCGATTCAGTCGGTTCAAAATGAAAAAATGGCTCCAAATCCAAACAAGTGCCTGAGCCTGAAAGCATCCTGCATACCCGGTTCGGACAGCCAGAATGGTAGTTCATAACGCAGAACAAAGCCGCGTGGTTTACCCAGATAGTCAGGAATATTCAGCGACAGCGAAAATCCGGCTCCTGCATCTGCAAAAAGCGTTGAATTGTCGCTTTCCAGCGATCTTCCGGCATCCATAAACAGGTAGGATCCAAAGCTTGTAAATTCTGACACATAGGGGATCCGCCTGAAAAGCATTCCAATTGGGTTGGGATAGTCAAACTCTGCATTCACCGAAACAAACGATTTGTAGAGTGCAGGTCCTGCAGCTTCTGTAAATGATTCAATATCCTGGCCCGTATATCCTCTCAAATTGGGTCCGCCGGCAAGATGAAAGTTTCCGCTTTCTATCCAGGGCTGCGGTATGGTGCCTTTTGCTCGGGTGATGCCCGATTCTATGGATTCAATCGAAGGCTGTGTGCTTCTGGAGTACAGATATTCAGGATCCGCATCCGAACCGGCTGCACCCAGAAATCCCCTCAGCCGGAATCCCCAGTAATCGTTGAATGGAATGTTCTGAATCGCTGCCAGTGATGCGATCGGGTAGAGTTCATTTAGATATTGCACTGCTGCCGATCCTGACAGGCTATACCAGCCCAGGGAATTGTCATCCTGCAGTTCCAGGTTGAGGTGGGTGAGCAGTTTGCTCTCCGTACCCCACAACCGGGGAAAGGCAGCGTACTCAAGGTCAAATCTTTTTTCGAACGTATTCAGCACCCTGACCTCGCGGTAGCGCCGTTCATCAAACCCCTGCTGCCAGCGCTTGTTAAAGGCGGCGCCGTGTATATGATATCCCGTTCTTATTGAACTGATCAGCTGTATACTTGCCTCACTGCCGTATTCCGACCAGGCCGGTATAGGCTCTGTGTACGAGATGTAATAGGAAACCGGAAGGTCCGGAAACCAGGTTCCAACCCAGAAGCCCGCATCCAGTCTGTGCGGTCCGTCTTCAAACGTTCCGGGTACCTGTCCCAGAAGCCTGACTCCCACGCGTATTCCGTCCACGTCATTATACCAAAGGTCGGGAGCCGGAAGAATTTCATAGCTTTTACTCTGACCCCGCACGTCAGCAGGCCAGATCAAAGCAGCCAGAATAACTGTAATAAATGATATCAGCGTAAGGGTACGAGCCACTCTTCAAGGATTTGATCGTGCATTAAAATGGATTCTGTTAACTCAACAAGACGTTTTTGTTCCGGCCAGTGAAGATTTTCCACAGCCTTAGCGGAATCAAACCAGCTGCATGCAGTGTGCTCATCATCCAGAACAGGCTCTGAAGAGTGCAACAGTTCGGCTGCAAACGCCGGAATGTGATGAACAGTGTCTGTCTTGTACTCATAAAATGTATTTACCGAGGGGATCGTCCAAAATCTTTTTGGCGCGAGGCCGGTTTCCTCCATCAGTTCCCTCAATGCTGCCTGCCAGGACGTTTCTCCGGACTTTACCTTTCCTCCAACCATTCTCCACTGGCCGTGGTATATTTTTCCCTTTGCACGCCTGAGCAAGAGAAATTCAGGGCCGTGATCGGTCAGGCGGTAGGGATATAGATCAATCAGGCGCTTCATCATGCAATCACAACTTTCCGAGTTGTTCCTTAAAGTAATCCATTGTCCTGCTGAGTCCCTCCCTTCGGTCAACCTCAGGATACCAGTTCAGTAGCTTTTGGGCTTTTGAAATATCCGGTTGACGAATTTGTGGATCGCCCTCCGGAAGATCCTCAAAAACAATTTCACTATTCGAGTCTGTCAGATCCAGTATTTCACGCGCAAACTCCAGTATTGTTACTTCCTGAGGATTGCCAAGGTTTACCGGTTCGGTTTCATCACTTTCAGCCAGCCGTACAATTCCCTCCACAAGATCATCCACGTACGTAAACGAACGCGTTTGCGAGCCGTCACCGAAAACCGTCAGAGGCTGATTTTGGAGTGCCTGCCGGAAAAAAGTGGGCAAAGCCCTCCCGTCCCGAAGCCTCATCCGCGAACCGTAAGTGTTGAATATTCGCACAATGCCCGTTGGAATTCCGTGGTAGCGGTGATAGGCCATGGTCATGGCTTCCGCGAAGCGTTTGGCTTCATCATATACGCCCCGGCTGCCCGTTGGGTTCACATTTCCCCAGTACGACTCTTTCTGCGGATGTTCGAGCGGATCCCCGTACACCTCGCTGGTTGAAGCGAGTACAAATTTTGCATTTTTTGCCTTCGCAAGGCCCAGAGCCTTGTGCGTACCCAGCGAGCCCACTTTCAGCGTCTGAATGGGCATTTCCAGGTAGTCTATGGGCGACGCAGGTGAAGCAAAGTGCAGGATCAGGTCCAGGTCGCCTTTGACGATAATGAAGTTGGTTACATCATGCTTAATAAAACTGAACCTCTCCTTCCCGAAAAGATGCGCAATATTTGACTCTGAACCGGTGACAAGGTTATCCATACAGATAACATCCCACCCATCGCTGTGATATCTGTCACAAAGATGTGATCCGAGAAACCCGGCTCCGCCTGTTATGAGAATTCTTCTGGACAATATGATTTGGTTCTATAGGATATCCGGTCGGTCAACACCTTTCCGGCATATGGTTACTCTACACCAACTGAAGGCCGCCCTACACTAACGTAGATCAAACCGGCATCTTTTGCGCGCTTCAGGTCATAGAGATTACGTCCGTCAAATATGACCGGGGTTTTCATCATTTTGGGGAAACGATCCAGGTCCGGCCTTCTGAACTCATTCCACTCGGTGCAGATCACCAGCGCGTCAACTCCTTTCAGCACTTCATCCCGGTCGGTGGTGAACTCCATCGCCTCCAGGGCGACCGATGTGGCCGCCGCCTGAAACGTCTCGTTGGCCTCCGGGTCGTAAGCGATCATCGTTGCACCGGCTTTGGCCAGGGCATCGGTGATGTAGAGTGCAGGAGCCTCGCGCACGTCGTCGGTCTCCGGCTTGAAGGCCAGTCCCCATACGCCAATCCGCTTGCCGGCCAGGTCCCCGTCGTAGTACTCCTTCATCTTCTCCACGATCGACACCTTCTGCAGCTCGTTCACCTTCATCACCGAATCCAGGATCTTGAAGTCGTAGCCGTACTGGCCCGCCGTGTGGTGAATGGCCTGCACATCTTTCGGGAAGCAGCTGCCCCCGTAGCCGATGCCCGCAAACAGGAACCGCTTGCCGATCCGAGAATCCGTTCCGATCCCGCGGCGCACGTTGTCCACGTCGGCGCCCACGCGCTCGCAGATATTGGCAATTTCGTTCATAAAGGTGATCTTGGTGGCCAGGATGGCGTTGGCCGCATATTTGGTCAGCTCCGAGCTGCGCTCATCCATGATGATGATCGGGTTGCCGCTGCGAACAAACGGCTCATACAGGGTTCGCATTGCGTCGGCTGCCCGCTGCGTGCCGGCTCCCACCACCACTCTTTCGGGCTTCATGAAGTCCTCCACTGCGGCCCCTTCGCGCAGGAACTCCGGGTTGGAAACCACATCAAACTCCTCGTCGGTTTTGGCCGAGATCGCCTCGCGAACCTTGTCGGCCGTACCCACAGGCACGGTGCTCTTGTTCACCACCACCCGGTAGCCGGGATACTTGTTGAACAGCTCGCCCAGGTCGTCGGCCACATTCAGCACAAAGCTCAGGTCGGCCTGCCCGTCGGCCCCGGGCGGGGTGGGCAGGCAGAGAAACAGTATTTCGCTCTCTTTAAACGCCTCCTCCAGCGAGGTGGTAAAGCGCAGGCGGTTCTCGCGAATCGAGCGGTCGAACACGCGGTTCAGCCCCGGCTCATAAATCGGCACCTCGCCCTTGCGCATGCGCTCCACTTTTTTCTCGTCAATATCCACGCAGATTACGTCATTGCCGCTGTCTGCAAAACACGCTCCTGATACAAGGCCTACATAACCGGTTCCTACTACTCCTAATTTCATTTCTAAATTTTATTCGATTTAAGTTTTGTCGTAATTACGTGTTGAACGTTACAAGTTAAAGGTTAAATGTTGATCATAATCAATCTAATGATCCAATCGTCAATGCCTTCAAACTTTGACATGTAACGTGTATCCCAAAAAAATCTGCATGATTAAACATCATACCCAAATCCGGCTTCCTGTACACGATCATTCGACTCATATTTTTCTAAATACTGAATGAGTCGCAATGTTTTGGATGAAATTTTTTCACATTTCTGACGAAGATCATTGAATTCAGCTTTCGAGATATAGTTCTGATCCAGTGCTGCGTAGAGCACAGAACGAGTTTCACCGCAGGATCCCTTGGACCTTCCCAAATAATCGATAAAAAGCTTCACTGTACGGCTTTCAAATCCTTCACTTATGTTATTCATCACTCCAACAGAGGAACGTCGGATTTGATCCTTCAAACCGTAGTCCTTAGAAAAAAGTGCCTTATTCGAAATTTCATAAATCATCGCTACAAGCTCACGCGCAAGTTGCCATATCTCTAAATCTTCGAACCTTTTCGCGGTTGACATGCTTAATTCAAGTGATTCATTTATTAATCTTTTGGACTCGGTATTACAATTTGAAGAATAAATGTTAAATGTTCTCTTTCTACACGCTGATGAATCAACCATCAAAAACCTTTAACTTTCAACATTTAACCTTCAACAATCCTCAACCTAAACCTCAACCTAAACCTCAACCTACCGTTCGATTTTTTGAATTTTGAGTTCAAGCTTACCCGCCGGAACATCCACGGTGAACTCTTCTCCCACTTCGCGGCCCAGTATGGCTTTTCCGATGGGGGAATCAACCGAAATCTTACCTGCTTTAAAATCTGCCTCATCTTTCGAAACAAGGGTGTATTTCATCTCCTTCCCCATTTTTTGATTTAAAATGGTAACCGTCGACAGCAGATACGCTTTGGAAGTGTTAATATCCTTTTCATCAATTATGCTGGAAGTGGCAAGCGTATTTTCGAGTTCTGCAATCTTTTTTTCGAGGTGCCCCTGGGCTTCCTTGGCAGCGTCATACTCTGCGTTTTCGCTCAGGTCGCCCTTAGCGCGAGCTTCCGCAATCTCCTCGGCAATTTCTTTTCTGCCTCTGGTTTTAAGATCTCTCAGTTCTGCATCCAGTTTCTCGTATCCTTCCCTGGATAGATAATTTTTCTTCATACCTTATATTCCGGTTCAACTTTCATAAACAGAAAAAGCAGTTTTCACTGCTATTTTCCTTTGTTTTAATAAATATCTTAGCTCGGTAAAAATAGGGTGTTCATGGCTGTTTCCCAACCACTTTTTTAACCGGGAACTACATATCATCCGATAATTTGATCCGCATCAAAACACTTTCAAAGAACGGCACACGGCTTGAAGAAACTGACCACTCGCGAGATACTTGAAAAAAACCTCAAACGAACTTCACCTTTGGGAAGCCATTTCATTTTGTGGATGCACAATATCCGCAGTCTGCATAATGTCGGCGCCGTATTTCGCTCTGCCGATGCATTTGGCATTCGTGAACTCAGGCTGTCCGGCCACACTCCTGTCCCCCCGCGGCCCGAAATCACCAAAACAGCCATCGGTGCTGAACAGTACGTTGAATGGAAAGAAATCAATAATCCTGTTGAAGAGATCAATACTCTGAAACGTGCGGGCTATACCATTGCGGTTCTGGAGCAGACTGACCGGAGCACACCGCTGAACGAATGGACTCCTGAATCGGATAAAATCTGTCTTATTCTGGGCAATGAGGTGACGGGCGTGGACGACGAGCTGATAGAGTTGGCCGACCTCTCCGTCGACATTCCGCAGTTTGGCAACAAGCACTCCCTGAATGTGTCGGTTGCTGCGGGTGTGGCACTTTACGGTATTCTCGAAAAATTTTATTCAACCTGACTGGCTCCTACCCGGATCGGCGACTTGCATTATGTGATCATCATGCGTTCCGAACCCGGAAAGTATCGCCGGGCACCGATATCTGCGGGTATTAAGCTGATGGAAGAAAATTGCCTGCCAATTTGGTAACTTAGCGAGCTGAACCGTAATTTCTTCAGCTTTTTTTAAATCGATTTTTTTGATCTATGCCGAAACGAATTTTAGTCACCTCTGCCCTGCCCTACGCAAACGGACCCATTCATCTCGGGCATCTCGCCGGGGCTTATCTTCCGGCCGATTTATACACACGGTTTCAGCGTTTAGATGGCAGAGAGATCCTTCACATTTGCGGTTCGGATGAGCATGGTGTTCCGATTACCATCGCCGCCGAAAAAGAAGGTGTGTCTCCTCAGGAGATAGTGAACCGCTATCATGAGGGCAATAAAGCCGTTTTTGAGAGTTTCGGTATCAGTTTCGACTACTACGGCCGCACAAGTTCTGAAACGCACAAAAAAACGTCCCAGGATTTCTTCCTTAACCTCTACGAACAGGGTGTTTTTAAACAGAAGACCCAGGAACAGTACTATGACGAGGAAGCCGATATGTTTCTTCCCGACCGGTATGTTAAGGGTACGTGTCCCCACTGCGGCCACCCCGAAGCTTACGGCGATCAATGTGAAAAGTGCGGCACATCACTTTCTCCTACCGACCTCACGGATCCCGTCAGCGCCATTACAGGCAATAAACCCGTGATCAAAGAGACCGAACACTGGTTTATCCCGCTGGGCGACTATCAGGAAAAGCTCGAAGAGTGGATCGACTCCCGCAAAGACTGGAAAGCCAATGTGGTTGGTCAGTGCAAAAGCTGGCTCGATGGCGGACTTGGAGATCGTGCGGTAACACGCGATCTCACTTGGGGCGTGCCCGTTCCCCTTCCCGAAGCCGAAGGCAAGGTATTGTATGTCTGGTTTGATGCTCCCATAGGCTATATATCGGCAACCAAGGAGTGGGCCCAAAACCTGGGAAAACCGGATGAATGGAAAACATGGTGGCAGGATAATGAGACATCCCTGGTCCACTTTATTGGAAAAGACAACATTGTATTTCACTGCATCATGTTCCCGGCCATGCTGATGCAGCATGGGGATTTTGTTCTGCCTGAAAATGTGCCTGCAAATGAATTTCTGAACCTTGAAGGCCGCAAGCTATCCACCTCGAAGGGATGGGCCGTTTGGCTGCAAGAATATCTTGAGAAGTTTGATGCCGATCTGCTGAGATATGTAATCGGATCAACCCTGCCCGAAACCAAGGATTCTGATTTTTCATGGAAGGATTTCCAGACCCGCGTAAACAGTGAACTTGCCGACATACTTGGAAACTTTGTATTCAGAACCCTTAGTTTCACCGAAAGATTTTTTGACGGCGAAGTGCCCGAAATGAAAAATCCCGACAGCAGGGATCAAGCCGCACTTGCCGAAATTGAACGGCAAAAAAAGAAGATCAGCACCTCCTACAACAGTTTTCGCTTCAGGGAAGCAATAGCTGAAACCATGTACCTGGCCAGGGCCGGTAACCGCTATTTCACGGAAACTGAACCCTGGAAAACACGCAAAGAGAATCCACAGGCCTGTGCCAATACACTCTATGTTTGTTCCCAGATCACGGCTGCACTTTCCGTTCTTTTTGAACCCGTACTGCCGGGCAAGATGTCGAAACTGAGAGAACAGCTGGGTATACCCGGTACGGCCGGCTGGGGTGATGTGAGTGCTTCTATGATAGCCGCAGGGCAGCTTATCACACCGGGCGACATCCTCTTTGAAAAAATTGAGGACGAGGCCGTTGAGCATGAAATTGAGATTCTGAAAGAGCGTTCCTCTGCAGCCGACTCTGCCGATAATCCTTATGAAGACTTAAAAAAGGAGACTGACTTCGGCACATTTTCCAGGATAGACCTCAGAGCCGGACGCATTCTGGAGGCAGAACCGGTCAAAAAATCAAAAAAACTGATTCAGATCACCGTTGACCTCGGTTTTGAAAAACGAACCATTCTGTCGGGCATAGCCGAATATTTTAAGGCAGAAGAGATCGTGGGGAAATCGGTTGTGGTGGTTGCCAATCTGGCGCCAAAAAAGATGATGGGCATCGAGAGCAACGGAATGATTTTGATGGGCGAAGACAGGGAGGGCACTCTGCATTTTGTTGAAACAGAAGCCGAACCCGGCAGTCCTGTTATGTAAGTAAAATGACATCTATGAAAACGGCCATCAAACGGGAAAATCCGGGGGTAACCCTCCGCGAAAATGAAACGCATTTCAGCATCTACTGCCCCGGGGCAGAAAGTATGGTCTGCATACTTTACGACAGCCACGATTCAATTGAGGGTGACCGGCACTTCATGGATAAGAGTGATGCGGGATATTGGTCTCTTACTCTGAAAGACCGTCTGAACGGGAAATGGTATGCCTACCAAGCCGATTTCGAAGAGCTTGAGAAGGCGCCCGACACACCCTACGTAAATTATCCCTTTGCGGATCCCTACAGCCGTCATGTTTGTGTTCGAAACACCTACAGACAGGAAGCCAGATCTCTGATATTTGAGGATGATTATGACTGGGAGGGCGACACTCACTGCTTTCCGGATGACCTGCGCGACCTCATTATTTATGAGACGCACCTCAAAGACCTTACTGCACACCCCTCCAGTTCTGCGAAAGGCAGCGGGTCGTATCAAAAATTTATCGATACCGGTCAAAGAGGCGGCATTCCCCACCTTCGTGAATTGGGCGTAAACTGTGTGGAGTTTCTGCCGCTGCAAAAATTTCCCCCGATAGAACCTCCATACGGAAAGCGAACGGATGAAGGGTTTCATAATACCTGGAATGTGTATTCGGCCAACTACTGGGGATATATGACATCGTTCTTTTTTGCCCCGGAAAGCTCGTATGCCTCAGACTGCAGCAGAACCTTTTCGGGTAAGACCGCCGCTGCCGTCAGCGAGTTCAAGGACGTGGTAAAATCACTGCATCAAAACAGAATATCGGTCATTATGGACGTGGTTTATAATCACACATCCCTGTTTGACGTGAACCCGCTCTCCCACCTTGCCCCCGATGAATATCTGCGTTTTAATGAACAGGGCGAGCTGATGAACAGAAGCGGAACCGGAAATGAGTTTCGGTCTGAAAATCCCGTTGCCCGGCAGATGATCATCGACTCTCTGCTCTATTGGATTGAGGAATATCATATCGACGGCTTCCGATTCGACCTTGCCGCTCTTCTCGACAAGAAAACCTGGGAGGTAATTCGAAATGAAGTTCATAAAAAGTACCCAAAGGCGGTACTGATCGCTGAACCCTGGGGCGGATATTACTCCCCTCACCACTTCTCAGACTACGACTGGTCTTCCTGGAATGACCGAATCCGGAATTCCATTAAAGGATCTGATCCGCTGCACGATAAAGGATTTATATTTTCCGACTGGCAGCGTGAAACCCGCCGTGAAAGGCTTGAAAACATTTTCAAGGGAACACTTAATCACGGAGAAGGCGGACTCTACAACACGTCTGAGCATAGCGTCAATTACCTTGAAAGCCATGACGGGTACACGTTGGGTGATTTCATCCGGATCGGCATAAACCCGGAACTTCAGGACCAGGTGATAGAAGATCGCAGCGAGCATATCGAACTGAGCGACGAGGAGATGAATATCGCAAAACTGGCTGCTGTCAGCCTCTTTACCGCTCAGGGTATCACCATGATACATGCAGGTCAGGAGTTTGCAAGAAGCAAGATCATTGCCAAAACACCCTGCAAAGACCCGAACGTAGGAAAAATCGATCACAACAGTTACGAAAAAGACAATGAGACGAACTGGATCAATTTTGACGATATCGCGCTCAACAAGCCTCTGTATGACTATTATCGATCACTGATCCGCATCAGAAAACAGGCGCCTGCCCTGCGGAAGTGTGACCCATCGGAAGTCTGCTTCGATCATTACGCAAACCCTCTTATCATAAGCTTCTATATCAGCGGAGCCAATTCGGGTGACTTGTATGACTATTATGTTATCCTGAACGGCACAAAATCGGAGACGGCCCATGTGCACCTTCCCGCCGGAACCTGGGAGGTACTGGTGAATAATGAGCTTGCATCCACTCAGATGGTCGACCTTGTGAGCGGACAGGCAGAATCAAAACCCCAGTCGGGCCTGGTGCTGAGAAAACTGAGACACTCGTAGCTGTCAAAAAACTAAAGTTGGAATTTTTCAGCTTCACGAATATTTTACCTCGTCTTCACACCTAATTCTAATCCGACGCACTCTTGGCTACAACATCTGCTGACAACCGTGGTACATGGAACTCTAAATTCGGATTCATTCTGGCCGCTGCCGGCTCCGCAGTAGGCCTTGGCAATATCTGGCGTTTCCCTACAGAAGCTGCCTCAAACGGCGGTGCCGCCTTTTTAATCATCTACCTGATCTGCTGTTTTTTAATCGGATTTCCGATTATGATTGCAGAATTATCCATTGGGCGAAACTCGCAGAAAAACCCGGTCGGGGCGTTTAAATCCCTGAGCAACAATAAATTTTTCCCGCTGGTGGGTATGTGGGGTATTTTATGCGGTGTGATGATCCTCTCCTTTTACACCATTATTGCGGGCTGGACCTTCAGCTATGTTTTTGTGGAGATTTTTACGTTTACAGGAATGAACGAGGCAGCCGCGTTTATTGGTGATTTCAACAACGGTTTTGTTAACGCCATCTTTGCAATCCTTTTTATGGGTTGCACCATTGGAATTATTCGCGGTGGGGTAAGCGAAGGCATTGAAAGGGCAACAAAATTGATGATGCCGCTTCTGGTACTCATACTTATCATCATGACCGTCTATGTTCTGTTTCAGCCGGGCGCTCAGGAAGGCATCAGAGCGTATCTGCTGCCCGACTTCTCCAAAATTACTACCGGCCTGGTGCTGGCTGCTCTCGGGCAGGCCTTCTTCTCTCTTTCACTTGGCATGGGTGCCCTCATAACCTACGGATCGTACCTGAGTAAAAAAGAGAACATTGTTGAAGCGGCCGGATATGTGACCATATCGGATGTGGGAATTGCATTTCTTGCAGGCCTTCTGATCATGCCGAGCATATTCCTGGCTCAGTCGCAGGGGGTGGTGATATATAATGAAGCCGGTGATTTTCTTGCCGGTCCGTCGTTAATTTTTCAGATTCTCCCTGAGCTTTTTTCACAAATGGGTGGAATTCTGGGACTCGTATTCGGTGTATCTTTCTTCTTCCTGCTTAGCCTTGCGGCACTCACCTCAACCGTTTCGCTGCTCGAAGTACCCACCTCGTATGTTATTGACGAACATGGTGTCCGAAGAAAGAAAGCGGCTTTGGGTGTTGGCCTTTCCGTACTCGCCGTCTCGCTTATCATCTCATTTAACACATCACTGATCGATCATATCGACTATATTTTCAGTACAGTAGGCTTGCCCCTCGGCGGCCTGCTTATCTGTATTTTTGTTGGTTACTACTGGAAAACAACAAGTGCCATCGATGAAATCAAGAACGGTTTTAAAGATGCCGCCGATTCATGGTTCACTACCGCATGGTCCGTATTCATTAAATTCATATGTCCTGTTCTGATCCTGATAATTCTGATAAGGACCATTTTTTAAAAAGCCAAAATCCCTGAAACCAAAGAATCTGGTAAACTTTCAGCAGTCAGGTTGTTATCGAACAACAGCCGCCTTATTTTTCGATTCTATCTTGAATTTTAATTGAATTATGGCAAAAATCAGTACTTCCGATTTCCGCAATGGCCTGAACATTCTGGTTGACGGTGAAATCTACACCATCGTCGAATTTCAGCATGTAAAACCCGGCAAGGGCCCTGCATTTGTTCGCACCAAGTTAAAAGGTGTCGAAAATGAAAAGAACATCGACAAAACATTCCGGTCCGGTGAAAATGTCGAATCCATCCGTGTTGAGCATCAGCCCTATCAATTTCTTTATGCTGATGGTGATATGTTCTTTTTCATGCATCAGGAAACGTACGAACAGATTCCGCTTGAAAGGTCGAGAGTTGAAAATGAAAAGTTTGTTACCGACGGCATGATCTGTACACTTGTCATCGATGTTGACAATGACAATGTTCTCTATGCAGTGCCCCCCGATCAGATTGAAGCGGAAGTTATAGATACCGATCCGGGTGTAAAAGGTGACACGGCACAAGGCGGCAGCAAACCCGCCACGATTACAGGGGGTGCGGTAGTTCAGGTACCCCTCTTTATCAGCAAGGGTGAAAATATACGCGTGGATACACGCACCGGTGATTACCTGGAACGAGCTAAATCAAAATAAATACGTCTTATGGATTTAAAACTTGTTAAGAAACTTCTGGACATGATTTCTGAAACGGAACTCAATGAAGTGTCCATTGAAGAAGGGGACTTTAAACTGAAAGTGAAAAAAGCTTCCGAAAGCTCCGCTGCGCCCATGCAGTTTCAGATGCCCGCACAGAGTGCTCAGCCACCACAGGGTCAGCCTGCTGCTCACGCGAAGCCGGCACCTGCAGCGGAAGAGCCCAAACAAGCTGCAGACGATAGCCAGCCCGACGGCGATGTCGTAAAATCACCGATTGTCGGCACGTTTTACGAAGCACCCTCTCCCGATTCCGATCCTTTTGTAAAAGCTGGAGATAAAGTTGAGAAGGGTGAAACGCTTTGTATCGTCGAAGCAATGAAAATAATGAATGAAATAGAAGCTGAATTTTCAGGCACCGTTCAAAAAATATTGGTTGACGACGGTCAGCCCGTTGAGTTCGATCAGCCTCTTTTTATCATTAAAAAATAACATTTCATGTTCAAAAAGATTTTAATTGCAAACCGTGGTGAAATCGCTCTTCGCATCATACGGACTTGCAAGGAGATGGGGATTAAAACCGTCGCGGTCTACTCTACCGCTGATGAGCACAGTCTGCATGTAAAGTTTGCGGATGAGGCTGTTTGTATCGGCCCCGCACCCAGCAAAGACAGTTATTTGAAAATTCCCTCTATCCTGGCAGCCGCTGAGATCACCAACGCAGAGGCAATCCATCCCGGCTACGGGTTTCTGGCCGAAAACGCGGAATTCAGCCGTATTTGTGCCGAACATGATCTGAAATTTATAGGCCCTTCACCTCAGATGATTAACCAAATGGGTGATAAGGCTACCGCGAAAGCGACCATGATCAAAAATAAGGTACCCGTTGTTCCCGGATCGGACGGAGTGATTGACGATCTGGATGAGGCCAAAAAAATTGCCTCCGATATCGGATATCCGGTGATCATTAAAGCAAGCGCCGGCGGCGGCGGACGCGGTATGCGGGTGGTTCAGGACGAAGACGGATTTGAAAAGGCATTCCGAACCTGCCGCAGTGAAGCGGAAACGGCTTTCAGCAATCCGGCCGTTTACATTGAAAAGTTTGTTGTGGATCCGCGCCACATAGAAATTCAGATTTTAGGCGACCAGCACGGAAACGTTATCCATTTGGGTGAACGGGAGTGTTCGCTTCAGCGCCGACACCAGAAAATCCTGGAAGAGGCCCCATCCCCCGTTATGACGCCTGAAGTGCGCGAAAAAATGGGTACTGCCGCAATCAATGCCGGAAAAGCCATTGATTATGAGGGCGCCGGTACCGTCGAGTTTATCGTTGACAAGGATCTCAACTTCTATTTTATGGAGATGAATACCCGGATACAGGTTGAACATCCGGTAACAGAAGAGATTACAGGCTACGATCTGGTGAAAGAGCAGATATTGGTTGCCGCAGGTGAAAAAATCGATACCAAACCGCTGAAATTACGCGGCCACTCGATCGAGTGCCGGATAAATGCGGAAGACCCGGAGCATAATTTTCGTCCGACTGCAGGTACAATTACATCCTTTAATATTCCGGGCGGGCACAGCGTAAGGGTCGATACACACGCCTACTCCGGATACAGGATACCCCCAAATTACGACTCCATGATTGCCAAGCTTATCGTGAGCGCGCCAAGCAGGGATGAAGCCATCATGCGAATGCGCCGTGCACTTGAAGAGTTTGTTATTGAAGGGGTGAAAACAACCATACCCTATCATATACAGCTTATGGATGACCCCAACTTCCAAAGCGGTAATTTCAATACGCAGTACCTGGAAAAATCTTTTACATTCACACCTGATAAAAATTAACCTGTAAAAAAATCAGTTTTCTATGAATTTTCCTGATGACCTGAAATACACCCGGGAACATGAATGGGTACGTGACAATGGAGACGGTACCGTAACAGTTGGCATTACCGATTTTGCCCAAAGCGAGCTCGGCGATATTGTATTCGTGGAACTTGAACCGGAAGGTGAAGAATTTGACCAGGATGACGTTTTTGGTACCGTGGAAGCGGTGAAGACGGTTTCCGAACTATTTGCGCCCGTATCAGGCGAGATCACAGAAATAAATGAGTCACTTGAAGACGATCCGGAACTGGTGAACAACGACCCATACGGCAGCGGATGGATGGTTAAAATAAAACTGTCAGACGCTTCCGAACTGGAAGCCCTGCTTTCGGTTGACGATTATAAAGAGGTAGTGGGGTAAGAGGTTTCACAAACTTATGTGATTCGCTTATTAACAGGAACCGGCGGATCGCTGCTATTTCTTTCACAACGAACATTTAACCGGAGTTTATTTACAGGGACCTATTCACTGCACGGTCCAAAAAGTACACTTCAACATATTTATACAGGTATACATGCAAATGCATCATGATGAGTGGGTGCTTATCCTCGATTTCGGTTCTCAGTACACGCAGCTCATTGCACGAAGGTTGAGGGAACTGAATGTATATTGTGAAATCCATCCGTTCAATACCTCTCCCGATGAGTTCCGCAGCCAGCCGCCTAAAGGCATTATACTATCGGGAGGCCCTAAAAGCGTGTACGATCCGGGAGCCCCTGCGCTGAACATGGATTACATTGAAATGGGCATTCCGGTACTTGGTATCTGTTATGGCCTTCAGTCCCTGGCACATTCCATCAACCCCTCCAGCGTAGAAAAAGCCGATAAACGTGAGTTCGGACGCGCCAAGCTCAATATTGATGACCGCTCCGACTTATTCAGCGGAATTTATGAGGAATCCGTGGTATGGATGAGTCACGGCGATCATATCAGGGAACTCCCCTACCCCTATCACATCATCGCCCATACTGAAAATGCCCCGGTTGCAGCGGTTAAGCACGACACAAAACCGATTTTTGGCGTACAGTTTCATCCCGAGGTAGCCCATACGGATCAGGGCAGTGAAATTCTGGAAAATTTTGCCATCAATATTGCAGGGTGCAGCGGCGACTGGACGGCCGCTTCCTTCATTGAAACCGAGATTGATGAGATCCGGCGCAGAGTGGGCAGCGAGAAGGTTCTTTGTGCTCTCTCAGGCGGCGTCGACTCAACCGTTGTGGCCACACTGATCCACAAAGCCATCGGTGATCAGCTGGAATGTATTTTTGTGGACAACGGACTGCTTCGAAAGCATGAATACGAAAATGTTCTGACAACGTATCGCGAACATCTTAAACTGCCCGTGAGAGGCGTGAATGCCTCCGACCTATTTCTTAAAAATCTCAGCGGTGTGATTGACCCCGAGGAGAAAAGAAAAATTATCGGCAATACATTTATTGAAGTATTTGAAGACGCTATTTCCGCCGAAAACAATTTTAAGTTCCTTGCCCAGGGAACGCTCTATCCGGATGTAATCGAAAGCGTTTCCTTCAAAGGACCATCGGCCACCATTAAATCACATCATAACGTGGGCGGCTTGCCCGAAAAAATGAAGATGGAACTGATTGAACCGGTTCGTGAACTCTTCAAAGACGAAGTAAGAAATGTGGGTCGCGAACTGGGGATTCCCGAAAGCTTTATCGGCCGGCATCCGTTTCCCGGGCCGGGCCTTGGAATCCGTGTGATCGGCGAGTTAACAAAAGAGCGGCTCGATTTGCTCAGAGAAGCAGACGACATTTTTATCAGTTCTCTGCGTGCTCACGGCCTTTATGACGACGTCTGGCAGGCTCTGGCCGTACTCCTTCCTGTTCAATCGGTGGGGGTTATGGGCGATGAGCGAACCTATGAGTTTACCGTTGCCCTGCGAGCGGTAACGAGCGTTGACGGTATGACGGCCGACTGGGCACATCTCCCCTATGAGTTTCTGTCTGAGGTAAGCAACCGGATCATTAATGAAGTACGCGGCATAAACCGGACGGTTTACGATATCAGTTCAAAACCGCCATCGACCATTGAGTGGGAGTAGAGGGAACAAACAGACCCGGATCGAATTTACCGGAATGTATCAATACCACGCTTTGAGACTATGAAAAAAGTTCTACACCTGATTCCGCTTCTTGCACTGTCACTTATTTTCTCACCTGAGGTCCGCTCTCAATCTTTTAGTGAGGGTGTAGAGCTTTACAGGGCCGAGCGATTTACCGAAGCACTGTCCGTTTTTTCTGAACTTCCGGACCAGAATGATCAGACACGCCTTTTTCTGGGCAAAACGCATCTTGCCCTCGGCAATTACCATACAGCTCTCAATCAACTTGCCGGGGCCTTTGACAGCAACAATACCGATCTTTTCGCCGAAGCACTCTATACGTCCGCAATCGCACGTTTCAGACTGAAACAGTACGATCTTAGCCTTGAGCTGCTCTACAGAATCATTCAGACCAACAGCCGCAGCGGCGTGCGTTTTGATGCACAGCGTTTGTATCGCCAGATCATAAACTATCTTTCCGAAACCGAACGTTTTGAAACACTTCAGAGAAGTGAAAACAGCACTATACGCTATGACCTTGTCAATCAGGCGCGCAACCTGGTAAATCCATTTACCTACAACGCCCTGGTTACTGAACTCCTGGAGATGGAGAGCGACTCTTCTGCCATTGCGGAATTGTCTGATCGTCTCTTACCCGACAGCGCCGCTCCGATCAACCGGCCGTCATTCCGCTACCCGAATGCTCCGCAGGGAATGGTTTACCATGTGGGGGTGGTACTTCCCGTGTTTGATGAACAGGACCCCGATTTTACCATCCCAAGAAACCTGTACCAGGGAATGGTTTTAGCTGCCGAAGAATTTAACAGCCGCAACCCGGACAAGAAAGTACAGCTGTTGTTCAGTAACTCACACGAAAACCCCGATTCAACGGCACAGGCGATTACTGAACTTGCACTGAGCCGGAATGCCGATGCCGTGATAGGTCCGCTGTTTTCAGAACCGGCAATGAGAATGGCTGCTCTGTCAGAGCAACTGCAGGTTCCGATGCTGGCACCGCTTGCCAATTCAGACAGCCTGAATATGGATTACAATTATGCTTTCCAGCTGAACCCCACCTTTGAGGTGCACGGCAGGAATATGGCCCGCTTTGCGGTTAGGGAACTGGGACTCGATACGCTTGCCGTGTTTACTGAAAAAGGATCCCTGGGTGCCGCTGCCGGCAACAGCTTCCGGCGAGAGGCAGAAAGGCTGGGCGCCTTCATATCCTACCATATTGAAGAGGACTTTGCCAGCCTTGGATACGATATATCCGATTTTACACAGGTTTTCACTCCCGACAGCGTATTGATCGACTCCCTGAACTACATCCCAAGCGAGGGCATCTATGCGCCTTTTACGGGGCAGGCAGCTGCCACTCTTGCCGACCTTCTGCTTAACGATCTTGAAGCGATGAGAAGCGAAGTTGTGATTATGGGGTCCGAAGGGTGGGCGCGCGCCACTCCATCTGCATTTCAGCGCCGCTTTTTTGAGATTTACTATTCAGAACCTTTTTCACCATTTTCAATGCAAGCCGACACAGCCGCTGTTCAATTTTTCGAAGAGGATTATGAGACGCGTTTTGGGGAGGAGCCTGACCGTTTTTCCGGTATCGGTTATGATGCCGCTACATACCTGCTGCAAAGCCTTGAAACCGCCGGCAATCCCCAATATCTGAACCGGGCTCTCAGAGAATCTCCGCCCTACAACGGCTTGTCATTGACAATCGATTTCAGCGGGAACAGGGTCAACCAGTCAGTATTTATCAGGGGCCTGACCCCGGAGGCCGCCGACAGGCTTCGGCCTGAGCCGGTTCCGGAGGCTGAAACTGAATCTATCGATGCATCAGATGATACCGCGGATGCTGCGGGTGAGTCCGGTTAGAAAGGAACCGGAAAGTGAAAGCATACACGAGGATCCCGCTCACCCGGTATGTAACGGCGCCAGTGATTTTCATTCGCGATTCTAAGCCAGGCCAAGGTTGCCGGCTCTCTGCCAAGCGGTGGCCTGATTCATAAATTCATTTTTCGGCCATACTCTGGATGCTACACCTCAACGGCGAGAAATTGTTGTCTAATCAGACTGAGACTGAGCCGACTCTTCCCTCTCTCTCTGATCCCGAATTCTATACTGCTCGCGGATCCATCTTCGCCACTCGTCGCTTGCCCTTCGGTGTTCTTCAAATGTTCTGGAAAACCTGTGCGACCCATCAGGACTGGCTACCATATAATAGTAATTGTGTTCTTCTGGGAAGAGAACGGCACCTATCGACGATTCATCAGGGTTGGTAATCGGTCCCGGTGGGAGGCCTCTGAAAAGGTATGTATTGTATGGATGCTGGTACTGATAATCTTCAAACAGAAGACGCCTTCTCTCACCCAGCGCATAGAGCACGGTCGGGTCAGCCTGAAGCGGCATGCCCCTTCGCAGGCGGTTCAGATAAAGCCCTGCAATTTTTGGTTTCTCATCCCGGATCTTGGCTTCAAGCTCCACAATCGATGCCAGCGTTACTACTTCCTGAAGCGTGTATTCGCTGTTTTCCAGTTCCTCTTCATATTTTGAGGCAATTGTCCGCTCAAATTCATCTGCTACTTTTCGTATTACATCCTCGGCACTGCTTGTCCAGTACACCTGGTATGTATTCGGCAGCATGCGCGAAAAGAGTTCTTCCCCTGTAAGGCCCAGGTCGGAGGCAACAGATGATGAATCGGTTAACAGAAGCCTGAAATCAAGGCTGTCTGCCAGAAGGACCTGCCCCAGCTGCCTGGAGAACCGCTCCGGATCCGTACCCGGAAGGATGGTCACTTGCGTCGGGTCCTGAATTCCCCTTGCAAGTTTCGAGAGAAAATCCGGATAGGATGCAGTTTCATCAAGAATGTAAAATCCCGGCCTGAAAAATCTCCATCCGTGGATGCGCCCCGCCCAATACAGCTCTTCCTCGTCAAACCGTACACCCAGGCTGTCCAGCTTTTCGCTCAGCTCCGGCAGACCAATGCGGGAATTGATTTTAACCTCACTCAATCCTTCAGAAGAAAATGCATCGGGCTTATAAAGCCTGTAGTTTCTGTAACCCGACACAACAATGGCCGTCAGCACAAAAAGTATGAGCAGGATGATGGTTTCTTTTTTTGAAAACGCTGATTTCAAAATAACAGGTTCAGTTGCAGTTCCGGGATTTTGTCAAATTAGACCCTTATTTAAAGATTATTAAAAAGGACAGTCCGCAATCGATTTTGTAACCATACGGCCGATGATTGCAGACCTGAGACAAAATGATGTTGATCAAAGAGATAAATATAACGTTTTCCTGCCTTCCCTCGTACCCTCTCTGTTTATCCGCCGGGTCTGTTTTTTTTAACACCCTTTAACGTATCTATTTTTATGGCTGGCAACATTTTCCGGGGAAAATAGTTATTTTATTAGATGAATTTTGGTTACCGCAAGGTACCAAATGCCCTAAAGACAGCCTCAGACTTTGAACGGTCTGAGGCTTTTGTTTAAAAGGTAGGATTGAAACGGATCCAAAGGGCGGGCGACTTGTCAAATGTTTTCAGCGGCCAGGCAACTTCTACGCGGAATGCACCGCTTCCGATACCGGCTCCTGCGTCATGCTGCATATCTCCGATAGAAAACTCATCAAAACCGGAGAATGCGCCGGATGAATCAAATAGATCAGGAATTTCACGCACCCAGCCGGAATCCAGAAACAGCAGAAAATGGATGTTATAATCTCTCATCCACTCTCCCGACCTGCCGGATGGCTGTCCGAACTTAACTTCAAGGTTACTCGCAATCATCTGATTACCGGAAAAGAATTTATACGGTGTGCCCCGCAGGGTACCGATGCCGCCAAGAAAGAAATTTTTAAAGTCAGGTGCATTTCCTGTTATCCCGCCCGCCTGAACACGCCATCTTAAAACCGACCCGGGTTCAAAATTGTAGTACATTCTCAGAGTGGTCTCATATTTATTGTACCGGTAGGCTTCATCACTTGCACCGTTGTCTGCAAGTTCTGCCCTGAAGAGCGCAGATACCGTAAGGTAGTTTGTCAAAAGCAGGTTGCGAGGGTTAAAAGCGGCTGAGAAGCTGTATCTGTCGAGGTCCACCTCGTTTGAGAATGCGTCAACCGGGCGATTGGGTTTATACGAACTGGATCGACCGAACATCGTGTAGCCTGTATTCTGCTCGAGAGACGTAAATGTATCGCGATTGTATGAAAACGCTGCCTCAAACCACCTGTCGGTTCTAAATACGGAGTATAGCCCGAAGCCGTCCATATTGTGGTAGTCCATAAAATCATATCCCGCAAAAAAGGCTGTAAGCGAGTTCTCAATCAAACCGGTTCGCAGATAATCTTCCGTACCGGTAGCGTTATACACTTCACCGCCAACCATGAAGTGTCTCTTTTCTCCAATTAATTTCTCTACGCCAAGGGCATATTCCCACTCCTTGGATGCAGTCCCTATTCCAATAAACCCATGCGGCTGAATCTGCGGAATATTAAAAAAGCTGTTGTATCTGTGCCACTGCATACGCTCTTTTCGCAACCCGAAAAACAGTCCGTTTACGCGGTTATAGTGAATCATGGAAAGGTTTGGATACTGACTGTAGAGTGCGTTGCTGTAGTACGGCCCTGCCTCCAGATTGCCGCCCAGATCAAACCCTCGCAAAGAGAGCCGCTTCACGGCGCGGGTTGTTTTCTCCGCCGTGTCGTCCGTATCGATTGTGTCGGCCTCAGAGGTGTCGCGTTCAAGGCCGAAAAAATCCTCGAGCGGCCGGGTGAAGATCGGATCCCTTTTGAAAGGATCTTCTTCATTCGACTGCTGTGCCGCCAGCGTAAGCGGGCTCAGAACAATAAAGAGAAATGTCAGGATCAGATTTCGTTTACTCATGTGTAATCTCTACGAAACAGGATTTTCAATGTTACAAACACTTTTGAACTTTTAATACCATCATGGTGATATCATCGTGGGGTGAGTGTCCTCCGGACCACGATTCAGCCCTTTGTTTGAGTTGGGTTACTATATCTCCCGCACTGTACCCATTGGAGCTTTGAAGAACCTCCTCCACCCTCTCAATACCCAGCATTTCACGGTCGGCATTGAACAGCTCCGGCAGGCCATCACTCATCATCAGAAGCACATCCCCTTTTTCCACCTTCAGATCTTCCATTTTGTATGGAAATTTTGCCTTTCCCCCAAGCGGAAGCCCTTTGAGGGTTATACGGTTTACCGTCTGTGTTTTGCTGTTGTAGTGCAGTATGGGCGGCATTCCGGCAACCGCAATCTCCAGCTTATTTTTTTTGCAGTGCACCAGAATTAAACCCATATACATCAGTTTCATGTTCAGATTTTTCAACCCGGCCGACATGCGTTTCAGCATGGTTAGGGTATCGGTTTCGTGAACCAAACTGTGAAAATAGCTCTTGGCGGCTGCCACCATAATACCTGCTTTCATCCCGTGGCCTGTGGCATCTCCCAGCGCAAGTACCACCGATCCGTCCTGGTCAACGCTGTAATCGTAATAATCTCCGCCAACCTCAGTGGCCGTCTGCATAAATACGGCAAGATCAAAGTTTTCTGTTTCGGGCATCTTTTTGGGCAGCATAGACAGCTGAAGAGCACGCGCTTCTTCCAGTTCATTGGATTTTCGTTCGTTTTCTGCTTCCAGAAGGCGTTTCTCAATTTCGCGCTCCTTGCTGATCTTCTCCTGCTTAAGCGCCCTCTGCGACATCTGGCGAAGCTCAAGAAGCTTGTTCTCAAGTTTTTTCTGCGTAGCGGCAAATTCCCTTGACAAATAGATTGACATCGAAAAAATCAAGGCACCTGAGGCTCCCATATTTACAAAGGAGACACTGCCATCTATCACCTCAAAGTTGATCAGAATGCTGACAATCAATCCCAAAACGAAAATCAGCACACCGCTTCCCAGGATCCAGACCCCGCTCTTTCTCCGGTAGAGAATCATGAAAAGAGAGCGAAGAATTTCTATCAGCAGAAGAAATATGGTGATATCCCTTAAAAAAATCAGTGTACCGGGAAAAATGGCTATGAGTGCCGTAACAGCCAGCCCGGCCAGCAGAACGATGTTGGAATAGAACCCGGAAGACTCAGGATCGAGGCTGTGAGTGAAACGCGCGGCTAAAACAAGAACCATAACCTCCGCCATCATCATAATTCGATAGTACTCCATCACATCTATTGTAAAGCGGCTCATTTCTATGCGATAGAGCAGGTATGAAACAAGAACAATACCGAGCACAAAGAGTGAAAAATAGAGGTTCCTCTTTTCTACGGGGTAGAAGAAAAAGATGAGGAAATGGATCAGGGAAAAGGCCAGTAATATTCCGATATAGAATAAATTGCTGCCGGTCCAGAAAATGGCAAAGTTGTAGGTTCCGGACCGATGGTGCTCCCAGTCGCCCAGCAGGAACCTGAACCCGCTGTTTCCAAGCAGTTCATTTGTCTGCTCATAATCCGGATTGATAAACCGTACGGCTATGGTTTGAAGTGAGTCTCCTGAAAAGACGATGACCGGCGGCTCACCTGAGCTGTAGGTTTCGACCTCTTCCGGGTAGATTGAAAACTCTCCAAGCTCAAGGATTTTTTCCCCGTTCAGATAGACCTCGGACGCCCCCAGATGGCGATCCACAATCAGGGCAACCGGTTTGCCTCTCAGCTCCGGTTCCACCATGAGGTCTTTCCGAAACCACCCGATACCGTCCCACTCCAGAAAAGAGAGGTCTGCCGATGTCAGATTGGTGGAAATAATGTCCCACCCTGAATCATCATAGCCGGCAGCAGCCCAGGCACGATTGTCGCCCGCCATGAACTTCCACTGATCCCTGATGTAGATAATGCGGTCGTCGTCGGTGAGCTGTTCATTTGTTACGATTTCGGTCTCCAGTTCATCCAAACCGAAAAACAGGGAATCCGACAAATCCTGCTCAAGGGATATCGGAAAATCCTGATCCGCAGATATGGACAGGGTATCCTGAGCTTCAGCACTATCGGCCTCTGCGCCGGTCTGAACTGTGAACGCCAGTAGTATGATTAATAACTTTGAAACCAATCGTCTTTTACTCTGATTCAGTTACCTTAACATTTCCGGATACGGAGGATAGTTTTACGGGCAGTTCTCCACCCCGAATCATCATGTACCTTGACATCATTTCCGATTTTTCCTCCGAGGCGTAACTTCGGATGGAAGAAAAATCAAAATTCATCCCCCTGGCAGAAATTGTGTAACCTAACCCGGTGGGAAGCGCCAAATCAATATTCCCATTCACTGTTTCAAGACTGACTCCAACTTTAATCTTCTCAAAAGACGAATCAATATTACCCGAAACGGTTGCAGCTATCAGTGTTCCCCTGGTATTACTGGCTTTCAGGCTGCCCGATTCGGACCGTAGCCTGAGTTCTCCTTCGCTGCTTATCGCAGATATATCACCGGTAACGCTTTTCGCAAAAATGCTTCCCCTGCACTGGTTGAGCGCCAGATTTCCGGTCGTGGAAGCTACCTTCAGCTCACCGTCCGAATCAGAAACAGTGATATCCCCGACATGATTTTGAATATAGAGTTTCCCTTTCACACCGTCGATATTTATGGGCCCGTTCATCGTTCTTACGTTTATCTGTCCCCTTTCAGGTACCTGAATCTGAAATGAGAACTGATTATTATCACCTGCCCTAACTCTGGAACCCGTATCCTTGTTTTCAACAGTCGCGATCACCTCATTATTGATTCGTTCAATAATGATCCTGTAGTTCTCAAGGCTCTGCGCACCTCTCCAGAAAGAAAACTCCCGCTTTACATAGAGGTCTACCTGCACACCCCCAAGCGATGAATTTTCAGCTACTTCAACCGACCCGTTCGGCGTATAGACGGTGAGGTTCAGGTTGTCTTCGATACTGAAAAACCTGGACATATAGGGTTCATCCTGATCGTGCGATTCAGTCAGCTTGGCATGCTCAGTGTGATAGGTCTTGGCCAGAACCGTCTGAGCCGACAGTTTGCCGGCTGTAAACAGGGATGAAGTGATGAAAAGGACGGGCAGCAGGCCGGGCAGCAACGCCCTGCGGGATATGGCTGAATGTCTGTTTTTCATGAATAATCTGTTGATAAACGTTTATATGCCTTTTAAACCGGCATAGTAGCTGTTACGCTGAACCCCCGATAAGGTTGCAGTCAAAGCTCCCGAAACACATTTATCAGAAACTGTATATGATCGCTCAATTCGGATTTGATCAATTCAGCACCTTTTTTGATATCATCACGGGGCACGTTTTCGGCGAAACGCTTATCCTTCAGTTTCTTTTTTACAGATTTGACCTTCATATCAGAAAACCCATTGGGACGCATCAATGCAACGGCATTCATGAAACCCGAAAGTTCATCACAAGCGAAAAGATACCGCTCAATTTCGGTTTCCGGGTAGCGGCCTGTCCGCTCCGGCGCATGCGCCCTTATAGCATCCAGAATGATGTCGGGGTACCCGCGTTCAGCCAGTATTTCATCCGTAGCCTTATTGGGGTGTTCGTCCGGATACTTCTCCCAGTCCAGATCATGAAGCAAGCCTGCGGTCCACCATACATCCGTTTCGGAGGCGTCTTTTCCCAGTTCCCTGGCATAGGCTTCCATCGCCATGGCTACCATCCGGGAGTGGTGACGCAGATTTTCAGACTCAATCCATTCATTCAGCAACTCTTCAGAGGTTTGTCTGTCAATCATCGGTGTCAGAGATTCAATTCTTGAACAATATCCAGTGCTACATTGCGATTGTACTCAAACGCAAAATTCTTATAGTTGATCATATCCACGATCGTACCTACAACACAGAGTCCTGCAGTGAATACATAAAGAATTCCCATACCGATCTGGCCTGCCATAAACCGATGGATGCCCGCTATTCCAAAAAGGCCGATAAGTGCCAAGAAGAGCATTAAAATGGGGTCTTTACGCCTTGCACGGTATATTTTAGCAAACGTCTCCCTGCTGTCTGAGTGCATTTGTTCCATAAGTTCCCGGATATACAGGGCCTCTTCCCCCTCCAGCTCGGGCAGGTATTCAAATATTTTCATGGTACTCCTTATTGTTATTCATTTTACTGTTCCTGTTAAAAATACTTCCAATACGTATCGTAAGGATAATTATAGCTGGAATTCCAGCCGGGTGAAGCTGAAAGGATCTGACAAAATCGCCTCTCATCGCACTCGACATGGATCTGCCTATGCCCTCTCCGGGACAATGTTCAACTCCTGTCCACTCAATCAGGCAAAAGCCTGCTGCCGAGTCTGGATCGATGGTCACTACCGCGATCAGCATCCCCGCCAGTGCAATCCACTCAAAATGTAAAAAGAAGATATGTCCAAACGATTCTTTAAATTTCACCATTACGTAATCACCTGCTTATACCCTAACAGTTTAAAGATTCCGACTCACTATGAAAAATGGTTTCAGACAATCACTTGTTCAGCTCTCAGCCGCGCTCGCTTTTCTTACAATTCTTTGTGTGCCACACTTTGTGTACGCACAGGTAGTTGCAGAAGATTCACTCAGGGTTGAGCTTGACGAAATAAAAGTAGAGGCTGCCTACTCCTCCATCAGCGTTTCTGAGGCCCCGCTCTCTTTAAGTTACTACATCAGGGGCGGCCATGAGTTGGCATCGCGTCCGGCAGAAACGATGGATGAGCTTGCCTTCACTTTGCCGGGTGTTTTTATCAGCAACCGCGAAAATTATGCCCTGGGCGAACGTATGACAATCCGCGGACTGGGATGGAGGTCCCAGTTTGGGGTACGGGGGGTGCAGGTGCTTCTTGATGATATGCCGTTAACGGTGGCTGATGGCCAAACTATCATGAACATGGCAGATCCATCGGTTGTTAAACGAATTGAGCTTCTCCGCGGGCCGTCTTCCACATTCTGGGGTAATTCAAGCGGCGGAGTACTCTATCTCTCCACAAAACCGCAGGCGGATGCTCCCTTGTTTCAGTATCGTTCCTATGGTGGATCTCACTATACACTGAAACAGGATCTTCAGCTGAATGCAGCCACCAATTCTAACCGCCTTTTTGGATATGCAACTTACTTTGAAACCGAAGGTTACAGAAATCACAGCGCTGCACGAATGTTTCGCGCAAGCCTGGGTAACGACTATTTTATTTCACCTATCAGTACACTAAGTTTCAGGGTTGCCTATGCCGGAATGCCCAAAGCGCAAAGTCCCGGGTCACTGACCAAGGAGGATGCGGAGAACTCGCCCACAACTGCCCGCCAGAATTTTGTTGAGAGTTCAGCTGGCAAGGAGTTCGATCAGCTGATGGCATCCGCCAGCTGGCTTAAAAGCTTCAGTTCGGGGCTCCTCGATATCACATTGCACGGAACCTACCGTGACGTCAGCAACCCTCTGCCCTTCGGAGTGATAAGCCTTGACCGCCGTGCAGGCGGTTTAAGAACCTCATATGAGTTTCAGGACCTTGCATTTGACCTGCATGCAGGAGCAGAGCTGAAATTTCAGGATGATGACCGACTGGAAACAAGCCCGGCCGGGGCGGTTGAAGTTGACCAAAATGAAATTGTACTCAACCAAGCTCTATTTTTCAGAGCCGGAATTCCCATTTTAGATCAGTTCAGGGTTTCTGCAGGATTGCGGTTCGATAGGCTCACATTTCGCGCGGATCGCACACTTGAAGCAGAACTGGAAGGCGACCGCTCATTTCTGGCACTTAATCCGAGTATCGGATTATCATTCCTGTTTCAGGGAGGACAGATATTTGCCAATTTCAGCACCGCGTTTGAGAGTCCGACAACTGTCGAGCTCGTGAATCGTCCCAACGGCAGTGGCGGTTTCAATCAAAACCTGGATCCTGAACGCACGGTCAGCATTGAAAACGGTATCAGAGGCCAAACGAACGCGTTCAGCTATGACCTTACATTTTTTGGAATGCGCGTTAATGACCTGATTGTGCCTTTTCAGCTTGCAGACGACGGACCAACCTATTTTAGAAATGAAGGCAGCACCCTTCACTATGGCCTTGAATCTGCTGTTTACTATCAACCTTCCCGTCATATTTCAGCCAGGGTAATGGTTAATTTACTGGAAGCGCAGTTCAACGAAGGCCAATTCGACGGTAATGACGTACCGGGTGTTGCCAATTTCCGTTTCGGAGCAAGTCTCACCGTCAGACCCGGTAATCATGCATTCAGCCTTGACAACGAATGGGTTGGCAGATACAGCGTGAACAGTGCAAACAGCGCCACGAACGATCCTTACAGCCTTTTTCATTTAAGATGGTCGTACAGCGCCGATGGAGTGTCAGATACATTCTCTTTCTCTCCCTTTATTTCAGTGAACAACCTGTTTGACAAGCGCTATAACGGTTCGGTTGCGGTTAACGCCTTCGGAGGCAGGTTTTATGAACCCGGCAGCGACCGCAGTTTTTCAATCGGAATACAGTTAAACCTGCTTTAAGAACAATACAATCAATAAACAGATTCTAATCTGCAGGAGGGGTTCCTGAGAAAAATTTAAACCACACTTAGCTTTTTTTGTAACAACTTACTTCTGACCTCTTCTTTATTTGGTAAGCAGGGTAAATTCAAGGGTAATCTAATGTGTGGTAGTCATGTTAAAACATATTTCTCTCATTTTGGTGGTACTGGTTTCCTACTTTATGTGGGACCAGAGACCCGTTAAACACGGTCCCGGCGTAATCGCTCCCGACCGTCCATCTGTCGTTCAGGTGGTTCGTCACAATGGTATAGAGATGCAGCATTACACGCTGAAGCCAAGTTATAAAATTGAGGCTACATCCCGTGTATTGTCGCAGCGAACATACTGGCTTGACGAGAAAAACCAGCTTGCGCCTTTCGATTTTGTATTGGGATGGGGCGACATGTCGGATGAACGAATCCTGAGCCAGGTGCAAACTCCGATTAATGAACGCGACTTCAAAGTAGAAGTCATTCGTCCTCCCCTTACCTTAAACGAGATCAGACAGCAGATTCTTTTTATGCATGCCGTTCCGGCCAATGAAGAGATAAAAAACAAGCTGGCTGAAATTCGCGAGGGGCACCTTGTCACAATCAGCGGATATATCGTAGACATTAATGATCGTGCCGACCTGTTCTGGAAGTCATCTTTTTCCAAACAAAACAAGAGGTTAGATCACAATCAGATTGTTTACATAGATCAGGTTGATGTACTATGAGGCCAGTTTTTCAATGTTTATTGCTTAAAAGGTCCGAACAAAGTATTTTAGCCCACGATGGTGATGATTCATTCATGGATCAAGCTGTTATAACTATCAATGGGAACTAAGTTGGGATTGACATATGGAAACTCGAGAAGTTGGAACTGTAAAATGGTTTCACAATGGTAAAGGGTACGGTTTTATCACAAGAGATGGTGGTGAAGACGTATTTGTTCACTACTCAGAAATTCAATCTGATGGATTTCGAAAACTGACGGAAGGTCAGAAAGTGGAGTTCACTATTGCAGAAGGTGATAAAGGACTTCAGGCTAAGGAAGTCATTGAAATTCAATAATCCTGTAAAGGCACCCCCGGTGCCTTTTCTTTTTCCCGCTCTCCCCTCTCTCCTATGCATTGGCTAAAACAATCGGCAGTTGATATCCTGGCCACCCTGGTCATTGCATTCGTTGTCTTTTTTGAGTCAGACTATCATCTGGAATATATCGTCTTTATATATACCGGCCTGATGGCCCTGGCCCGTACGTTTACACTCTTAAGCTCTAACTTCAGAGCCATTACCAAAAAAAAGGTCTCTGATGCTCCGGTTTGGGTGTATCATCTGCTGCACTTCCTGAATATCGCATTTCTGATAACCGGACAGTTTTACGTAACGGCAGCCTTCTGGGTTTACATATGGGCTGTTGCCTGGTACGTGCACTCAAAGAATCAAAATTAGTGTGATTTTGAAGTGTGCTGTTCATTTTTGCTGCCTGATTATCATTACATTTCTTTTTTCGGTTAAAACAAGCGCACAAACTCAGGAAGGTCAGAGTTCGCCGGAAGAGCTGTTCCGGCCTGCTTTCGGTATAACCGGAAATTATTCGCCCAACTCCTTCAAAGCCTGGGGTAAAGTGCGAAATACTCGTCAGTCTCAGATCATGCTATCCTACCAGCACACAAAAGTGACCCTGGGAAAGGTGCCGGTACGTATCTCAACCGACCTGATTGTGTCGAGCTGGATCCGCTATCCAATTGACGGAGCAAACGGGCCAAGAGAGAATGTGTTCGGACTGGGGTTAATCCCAGCCAATTTTGATATTCCGCTCTCAAAAAAAACCAGCGGCCTATTTTTAACTGCTTCAGCCGGCTTTCTGGTGTTCGACAGGGTATTTCCCACAGTTACCGGTACAAGGTTTAATTATATGCTGGCTGCTGGAATAGGTTATCGGTATCAGGCAGGCGAGAACATGGCGCTTCAAGGCGGCTACAAGCTGAAGCATCTTTCGAATGGCAATACGGGAGAAACAAATCCCGGCATTGATTCACAGAATATTTTTGTCGGAATCCTGTTTACACTATAGCACTGCATTGACGCTTCTGGTTGTTTTTCATTTGTAACAGTTCAAGAATGATAATCAGATTGGTTTGGTTATACCTGTAAACATAACAATCCTATGAAAACGATACTTACAACACTGATTTTTGGATTACTGACAGCATGTGCAGCCAATGAAGCTGAAACTCCCGATATTCCCGCTTCTGAAGCAGCATTTGAGACTCAGGATCAGCACAGTCATCTGGATCATTTAACCTACGAAATTGCTATGGCAGATACGTCGAACGATAAAAAAGTGACGCGAACCGAAGAAGAGTGGAGAGAACTTCTCACATCAGAGGAGTTCAGGATACTTAGAAAAAAAGGCACCGAAATTCCCTGGGCCAATAAATACAACAGCCACTACGAGGAGGGCGTATATGTATGCAAAGCATGCGGACAGCCGCTTTTCCATTCGGAGACGAAGTATAACAGCCGGAGCGGTTGGCCCAGCTTTTATGCACCTATCCGGGAAGAGGCAGTGGGTGAAAAAGAGGATAACAGCTTTTTCATGACACGGACGGAAACAATCTGCAGCCGCTGCGAATCCCACCTGGGGCATGTTTTTGAAGACGGACCAGAACCCACAGGCCTGCGATACTGCATGAACTCCGCTGCACTGAAATTCATACCGAAAGAAGAGTCGGAATAAACAACCGGACGCAATGATGGGAAGTTATTTTAACGCTTCAGGGCAATGAAGCTTTTTGCCTTTCTGGATCCGCTTATTACAAACTGGATGGCCCGGTACGGCATTCGCTTTCTTCGTTATAGTATCGGGATACTCTATATCTGGTTCGGTGCGCTCAAATTCTTTCCCGGACTGAGCCCCGCAGAGCAGCTGGCAGTTTCAACGATTGAAGTCCTCACCTTTGGAACGGTGCCATCCGGTGCAGCCCTTATTGCACTGGCTGTATTTGAAGTATTCATCGGGCTTTTAATGCTCTACGGACGGCAGCTCAGGCTCACCATTCTTCTCCTATTGTTCCAGATGGCGGGCACACTTAGTCCGATTGTCCTTTTCCCGGATATCGTATTTACCCGGATACCATTCGGCCTTACCATTGAAGGGCAGTACATTTTTAAAAACTTCATCATTATCAGCTCTGCAATCGTGATTGGGGCAACCGTTCGGGGTGGCAGGCTCATACCCGATCCAGGTTCCTGAACATATTATCACCCGATTTTGTATACTTTTCGTGTACAAATCCGGAATTCAAAAAAACAGAGGGTATGATGGAAAAGGGTTCTCAAACTTCACGACAACGCGCACAACTGCTTCATGAGGCAAAATTTGATGAGCGGCTCAAAACCTACGTATTGCTCTCTGCTGCAATTGTGATGCTGGCTACGGTTGTTGGGATTATTCTGATCCCGTTTTGGCTCATATTGGGTAGAATTTACGTAAACCGCTATTTTGAGAACCTGGAATGCAAGCTTACCACCCGGTCTCTACATTTTAAAAAAGGTTTATGGTTTACAACCGAGAAAACCATACCCCTCGACAAAATTCAGGACCTTACCTTTAAGGAAGGCCCCATACTGCGTTATCTGGGCTTGAGCAGAATCATGATTGAAACAGCCGGAAATGCCGCCCAGGGCGTCACGGATATGTCTCTGATAGGAATTATCTCTGCCAGGGAATTTCGCGAAATGGTGCTGGACCAGCGGGATGAGATTACGGATAAAGACAGCCGCGCACTCGCGGCGGCGGGATCTTCCTCATCGTTTCCGCAGTCGAATGCACCCGACGAAATGGTCAGCCTTCTAAGGGAGATGAACGAGACGCTGAAAAGAATAGAGTCCAAAACCTAGGAATCCCTTCTTTCTCCTGACAGCCATACCGGTAACTGTGCGGACGCATATGATCGCTACCAAGTGCCTTCACTCCCCGGAAATCAATTCAGAATTGTTTTCTGAGCGATTCTGCGGTTGTAAATTTTAAAGAGAACAACCACAATACCCCACTGAACGAGTACCGTAGCAACCGAAAACGGGCTTAACGGATTATACCAGGTATCGGGAGCAAAACTGGTGGCACTCAGATAAATCCACCATGCCAGAAGCGTGATTACCTGTACGGGCACCACATATTTGATGATAAAAACCCACCACCGGCCAAGTTTGAACCGGCTCTCCTCGTTGTTGACCAGCGTATTTCTGAATTTGTCGGCACCAAACTGAATAACGGCAAAAGAGATAAGTCCGCCCGATGCCATCAGGCCTACGCCCCACACAAAATCCTGATTGGCAAAGAAATCGAGTGAAACCGCAGATGGAAGACCAAACATAAAACCGGCCGTGCATACAGCTATGGTCGCTTTTTTTCTGGTTATTCCCATATCAACAAAAACTTTTGTGGCAAGCTCAATCATGGAAATAAGAGAACTGAAGGCCGCAAACGTGAGTCCCAAAAAGAATAGAATGGCAAAGATTTTACCGCCAGCCATTTCCTGAAATAGCTGTGGCATCCACATAAAGGTCAGCCCCGTTGAAGCAGGGCCCGAATCGCGCATCACATCCAGAATCTGCCCATCGCTCATATTCATGCCCCCAAGTGTACCAAACACCGTGGAGAAAATGATAACCGCCGCCATCAGCGACACCATATTGTTCCCGATTCCTGTCTGAAATGCGCTGATCGCAATATCATCCTTTTTGCGCATGTACGCACCATAGGTGAGGATCAAACCCCAGGCGGCACCTGTATCCCATGCGTTTTGTGTCAAAGCTTCGAGCCACAGACCGGGTTCCTTCAGCGTTGCCCAGTCGGGTGTAAAAAGATAGACAATGCCCGCTGAGCTACCGGGAAGGGTGAGCGCTTTAATGAGTGAAATAACAAGCACCAGCAGAAGCGATGGAATCAAAATCAGATTGATTCGTTCAATGCTTTTTACGCCTTTTATGATTATCAGTCCGCCGCAGGTAATCATGATCAGGTGAAAAACGGATGGAAGCATCGATCCCTGGAATCCTTCCCACACCATGTTCGCCTGTTCGACGTTCTCCGGCAGTGTTGAAAAAACAGATTCGATAAGGTAGTAGAGACACCAGCCGGCAACCACACTGTAGTAAAACATAATGGCTGTGGCAACAAAGCCGATAAACGAGCCCATCCAGGCAAACTTTTCACTGGTCATTTTAATGAACGACCCGATAACACCTTTTCGGCCGTTCCTGCCGATACCGTACTCCGCTATAATGAGCGGTATCGACCAGATAAAAAGAAAAGTAACCCAGGCGATTAAAAAGGCTCCTGCGCCCGTTTCTCCGCCATTCTCTGCCGCTATTCTGGGAAATCTCCAGATATTGCCGGTACCAACCGCAATACCCAGCACACTTAATATGAGTCCCCATTTGGTACTGAAGCGTTCAGTACTTGTTACTTTATCCGGCATGTCAATTTTTTTTACCACTGTCTTACTGAGTTTTGTTCAGGCTGTTGATAACCATTTTTCACTTTACAGGCAAGGCTGAATTTATCTAATTGCCGCTATTTGATGGATTTTAACCGTTTCTCAATGCAGTTCGGGCCTGTTTTAATTGTGTAATCATAGGGTGAATCGGTATCTTGGCGACTTATGGTGAATTTCAAAAAATATTCACCGATTTATACTCGTTAGGGGCTCTGACAGTGGTAAATGCCGGTATGGAGCCTGATACCGTGAATCTGAAACGAAACTGCAACATTTTTACATGGATTTAACCTCAGTATTCGCACAGCATAAATCGCGAAATATCTTTTTTGCTCTTCTCAGTTTTGCATATGCTTTTATTATTTATGCGTTCACCGTTGCACCAACCACATCGTTCTGGGATCCGGCTGAATATATTGCTGTAGCCCATACGCTGCAGGTTGCACACCCTCCAGGGTCCCCATTCTTTGCTCTTGTAGGCCGTGTCGTTTCCATGTTTGTTCCCTCCGAATATGTTGCTTTAAGCATCAATATGATCAGCGTTACAGCGTCTGCATTTGCCGTGATGCTTCTCTATCTCATCATTGTGCGCCTGATTCAGGAGTGGCGGGGAAGCGCTGATGAAATGGACATCATGGATCTTATCGGAATGTACTCGGGCGGACTTATTGCAGCATGCATGTTCACCGTTACACATACACAGTGGTTCAACGCCGTAGAAGCCGAAATGTATGCATCATCCATGTTCTTTACCGCCCTGGTCGTCTGGATGACCCTGAGATGGTCGGCCAATCACGATGAACCCTATTCCGAGCGCTGGCTGGTACTGATTGCATACCTGTTCGGCATCGGTATCGGTGTCCACCTGCTGAACCTGCTGGCCATTTTCTTCATTGCACTCATTATCTATTTTAAGAAATACGAATTCTCCCTTTCATCCTTTCTGGCGATGGGCGGGATCTCCGTGGCGGCCTTTCTTTCCATCTACCCGGTCACCATTATTCTGATCCCGGACATGGCGGGACGGATCGGGAATATCACCTATGGGCTTATTGGTCCTGTCACCTTTGTTATGCTGATTGTGCTGGCTGTTTTATTCGGGGTTTACTACACCCAGAAAAAGGGCATGAGAATAGCCAACATTGTGATGCTTTGCTATATGATGATTGTTATCGGGTACTCAAGCTACGCGCTGGTACTGATCCGTTCGCAGGCATCCCCCCCTATCGATCAGAACGACCCGTCTACCACCGAATCTTTTGTAAGCTACCTCAGCCGCGATCAGTACGGACAGTCGCCGCTCTTCCAGGGGAATTCCTACAATAACCGAACCGGTTCCATCGACCGTACTACAGAAGTTCTTTTCCCCCGGCGTCACTCCGCCCAACCAAATCATTTGGATTACTACTCAAGATTCAGCTCTGATCTGGATTATTTTCTGACGTATCAGATCAATCACATGTATCTGCGGTATCTGAACTGGAATTTCATCGGCCGGGATGCGGATATTCAGGACACCGGATGGTACGCCGGATTCGGGGATACAAGGCATGCAGATAATCCGGCCAATACCCCCTACTATTTTCTGCCTTTTTTACTGGGATTGTTTGGACTCATCTACCATTTCAGAAAAGACTGGCCGAGGGCAACCGCCGTTACCGCTCTATTCATCCTGACCGGCCTTGCAATCGTGATTTATCTGAATCAGACTCCATTTGAGCCCAGGGAGAGGGATTATGCGTATGTAGGATCCTTTTTTGCATTCTCTATCTGGGTTGGAATCGGAATAACGGCCATCATCGATTACCTGAAGAAGTTCTCCGGAAAAAATGTACCCTCGGCTTATGCCACCAGTCTGCTCCTGTTCCTTGCGGTTCCATTCTGGATGGCCGTGCAGAACTGGCCTGCCCACGACCGCAGCAATAATTATGTGCCGCGCGACTACGCTTACAACCTGCTGATGTCGCTCGAGGAAAACGCTATTGTATTCACAAACGGGGATAACGATACATTTCCTCTCTGGTACATACAGGAGGTAGAGGGGATCAGGACGGACGTGCGCGTGGTTAATCTGAGTCTACTGAATACAGACTGGTACATTAAACAGCTGCGGGATCAAAGTACGCATGAGGCGCTGCCCGTCGCAATCGACCTTACGGATGATGAGATCGAAACCATGACCTCGTCCCTGGAACTGCATGAACCCGGAGACATTGTAGTGCCCGTCGATAAAGAGCTGCTTCGGTCCGTATTTGAAGCAACACCCGATCAGCTTGAAGACTCAACGAGTACGTTCTACACCACTCTGAGCTCTGAAGGCAATCTGGATATGAATGAGATGACATACAACCAGCTTCGGATGGCCACTCCCTACTCCATGCCCGTAGATTCTCTCGACAATGAAGTGCGCTTTTACCTGGAAGGACGGTTTGCAGGACGCGACAGCCAGGGCAATCCCAGGTATTACCTGCAGACACAGGATAAGATGATCCTCCATCTATTGGAGAACAACATGTGGATCAGGCCGATCTACTTTGCAAATACCGTTTCACGTTCGGGGCAGGTTGGCCTTGAAGATTACTTTCAGTTTGAGGGCAAAACATTCCGCGTCGTTCCCAAAAAACGGCAAACAGGACCTTTCGGCTATGTGGATCCCGATATTCACGCAGAGCGGATGAGTAAATTTGAGTTCAATGAGTGGAATAATCCGGATGTCTACTTTGACGAAAATGTGCGGCGGATGCTCGGAAACTATCGTTACGGTTTTACCCAGCTGGCTGATGCCTACATGCAAGAAGGCAATACAGAACAGGCAGCCTACTGGTTAAGGTTTGGCGAAGACAATATTCCATTCAGAAAAATTGAGCATGACTGGACCGTTGCCGTACTGTATGCATATCGATATATGAAAGTTAATGAAACAGAACGGGCCGTGGATCTGGCCGATTTCATTGCTGCTGAGCTGATGGAAGATCTGCGCTGGGACATGAATGACCTGAACGGGCTGGAAGACAGAATCGGTTCCCTGGAAGAGGATCTCAGGGAAGCGCGTCAATCAGCAAAAATGCAGCAGGCTCAGGCCATCACCTCTCAGATAAACAATTTGAGAAATCGCGTTCAGGAGAAAATTTCGGATCTCAGCTTCAACGTAAGCCGTATTACCATACTCCAAAATGTCTATTTTGAGCTGGATGAAACCGATTTGGCCGGATTACTGGGCGCCGAAGTGGATATTATCACAAACGGACGCCTTGCACTGCCCGACAGCATTGAGCAAAGCCGCGAACAGATTTTGAGGTTCGGGATTGATCTGTAAGAAAGCGGATTTAAAGTTATGACTGCAGATTGTATATTTAGAAACGGATTTTATTTGCTTTGCAACTGATTTGAATGCCATCTACTATGATTCACGAATTTACAAAAGAAAATATTCAGGCTATCGGCAATGTACTGGGGGTAACTCCAAAACCATTCGGAACCGATGTTTTTCGTTTTGAGGTTTCCAATGAAGATGCGGGTACGAAGCTGGCTCTCGAAATTCACCTGGGACTCGAACTCGAAGGAAAGCGCATGAACCTGGTCTCCGTCTATTCAGGAACAACCTTCCTTCAATTGCATAATTGTACAGCATTTATCGCAAGCGACCTTCTGAAACAGGTTACTTTTTTCGGTAAACAAGGTGAAATTACTACCGGATTGATTGTAGAACAAAGTGCCGGTTGCAGTATGTATGCCAATGTTAACGAGTCCATACTGACGGGTGATTTCACCAAGCTGCCTGAAGATGTGATGATGTGCGGCGTGGCGCTCTCACTAACGGAATCTGCTGATCTGGACGACTTTTCATTTGATGATGAAAACCTTTCCTGACACCGCAGATCTGTTTCCGGATGAGCCTTTCACCATGCATAATCAGTCCGGAATTAAGATACCGGTTGGCGAGTCTTCTTTCAGGAACCTTATGCAAATCGTGGAGACGCATGAAAAGATTCGGTTCCGTAGCATAGAACTTGTCTATGTGGATGAGAAGGAAATTCTGAGAATCAACAGGGAATACCTGGATCACGATTATATTACAGATATAATCACTTTCAGCTACGACGAAAGCTCTGAAAACCTTGAGGGAACAATCTTTTGCTGCGCCCCAAGGATCCTGGAGCAAAGCATTGAATTCGGTACGGATACAGCCGATGAATTTCTCAGGGTTTTTGTGCACGGGCTCATTCACCTCGCAGGGTACAATGATAAGACGGATGCCGAAAAATCGACTATGACGAGGCTTGAAAACCGTTATCTGGAACTTCTTGAAAACGACTCGTGAGTAATTCCATCTATACCCTTCTGATTGTAGAATCGCCTGTTATGGCGCGGCTTATTCAGAATGTGGCACCTTCCTCCGTCTTTGTACTATCAACCGGCGGATACTGCTGGAAACCGGAATATGATCCGGACAGGAATCGTCTGAATGCAGTGGCCAATCCGGACCAGGCAGTTTTCCGAAAAGAGCTTAAAGAGCAGTCGAAGTGGGCCGGTAATATTGTGGTGGCAACCGATACGGATCCCTCCGGCGACTTTATTGCCTGGAGCCTGTCGCGTTTTTTAAAATCTTCGCTTCTCAAGAGAGGAAAAATTCGTCATATCAGCAAAGCCGGTATCATTCAAATGCTCAGTGAAACCACAGAATTAAATGCATCGCATCTGGAGGAGAGGCTCAAAAACCGCCATATGATACGGACGCTGTGGCACCGTGCATCGTCACTGCCGGAACCCGACATGGCGGCTGTGGCAGCGGCATTCAGCGGCAAGCTCCCGTATCAGACATTTGCCGATGAAAACGGATATACCTTCAAAAGTACACATGCCGTATATGCTTCCCCGGATGAATGGTTTCCGGTATCTCCCGATCCGGCTCTTGATGAATTCAGGAACTACAGGCCTCTCTCCACTTTTGATATTATAGAGTATGCCGTTCAGCACGGGGTTTCAGACACCTATACTGAGGCTGAACAGCTTCTGTTCAGCCTTTTCCAGCACAGGCTGCATCTGTGCAATGAATCGCTTATCAGCTATCCCAGAACCGATGCCAATGCGTTCTATTCTGAAACCTGGGAGGGTTTGCACACCCGGTTTTTACAAACAGGAGCCGATACCGTGTTCAAGCCCGGTTTTCTGCGTGAAACTGCCGATCCCAATATCCCCCACGAAAGTGTACATCCGCTCAGATTGGATTTAACACCTGATAGAGTAAAAGGTGAACTGGATACCAAAACCGGAGAGCTTTACCGGCTGATTTACCACTACACTCTTCGTTCGCTGTCGATGCCCGAACCCCTTGACCAACCTCTGACCAACGACCTTATGGGCGATGCCTGCTTTTATACCGCCGAAAAAAGGGACAAATCAGAAACAGAGTCCCTCAGGCCTGTCTGCACGGTATCCGATTTCGGAAAAAGAGTGAATAAGCTCGGCTTTATTACTCCCTCCGTATTTGGGACCCGCATCAACGAGTGGATTGACAAAGAGTACATCACCGTTGAAAACCGGCTTGTATTGCCGGGAAGAAAGGTTCTTCCCATGATGAAACGTTCTGAGTACTATCTGCAGCTGCTGCTTGAGTTAAAGAGTGCAAGCAGAGAGAATCTGGAGCCTGAAACCGTGAAGCGCATTCTTACGTCTTAACAGAGCATATGGATGAAGATAAAACCAAAACGGAAAAAGATGTTTCCCCGGCAGCGGGCGAAAGCGGGATAGGCAGGCTAAGCCGCCTGATCTCATCTGCCATTGATGATCGCGCAGACGAAAATGAAGAGACCAAACCGTTCATACCTCCGCCCTCTCAGCCCAAACTGAAGATACTGACCTATCTGAAACCGCTGCCCTGGATTCTGTGTGCATTCTTTGGCTTCTCATTTCTGTGGGATTTTGAAGGGTACTCCCTGTCATTGTTCAGATGGACTTTTCCGCTTGAAGGCATCATCAGAATTGTCAGCGTGAGCGGACTGATCGGGTACCTCACAAACTGGATTGCGATTACAATGCTCTTCCGTCCCCTGAGTAAAAGGCCGCTGCTGGGACAGGGCCTGATACCTGCCCAAAAAGAGCGCATTGCCTACCGGCTATCCCTGGCCGTTTCGGAAGACCTCATAAACCCTGATATCATCAAGAAGAAAATTGAGTCTTCCGATGCCGTCAGGAAATACCGAAGGAAAGCGGCCATCGACCTGCGGAAGATTTTCCGCCAGACGGAATTCAGAGAAGAGGTAAAAGAGTGGGTCGTGGACTACATCAGTTTTTTCCTTGAAAACGAATCGGTCAAAAAACAAATCAGTTTTGAAATCGCAGACGAAATAGAACAGCGCCTGGAAAAGAATCCGATTGAACGAACAGCAGTAAAAACCTATACCCTTCTGAAAGGCAAACAGCTGCATGAACTCATTGAATCAACGCTGGATGAAATCCCTTTTTCAGTAAGGCGAAAAATCGGTTTTGTGGATGAGTTGCTCGATGAACTGCCGGGTGTAATCAGTGAGAGCAGTGAAGAACTGGATGATGCCATCACGGCCATCCTGTTTAACCTTGTAAACCGGTTTGATGTACAACAGATTGTAGAAGAGAACCTGAGCCGGTACGATGAAATGAAGCTGGAGAGAATGATCATGAACGCAACCAATGAGCAGCTCAAAACCATACAGTACCTGGGAGCACTGCTGGGCACCATCGGCGGACTGGTAATCTGGCAGCCGGTTCTTAGTTTGATTGTACTTGGAACAGCAGGTATCAGCGTGTACACAGCCGACAGAATGCTGTATCAATAAATTTTATTGGATATACAATTTATTTCATTGCGCTGCATTGTTTTATGATATTCTATATAAGAAGATTTTTAAAGGCATTTCCAAGCCTAAATTATTTAGGTGACAACTAATACTGACCAAAATGGACTGCGTTCCGGCTTTATAAAAACGCATTAACATCCGGCTTCCAAGCCATTGAATTCATTAACTCTGCTTTTATATGAATGGCGGATTTCAAACCGCAGGCAGGCCGCACCGGCATGTAAAAGTGAGCAGATTATCCGATGTATGCGGATATGCGTCAAAAAGATGAATTGGTTCCTTTTTTCAGGGTATGAAGAGCATAGTTTTGGGGCTCCGGCCAAAGACCTCCAATCCAAAAATCCGGGCCTCCATGGCTGACCTCTCTCCCGATTTTGGACAGCCTTTTTCTATCTACTGATAATCTCTTTCACGAAATTGGGAAGCGCAAAAGCACCCCGGTGAACCGCCGCATTGTAGTACCTGAGTGTAGAAATAATTCCGGTTGCAGCCTCCGCCCTATCGTGGGCTGCACGGCCAAGCGGATCTTCCTTTTTGGAGGCACAGGCCATAGACCACATCCCGGCCGGGTAGAGTGGGATATAGGCCAGGTACATGCCCGATAAAGGGAAAAGATCATCAACAGCGTGATACACCTTTTTCATGCTTGGATGATAGGATTCCACCCAGGGACTTTCCGTCTGAGCCGTGAGTACACCGTTTTCGCTCAGGGCATCAAAGCAGTAGGAATAAAACTCCTTTTCAAAAAGTCCCTCCGCAGGACCTACAGGATCTGATCCATCGATGATGATCACATCATAGCTCTCCCTGGTGTTTTTGACAAATTCGATGCCATCCTCGTAAAGTACGTTGAGCCTGGGGTTGGCAAAGTCGCCCACACCGGGAAAGCAGCGCTTTGATGCATCAACAACCGTCTTGTCGATCTCTACCATGTCAACCCGCTCTACTGAGCCGTGTTTCATCACTTCCCGCGCCGTGCCTCCGTCTCCTCCGCCAATAATCAGCACATTTTTTGGCTCCGGATGCGTAAACATGGCAACGTGACTGATCATCTCATGATACACAAATTCGTCGCGCTCACTCAGCATTACCATACCATCGATCGTCATAAGGTTGCCCCAGGTGTCGGTTTCATAGACTTCCACCAGCTGATACTCCGACTGCTCAGAAAAAAGAAGCTTCTTCAGCCCTACCGTCAGGCCGGTCCGTTCATTGTAGTATTCGTTGTATTGTAAAGGCATGGTAATTCAGTGTGTCAGTGTTCAGTGTGTCAGGGCTACAGTGTACAGTATGTCACTGCCAGCAGTGTGTAGGGGATATAATGTGCGGGGTACTTATTGATAGTAAAAGTTCATCAGAGTTCTCAAATCACTACTCTCCAATCAGAGGTCATCAGGGTTCAGGCCACGAGCTGAACGCAGCAGGCTACACTAAGTATTAAAGTGTTAAGATGTATAATATAATGCACTTGCGTAGTGAATGCTTTTCACTTCTGCCTTCTGCCTTCTCACTACTCACCCCTTCTACAAATACCAAAGTACGGCCGCGGCGAAAACGGATCCGCAACGCTCCACTTTGTGCTCAATGCCAAGGGATTTCACCTCCCGCAGCTTTCGGTTGCGATAATCAAAACCATCAACCACCATCTGACGAACAATTTCCTCCACATTGGATAGCGGTGCGTGATCTTCAAATTCCATAATAACACCGGGCTCTCTGTCATCTTCCGGGATACCCACGGCGACGGCACAGGAGATTAGCTGACCCGGCATGGTGCCGTCGATACTCGCATAGGCCAGGGGAATGAGCCCGCCTTTCGGCAGTACAACTTCACCAATATCAACCTGTCGGGCTGCGGGAGGCAGTATACTGCTCATACGCATAAGATTTGTATCGCCGACACCTGCATTGAGCAGAGCCAGATCAAAAGCATTAAGCCTGGTGCGGCCTTCGGCAGCACCCCGTACAAGAGCATAGCAGTTTGGCGTATTTACCATCATAGTGGATAGATCCTTTTTCCTGAATTTCGTGTGTTATTGATTAAATTTTTGAAATGGATGCAAGAAGAGAGCCTGAAAAGCTGATTTGCCTGAAAGCGTGCTGTAATGAAGAGATCCGTTTCGGGCTCCGAAGAAGCTGAATGCAGGGGAAAATATTCTCACTGATTCAATTCTTACGGCCGCAATTCAATTCTCCAAACTTTTCGATGCATCGGGTATCAGTTCGATTGAAGCTCCTGGCTGGGCTTGAAGAGGAGCTTTTGACCTCTGGGCACTTTAAATAAACCTCTTTTCATCTCCATGCTGGAGACATTTTGCGATTCGAAATACTCCTTCAACTTCTCCTGAATGGTCCAGGGCTCAATGGTGTCTCCGCAGGTAAAAATATCGACGGCTGCATAATTATATTCGGGCCATGTGTGAATAGCTACGTGTGATTCCGCAATCACTACAACGCCGCTCACACCGTAGGGGCTGAACTTGTGAAAATTGTGGGAAATGATTGTAGCATTGGATGCTTCAGTTGCCGTGATTAATGAATTTTCGATGTAGGCTACGTCATTGATCTTGGCCTGATCGCAATCGTAAAACTCTACCAAAATTTGTTTTCCAAGTGCTTCCATTATGCAATGCCTGAAAGTTTTGTATTAAAAAGCTACGTTCCGGTTAAATGGTGTTTGACAAATTGTTTTTTTTTCCTGTCCATATGGTCAGTTACTTTTCCGTTTCCGTTGCCAGACCGGGTTATTGATAACCAAATAAATTACACATAAAATCATCATTAATGATAGCCCCATCAAAAATAATTTCCAGAGATAAAGCACTGGAATATTATCGCCATTTGCTGCTTCCCAGGCTCATAGAAAAAAAGATGCTGCTGCTTCTGCGCCAGAATAAAATCAGCAAGTGGTTTTCGGGAATCGGACAAGAAGCCATCTCCGTAGGATCTGCGCTGAGCCTGAATAAAAACGATTACATCCTCCCCATGCACAGGAACCTGGGTGTATTCACCACAAGAGGTGTTCCTTTATATCCTCTTTTTTGTCAACTATTTGGAAAGCAGAATAGTTTCACAGAAGGGCGTGATCGCTCTTTTCACTTCGGAACAACAGACTATCATATTTTTGGGATGATCTCACATCTGGCGGCAACCATGCCCGTTGCGGATGGCATCGCCCTGGCATGCAAACTTCGGGGCGAGAACCGTATTGCCCTCAGTTTTTGCGGTGACGGTGCTACCAGTGAGGGCGACTTCCATGAAGCCCTGAACCTGGCGGGCGTCTGGAAACTGCCCGTCGTGTTTATGATCGAAAACAACGGCTACGGCCTATCCACACCGGTGAAGGAACAGTACGCCTGTGAACACCTTGCAGACCGGGCGGCGGGATACGGTCTGGAGGGGATGCGGATTGACGGGAATGATTTTTTTGCCGTTCAGAAAGCTGTAAAGCAGGCCAGGGAAATTGCCATTCAGGGACAGCCCGTTCTGATAGAGGCGAAAACCTTTCGGATCAGGGGGCACGAAGAGGCTTCGGGTACGTTTTATGTGCCGGACGAGGAATTTGAAAAATGGCAGCCGAAAGATCCGATTTTTCGCTTTGAAGAGTGGCTCCTCACAGAGGGAATTGCAAAACACATCAGTGAGCTGGAAACAATTCAGGAAGAGGTTGAAGCAAGCTTCAGAAAACAGCTGAATAAAGCCCTCAAAACGGATGAACCTGTCTTCGATATAAAAACCGAGCTTGAACACGCCGGACTGCGCAGCCGGAAGGATATTGATATAAAAGTCACTGAAACAGGCAAGGCCCGCGAAAAGTCGGAGAAACGGGTGATCGATGCGGTGCATATGGCTCAGAAACAAGCCCTGAGTGAAGACGATTCATTCCTCCTGCTGGGACAGGACGTAGCCGAGTACGGCGGTGTTTTCAAGGCATCGGAAGGGTTTCACGAACTCTTTGGAAAAGACCGTATCCGAAATACGCCGATCATTGAATCAGGGGCAATAGGCGCGGCTATCGGACTGGCCATTGAGGGCTTCAAACCCATTGTTGAGATGCAGTTTGCCGATTTCATCAGCTGCGGATTTAATCAAATTGTGAATAACCTTGCCAAATCGCGTTACAGATGGACCCCCGACCTTAATGTAACCATTCGCGCGCCGCACGGCGGAGGCGTAGGTGCAGGGCCCTTTCATTCTCAATCACCTGAAAGCTGGTTCATGCAGGTGCCGGGAATGCGCGTGCTGGTGCCCTCTTCCGTGGAAGATGCTCAGAATATGCTCTATACTGCACTCTACGATCCGAACCCGGTTCTCTTTTTTGAACACAAAAAACTGTATCGAAGCATTAAAGAGGTCACATCCGATCATTGCCGGCTGGTTACCCTGGAGAAAGCACGCGTTGTGCAGCCCGGCAATGACCTGTCACTTATCACGTACGGCTACGGTGTAGTCTGGGCTAAGGATATCGCTGAAGAGTACAGAAATCTCGGCTACGGGATTGAAATCATCGATCTGCGGTCACTTGCCCCGATCGACTGGGAAACCGTCATATCTTCAATACGTAAAACGGGCAAGGCCCTGCTGCTTCAGGAACCATCCGAGATCCTCGGGCCTATGAGCGAAATATCGGCCGGTATCAACGAGCGGGCATTCGAATGGCTTGATGCCCCGGTTATGCGCTGCTCTTCACTCAACATGCCGATTCCATTCAACCGGAATCTTGAAGAGGGCTACCTGGCCAGTTTCAGGCTGAAGGAGACAATGGAAAGACTTCTGAAATACTGATCTCTCCACACTAACCAAGACGTTGCGCTCTGTACGCATTCCGGAAAATGCCGGTTACACTGACGGATACGCCTGAACCATCAGGCCTCTTTTACGGCCGGCTCCAGAAGCTTGAAAACGCCTCCGGTTGCATCAAGGACAGCCTGAAGACCCATTGGAATCGTAAAATTATGAGAGTCGTGTCCGATATCGGCACCCATAATCGCAGGAACGCCGAGCGGGCGAATATGGTGAAGCAAAACACTCTTCAGCGTAAAACCGGAAGATGAAGGCTCCGGGCAGTCGGTGCACCTGCCAAAAATAAATCCCCTGATTCCGTCTAGCATACCCGCCTGACCAAGATGAGTGAGCATCCGGTCTACTTTATAGGGCTCTTCACCAATGTCTTCAACAAAGAGGATTGCACCTTCCGTATCGGGCTGATAGGGTGTTCCCAGCGACGTTGTGAGAATGGACAGGTTCCCTCCTATGAGACGCCCCTCTGCCATGCCGCTGACCAGGGTTTCAACATCGCTTTTTGATCTGTACACCGTTTGATCGCCGTTCATCAAGACGGATTTAAAATTCTGAACGGTCAAATCGGTCCACTCCGACGTGCCGTTTGGACCGTGAAAACTAACCAGTTCAGCATAGCGAAGCAGTGCAAGGTGCAGTGTTGTGTTGTCGCTGAATCCGCAATAGATCTTCGGATTGGCCCTGATCAGATCAAAATCAAGCAGCGGCAGAATACGGGCCGAGCCCCACCCTCCCCTCACAGCAACGATTGCGCTCACGCCGGGATCTGCAAAAAAACGATTTATATCCTCTGCCCTCTCACGGTCGGTGCCCGCCAGATAACCGTTTCGCTTACGAACATGCTCCCCGAAGATCACCCTTAAGCCAATCGACTCCAGAACACCCTGCATTCTAATAAACTCATTTTCATCATACACAATGCCTGCAGGAGCGGTCAAAGCCACAGTATCCCCTTCACGCAATACACGGGGCTTAGTCAGAGTTCCGTTCCCAATGGCAAGCCTTCCAAGCGCGGGCAGGGATACAGCTCCGGTTAGTGCTGTTTTTAAAAATTCACCTCTCTTCATAAGGTAAAATTAGGTATAAAGTTCATGTTCTTCCATATACGCAGCCACGGTGTCAGGCACCATCTGCTCCATGTCCGATCCATTTTGCCTTATAGCCGTTGAAGATATGTCAACCGGTTTATGTTCCAGAAAAATTGTTTTTTCCAGCACTTCATCCTCTGCCTCTACCGCGTCTGATCCCGGCCTTTTCACCGCCATAAGTGAAAAATCACTCAATATGTCCCTGTAGCGGTGCCAGGTATGAAATGAGCTGACCGAATCTTCACCGAGGCATAGAAAAAAACGGGTATCCGGGTAGGTTGTTGTGAGATGCTGAAGCGTTTGCAGGGTATATGAAGGCTGTGGCAGTTCCCTTTCAAGAGTACATATTTTTACGCGCTCCGTCTCACTGAATGCAAGTTCCAGCATCCTGAGACGATGTTTATACGGAGTATGTTTGCTTCTGTGGCGCTTGTGTGGCGGGTCAGGAGTCAACATCACCCATACTTCATCGATCAGACCACTCTCCAGAAATGAGTGTACAGCTTCGATATGTCCGGAATGAACCGGGTCGAACGTTCCGCCAAATATGCCGACCCTCCTTTTCATCATTTCAGCGGACTCATTGGGTAGAGGAAGTACTGGGCCGGATATTGCCTGCAATACCATCGAGGCCATCCTGTGCCCTATCAAAAAGCTCTTCCATTCTGCTGCGGTATTCGCCCCTGGGAAAGAGCTGCATGTATGTATTATACGATTCCAGTGCCAGTCTGAACCGCTCCTCCTGACGCTCTGGAACGCTGTTTTCCGCGTAAAGAATATACGCTTCCATTTGTTCTGCGAGTGAGCGTTCGGCCCATTCCGTTTCAGGATAGTCATCAATCACCAGGTCGTAGTAGATCGCGGCCGCTTCATAGCGGCTGGTTCTTTTATAGAAGTTGGCGGCTTCATATTTCTTACGCGCGAGCTTTTCCCGCAGTTCTATGATGTACTGAGCTGATTTTTCGGCGTATTCGGAATCAGGAAAACGGGAATTGAACAGCCTCAGATTCTCAATGGCCCGGCGGGTGTAGCTTTGATCGAGCCGGTAACGCGGGCTCAGGAAGTAGTAGCACTCAGCCCGCTTAAAATCTACGACCTCCCGGCGAAAGGAGTTGGGATAAAACTGCGCATACCGCTCATATTCGGAAGCGGCCAGAAGGTATCGCCTGTCATTATAATAGCTTTCTGCCAGGTAATACTGCGCTTCCTGACCAATATCCGTGCCCCTGCCGATCGAAACGACGGTTTCAAAAGCTTGTGCAGCCTCCGGGTAATCTCCTTCCCTGTACTGGTTCATTGCTTTTTCGAAAGCCACTTCTATTGTATCTCCGGGCCTGATCAGATCGTTACTGCGGCATGAAATAAAAAGTACCGACATCAACAACAGAAAGGATAACGTACGCATTAAACTAAATTTCACGGTTTTTCAGGTAATTTATAAGGTTAGAAAGATCTTGTTTATAGTTTGAATCAACAAACTTATCCAGGGCCGACTCGGCGCGTTTATAGTAGCTGCCGATTTGCTTCTCGGCTTCCTCAATCGTACCGGTACTTCTGTAGATGGAAATTATCTCATCAATTTGATTAACCGTAAGCGGCCGTTTCTGAAAATATCCCAATATGGATTTTTTTTGCTCAACCGAGCAGTGCTCTAACGCAGTGAGCATTAAAAATGTTTTCTTACCCTCCCGAATATCCCCTGCGGGAATCTTTCCGAACTGTGACGGGTCCGCGATTACATCAAGCAGGTCGTCCTGAATCTGAAATGCAAGCCCGAGCGAACGGCCTATCTGATCCAACAGCCGGATCTGATCTTCATCCGCACCCGCCGAATAGCCGCCCAGCTTCATCGATGTGCTGAGCAGCGCACCCGTTTTGCCTTCTATCATAGTGAGGTATTCACCAAGTGAGACATCCTGCCTGTTTTCGAACTCCATATCGAGAGCCTGTCCTTCACACACAGTATTGACTCCCGTGAGAAGCTCATTCATCATTTGTTTATGATCGCAGCCGGGCGGCACGTCCTGAAGCATCAACAGGGCCTGCACAAACATGCCGTCGCCGGCCAGGATGGCGGATGCAACATCCCAGCGCCGGTGAACCGTTTCATGGCCCCTTCTGCTATCTGCCTGGTCCATAATATCATCATGCAGAAGCGTAAAGTTGTGAATGAGCTCTACGGAAAGTGCAGCGGGAACAGCTCGTTCCATATCCACCCCGCAAAGACCGCAGCTGACAAGGGATAGCATGGGACGGATCCTCTTGCCGCCCATACCCAGAATATACCTCTGGGGGTCGTACAGGCCGGAAGGTTTTTGGGGAAGAGGAAGCGACTGCAGACGGTTTTCGATAAGAGCCGTGTAGGGCTTTAAAAACTCCAATGGGTTCGGTTCATTCTACGTTTTCAGAAAGAATGAATATACAAAAAGCCCCGCTGAATATAGAACCGTAAATTCCGCTCAGGATAACTCCCTAAAGGTAGGTCTCCTTTCAGACGTCGGCCGTCATTTTCTTGTACATATCCTGAAGCTGATGGACGATACGATGTTTTTTAATCCGCACATTCGCTTCACTGATGCCGAACTCCGTTGCCACCTGACGCGACCGTACTCCGGGGTTATCCATAAAGTAGGTGATAAACTCCCTCGACTCATCGTCAAGCCTGGAGATACACTCACTGAGTGCTTCCATTCTCTCGTCGTCAACCAGCCTGCTGATCTGCTCGGCCGGCTCACTCATGCCTTTTTCAGTTTCAGGCAATTCGGTGTAGCGCTTGTTTTTTTGACAGTGAGAGAAATATTCATTTCTTGAAGCTTGCATGAGATAACTCAGAATGGATTTCGGGTCCCGGATCTTATCCTGCAAAATTCTCTCATATACATTCAGAAATGCCTGCTGCACGCACTCTTCAGCGGTTTCGGGGTTTGCCCCTACCGTAATCTGAAGATATTGCACCAGCTTGGGAAGCACTTCAGCCAGAAGTTCATTGGCTTTGCGTGTTTCCTGAACCTGCAGATAATTTACCAACACAGAATAATCAACCCTGTTGTTTTTAACTGAAACACTCATAATTCGACTCCTTATTTTATCGCCTTCCATACCTGAAGGCGCTACCGGATACACAGTTGTTTGTTTAGCAATTCAACTTTGACGCATGGAACTGTGATCAAAATATTAATTTTTTCTAATATTCAAATGCTATGAGGAAAATTTTTCCGCACCCCTTTCCGCTAAGGGGTTCTTAATATTCTTTAACATATTCATTAACAATAATTTGTAATTAATATTAGAATTGAGTTTATGGCGGAATATTTATTAGAATCCTTTAATATTTGGCGTGAAATCATTCGAAAAGTGGACCCTTCAGAGGTGCTTTTTGAGAGTATCAGCCTACAGCCCGATAGCAACGGGCTCCGGGTACAGTCTGAAAGCATCCCCATGCCGGACCATTCAGCGATCTACCTTGCAGGCGCAGGCAAAGCGTCAGCAGGCATGGCACTGGGCGCCGAGAACGCGCTGAATGAACATCTTAAAGACGGACTGGTTATCTCAACGCCCAACCCCTTTCACCAACCGCAGAAAACACGGGTTCTGATCGGTTCCCACCCCTATCCCGACCGTGCATCGTTTCAGGCAACCCAACAGCTTATACGCTACATCAGGGAGTTACCCTCCGGATCCACACTGATCAATCTGATTTCGGGTGGCACATCCTCCCTTCTCTGCAGGCCGGCCGCCCCGATCCCTGAAGAGGATATCCAGCAGCTTTACCGGCAGCTGGTTACTTCCGGAGCAGAAATCGGGCAGATCAACACAGTCAGAAAAGCTGTATCGTCCGTGAAGGGCGGAAGAATGCTTCAATTCATGAAGCATCTCAACGTAATCGATCTGATCATCTCAGACGTGCCGGATGACAATGTTGAGGATATCGGCAGCGGTCCCACCACCCCGCAGAACATTTCAACCCGCGAAGCGAAAACGATTCTTACCGGCAGGTCACTCTGGAATAAAATACCGGACTCCGTACGAAACCATATTCAAAGCCGGTCGGAGGCAGAGAGCCTCAGCAATCAAGAAAAAACAGCCGAATCAGGCCATCACCCCCAGTTTATCCTATCCTCTGCCCGCATTGTTTCATCCGAAGCCTGCAGGCTGCTTGAAGAGCATGGTTTTGAAGCCAGCCGTGAGCCGGAGCCGTGGTCGGGCAGTATCAATGATTTTGAGAAGCTGATACGCAAGAGGCTGGATACGATGCTAAACAGTAATAATCGCCCAGCCGCCCACGTTTTCTATGGCGAATGCACCCTTAAGGTAACAGGTGAGGGAAAAGGGGGGCGAAACCAGGAACTGGCGCTTAGAATGGCACAGCACCTGAGCAGCTTCGACCGTAAAATCCTTTTTCTAAGCGCCGGCACGGACGGCATTGACGGATCCACCGATGCCGCGGGCGCCATCGTCGATGAAACAACCTGGCGGAGTGGGGAAAAACGGAACGCTGATCCGGCCGGCGCACTGGCCGATAACGACAGCTACAACTTTTTCAATGACACACCGTGGCATATCAAAACGGGTCCAACCGGCAATAATGTAATGGATATTCAGATCCTGATGCTTCCATAAAAAAACCGGATCAGGGTTCATCCCCTTCGAATATTATTCGTAATTTTAAAATCGTCATTTTTTTGAATTAACCCGACCCGAAACCGTATTAATGCAGCAGTTCACCCTCCGGTCCGACTCTTCCAGCACCCCCGACCCAGCCGATTTACTCTCCAAACTCAATGAGCAACAGCGCCGTGCCGCTTCACACGTACAGGGCCCGCTTTTAATCATTGCAGGCGCCGGCAGCGGCAAGACCCGGGTACTCACCTACCGCATTGCGCACCTTCTTCAAAAGCAACACGCACTGCCGCATAATATTCTGGCTCTTACATTTACAAATAAAGCGGCGCGTGAGATGCAGAGCCGTATTCAAGACCTGATCGGCGAGCGCGCATCGGGCCTTTGGATGGGTACATTCCACTCCATTTTTTCCAAGATTTTGCGGTTCGAGGCTGAACGAATAGGATACAGCAGCTCATTCTCCATTTACGACTCCGCCGATTCCGAAAACGCCATCAAACTGATCCTGAAAGAGCTCAACTATGATCCGCGTGAAATACGGCCGCGTACCATCCAGTACAAAATCAGCGACGCCAAGAACCAACTGGTAGGTCCGGACACCTACCAGAACCGGTTTGTGCAGAGCACGCTCGACGATATCACCGCAAGGGTGTACCAGCTCTATACCAGGCGCCTCAAGGAAGCGAACGCCATGGACTTTGACGACCTTCTGATCCGGCCCATTGAACTCTTCGAAGAGCATCCTGACGTACTGGAGAAATATCAGGATAAGTTCCGATACATACTCATCGATGAGTACCAGGACACCAATCACGCACAGTACAAGGTGACCCGGCTGCTGGCAGACAAATATGAAAATATCTGCGTGGTCGGCGATGACGCGCAGAGCATCTACTCGTTCCGGGGAGCCGATATATCCAACATTCTGAATTTCAAGGAGGACTATCAGAAAGCAACCGAGGTGCCCCTGGAACAGAATTACCGGTCAACCAAACACATTCTCCAGTGTGCCGATTCGGTAATCAAACAGAACCGCAAGCAGCTTGAAAAAACACTATGGACGGAGAATATTGATGGTGAACCCATCACGCTGCTCGAAAATTTTGACGAGCGGGATGAAGCGAACCGGATCGTAAACTACATCAACGACCTGAAGCTGCGGCACGGTTATCAGAACAACGATTTTGCCATACTCTACCGCACAAACTACCAGAGCAGGATTTTTGAGGAGGCGTTGCGCAGAAAAAATATTGCCTATCAGCTGGTGGGCGGGCTGTCGTTCTATCAGCGCAAAGAGATCAAAGACGTACTGGCTTATCTCACCCTCTTGGTGAACCCCGAGGATGAGCAGGCCCTTCTGCGCATCATCAATGAGCCCAGCCGGGGCATCGGCAACAAATCGCTGAACGATCTGCTGAAGAAAGCGCGAAGCACGGGCTCTTCGGTATGGAAGATCCTGAAAAATGTGGAGACAGCCGACCTCTACAAACCCGCCGAGGCGCGCGTGAAGGAGTTTGTACAGATGATCGAGAACCTGCGCGAACTGCTCGAAAGCGGCACACCCATTCTCGATGTAACCAAAAAAGTGCTTGAAAAAAGCGGTTACCTCAAAGCGCTTGTTGAGGAAAACAGCGCTCAGTCGCTTACGCGCCGCGACAACGTTCTGGAACTTCAAAATGCGATCGCGTACTATCAGCAGAACACGGGGAATGCAAAACTTTCCAACTTTCTGCAGGAGATTACGCTCATCACCGATACCGACAAGTATGATGAAAACAAGCCCGCCGTTACGCTGATGACCGTCCACGCATCCAAGGGGCTGGAGTTTCCCGTGGTGTTTATTGTGGGCCTGGAAGAGAACCTGTTCCCCATGGGTCCCCGAGAAGGTGAAGAGCCCAATACCGAAGAGGAAAGGAGGCTTTTCTACGTTGCCATCACAAGAGCCCAGAAACACCTCTTTTTCAGCTACAGTAAAATGCGGTTTAAATACGGGGAAGAGCAGCGTCAGGCGCGTTCGCGGTTTTTGAATGAGGTGGATCCCGGCGTGGTGCGAACGGAAACCGGTGCCACAATACGTCAGAACCGGACGGATTCCTCCTCTTTTTCCGTGGAGAGAGATGACAGCTCCGATTCCGCTAAACGGACGGATACCGAAATAGACTATGACTGGAAATCACCCGTTAACTCCAAAAAACCCCGTTCATCAGGAAACAGTGACTATGAATATGAGTATGATGATGACCCGTTTCGAACCGGGGCACACGTGCTTCACCCCTCTTTCGGGGCGGGCAAGATTGTACAGCGGAGCGGAGCGGGCCGCGACGCGCGGGTTGTGGTCTATTTTAAAAACAGGGGACAAAAAACACTCATGCTGAGAGCCGCCCGGCTTCAGGTGATACAATAAATTCAAAGCACATTGAAACCACTAAAACGTCTGCTGATTACCGGCTTTCTGATTCAGCTCCTGTGCACGAGCGTGAGTTCCCAGAATGTGCTTACTGCTGAAAATATGGCCCTGGGCGGCGGAGGTGCATCCTACCTCACCGGCTTTGAATCGCTCTTCCTGAACCCGGCCAACCTCTACATCCGTGAAAAGAACTATAAGCTGCAAATATCGCTGCTGAAGGGCGGTGCATACTTCGATTCAGCCCTTCCCATCCCGAATAACGGTGACCGCTTCAGCCAGTTCAGGTCAACACTGATGCCTTACGGCTCGTCTGAGCAAAGCCGTATAATTAACGAAACAGACCGCGAGCGGCTTGTCGACAGAATTTTCCCCGGCACCCGTCAGCAGGTAAGCTCCATGCAGTCGCTTACAGACCTCTATTGGTTCGGGCTCAAATGGAACCTGGAAGACCGTTCCTATGCCGTTGCACTGCGTACCCGGTCGGTCAGTTTTTATGAACTGGGGCGCGGTTTTTTTACCGATGAACCTACCGAACGGGGTGACCGCCTGCAGGTAAACCGGTCGTTCCGTCACCAGTTTCAGTCGCTGCACGAGCTGTCGTTCGGCTATGCCGAATCGTTTACTTTTCTGAACGGGCAGAATCCAAGGCTGGCGGAGTTCATTATCGGCATTGCACCCAAGCTGGTGATGGGTGGATCGTACCTGGATGTGAGGTACAGAGACCGCTACTCCATCGGTGAATCGGACGGTCTGTGGCAGCGCGAAACCCGTTTTTCGCAGCTCAGCAGCGGGTACTTCTCGGGCGGTGCGGGCGGCCCCTTCAGCGGACTTTCGGACGGAAACCTGACCGACATTTTTCGTCCATCCGCGTTCGGTGCGGGGCTCGACATCGGCATCACCTATCTCATCACATTCGGAAGCGATCTTTCAACACTGAGGCGTGAAGATGTGCCAACGGAGAAATCACTGCGATTCAGCTTTTCTGTTACCGACCTGGGAGCCGTTTATCACTACCGGTCAACCCGCAAAGATACCGCTCCCGACGGTGAAGAGGAGACATCGGAAACCGGAGAACTCTCGGAACTTTCATTTTTGGGAGCGCCCGGCGAGCATCTTTCATTCCTCAGCCAGTTTGCAGAAACACCATTCGAAAACATCAACCGCTCGAGTAACAACGCTTTTGCAACTTCCCTTCCGGCCACCCTTAACCTGGGCGCATTATTTCAGATCGACCGGCTAAAGCTGATGGGAGATATCAGCTACTCCATTGCAAAAACCGCCTTTGCGGCCAATTTCCCGGTTGCCTACCTGGGCCTTGAAATTCGCCCCCTTCCCTTTATTCCCATCCGCGCAGGCACCCGCCTAGCGCCCAGAATGCCGGGATATTACAGTTTTGGCGGTGGGGTTGAAACCACGTACTTTGACATTACGGCAGCCATTCAGCTCAGAAGCAGCAGTATTGGGCCCACCACGGAAATACTGGGGGCGTCACTGGTGGGAATCAAGTTTTATTTGCAATAAGAGGGAAACGGAAGCCTGACCAACTGTCAGTACAGAGAGAACTTTTCTCATATTGGCAGAACCGTGAACAAAGTTCTGACGTTATGGTAGCAGCGGGCACATTGGCGTTTTATTTGCCACGGAAACAGTCAAAGAGAAAAAAATTATCAATAGATCCTATTTACATGCTTGATTCACGATTTAAAATAACGACGGCATTCGACGATCAAAATGAAGGGTTTGACGATTTTGAGCAGGCCATTCCCCTGATGAGCGAAGAAGAGGAGAAAAAGCTCACGGAATCGGCCATTCCCGATGAACTTCCCATTCTGCCCCTCAAAAACACGGTTCTTTTTCCGGGCGTGGTGGTTCCCATCACGGTGGGACGCGACCGCTCGCTTGCCCTTGTAAAACAGGCCTACGAAAGCGATAAAACGATCGGCGTGGTAACGCAGAAAGATGAGTCGGTGGAAGACCCCGAACCGGGCGACCTCTACCAGTTCGGTACCGTTGCGCAGATCCTGAAACTGATCAAGATGCCCGACGGCAGCAAGAGCGTGGTAATTCAGGGCAAAAGCGTATTCGGCATTGAGGAGATGCTGGAGGAAGAGCCCTTTTTCAAAGCCAGGGTGTTCCCCGTAAAACAGGATATGGATATCAGCGGCATCGAGCTGGATGCCTCCATACGCTCCATCAAAGAGACCGCAAGCAAAATTGTGAATCTCTCGCCGAACATCCCATCGGAAGCGTCGATCGCCATCAACAATATTTCGAGTCCGTCGTTTCTGCTCAACTTTATCTCCTCGAACCTGCAGGTCTCAATTGCCGAGAAGCAGCAGATTCTGGAGATCCGCACATTCTCGAAGCGGCTCGACAAAGTGATGGAGTATCTCAACAAGGAGCTGCAGGTGCTGAACCTGAGCGAGGAGATCCGCTCGAAGGTGAAAACCGATATCGACGACCAGCAGCGCGATTTCTACCTGCGTCAGCAGATGAAAGCAATTCAGGAAGCGCTGGGCGAAGACGGCGAGCAGCAGACCGTGGAGAAACTGCGGCAGCAGCTCAAGGAGAAGAAAGGCCTGCCGGAGAATGTCATGGAGACCGCCGAGAAGGAGCTCCAGAGGCTGGAGATGACTCCCAGCTCCTCCCCCAACTACGGCATCATCCACAGCTACATCGAGTGGATCCTGGACCTGCCCTGGGGCGAGTACTCCAAAGACAAACTTGACCTGAAACGGGCCCGCAAGGTGCTGGATGAGGACCACTACGGCCTGGAGAAGGTGAAAAAACGAATTATTGAGTATCTGGCTGTCCTGAAGCTGAAAAAAGACATGAAGGCGCCCATCCTCTGCTTCTACGGGCCTCCGGGTGTGGGTAAAACCTCGCTCGGTAAATCGATCGCGCGATCGCTGAACCGGGAGTTTGAGAGGTTCAGCCTGGGCGGCATCCACGACGAGGCCGAAATACGCGGACACCGCCGTACCTATATCGGCGCGCTGCCCGGCAGGATCCTGCGTTCGATGAAGAAAGCCGGCAAGGGCAATCCGGTTATCATGCTGGATGAGATCGACAAGGTAGGCTCCGATTTCCGGGGCGACCCGACCTCCGCCCTGCTCGAGGTGCTCGATCCCGAGCAGAACGACTCCTTCACCGACAACTACCTGGAGCTGGAGTACGACCTGTCGAAGGTGATGTTTATTGCCACGGCGAACTCGCTCGATACCATCCCTGCGCCGCTGCGCGACCGGATGGAGATTATCAACATCAGCGGCTACACGCTGGAGGAGAAATCGGAGATCGCGCGGAAGTATCTCATTCCGAAGCAGATTGAGGAGAACGGTCTTTCGAACAAGCAGATCAAGATTTCAAAAGCCGCCATCGAGAAGATTGTGGACGAGTACACCCGCGAAAGCGGCGTGCGGAACCTGGAGCGCCAGATCGGCGCCGTGTGCCGCAACGTGGCCGCACAGATCGCCAGCGGCGACATCGATGACATGAGCGTGGGCGTGAACGACGTGGCCGACATCCTCGGCAAGCGCAAATTCTTCTCCGATGTGGCCGAACGCACTACGGTGCCGGGCGTGGCCACCGGACTGGCGTGGACCCCCTACGGCGGCGACATCCTCTTTATCGAGGCGAGCGTATCGCGCGGTACGGGCAAGCTGCACATTACCGGACAGCTGGGTGATGTGATGAAAGAGTCGGCCATGCTGGCGATAAGCTACCTGCGCGCACGCTACAAGGAGCTGAATATCCCCGAAGAGGCGTTCAAGTACTGGGATCTTCACATTCACGTACCGCAGGGCGCGGTGCCGAAAGACGGCCCGTCGGCCGGTGTGGCGCTGCTGAGTGCGGTAGCCTCCATCTTCACCCAGCGCAAGGTGAAGGGAACGCTGGCAATGACCGGCGAAATCACCCTTCGCGGACTGGTGCTGCCGGTGGGCGGCATCAAGGAGAAAGTGCTGGCCGCCAAGCGTGCGGGCATTGAGAAAGTGTTCCTTCCCAAGAAAAACGAGAAGGACGTGGACGAGATCGAGGAAGATGTAATCGGCAATCTGCAGGTGCAGTACCTGGAGCGCATGGAGCCGATCCTGGACCTCATCCTGGAAGACGAGCCGGTGGAAGATCCGGCCAACTTCTTCGAGGTGCCCGAATCCCACAAACTGCAGACGGACGGACAGAATAAAGTGCCCTCCAATGTACAGAAAGAGATGAACGTGCTGGAGAATTAGGCTGATTCCGCTTCAAGCACGATCTGAACAAGGTAGCTGTCTGGACTGAAGTCATGGTAATTACGGTCACCCCGTAATCCGACTTCATTCCGGACAGCTTTTTTTTTGCCGCTCTGGTACCATCTACCCGCTTTTTGGACATTTTATTAGGAAAAATCCCATTTGATCAGTAGAATCAATTTCAAGAGAGCTGCATTTATCTGAAATTCATCTGCGACAGACCGCTGCTTACCGTTCAACGGAAAACAAAAAAATAGGGGTGGATCTCGTGGATGAAACGATAAAAAATGGGTGTTCTCTGACTATTTCAAAAGCCAAAAAGAACTCTTCCGGATTTTGGCTGTCCAATAGCATATTACCTTCTCTCTTCGCTGCGCTTTTCCTGGTTAGCTGCAGTTCAAACGACGAAAAGATTGTAGTTGACGATCAAACCCTGGCGGATCAGAGCCTGGTTTCCGAATGGCTGGCCTATGGGGGCACACATTATGAACAGCGCTTCAGCCCGCTTGAAGACGTGACCACGGAAAATGTTAGCGAACTAAAGGTGGACTGGTGGCTGGATCTGCCGAATGACGTGGGCCTGGTATCCACTCCCCTGGTTGTGAACGGCGTGATGTACTTCACCGGCACCATGAACATTATACGGGCAGTGGATGCGGTAACCGGCGAGCTTCTCTGGGAATACAATCCGAAGGTGGGCGAAGCGGTGGCCGGCAAACGGCAGATCGGCTGGGTGCACAACCGGGGCATCTCTTTCTACATGGGCAAAGTCTTCGCCGCAACCTGGGACGGACGCCTGTTTGCCCTGGATGCCGAAACGGGCGAACTCGTGTGGATGGTACGAACCTTTGATGAAGACCGTGCTCTCTATATCACCGGGGCTCCCAAAGCATTCAAAGGTAAGGTGCTGATCGGCAACGGAGGGACAGAAAATGGTCCCTCCCGCGGTTTCGTAACCGCCTACGATGCGGAGACCGGCGAAGAGGCCTGGAAATTTTATATCGTACCCGGCAACCCGGATGACGGTTTTGAAAGCGAGGCGATGGCGATGGCTGCGGAGACGTGGACCGGCGAGTGGTGGAAGCACGGCGGCGGCGGCAATGCATGGCACGGCTTTACCTATGATCCCGACCTGGATGTGTTGTATATCGGAACCGGAAACGGCTCGCCCTGGAACCGGGAGATCCGCAGCCCCGAGGGCGGTGACAATCTCTTTCTCTGCTCCATCGTGGCCCTGGATCCGGATACCGGCGAATATCTCTGGCACTATCAGACCGTACCCGGGGATACGTGGGACTACAACTCTAATATGGATATTGTACTGGCCGACCTGAAAATCGACGGCGAAGAGGTGAAAGCTATTCTCCACGCCCCGAAAAACGGATTTTTCTACGTAATCAACCGGGTGACGGGTGAGCTCATTTCCGCCGAACCCTTTGCCAAAACCACCTGGGCGTCTGAAATCGACCTCGAAACCGGTCGCCCGGTAGAGGTGCCCGGTTCACGCTATGAAGAGAATGCGGCTCTGATTATGCCGGCACCCTGGGGCGCACACAGCTGGCACGCAATGTCGTACAATCAGAATACAGGCCTGGTCTACATCCCGGCCCTGCATATGGGAACGGAGTTCAGTGCCGAAGGGATCGATCTGGAGAACTGGCAGGCGGAAGAGTTTGAAGGCGGAATCGGTGTGAATTTCACGCGTAACGATGAATTGCGTGATTATCCGGCTTCCCTGATCGCATGGGATCCCGTTACGCAGGAGAAAGCCTGGGAAGTGCCGCAGGAGCATTTCTGGAATGCGGGTACCCTGACCACCGCCGGCAACCTGGTGTTCCAGGGGCGTTCGGACGGTATGCTGCTCGCCTACGATGCGGCCACTGGCGATATCGTCTGGGAGTACAATGCGGGGCTGGGCATCTCGGCCCCTCCCATCACCTACAAAATAGACGGCACGCAGTATATCTCCCTGCTGGTGGGCTGGGGAGGCGGGTATGCGGGCCTCGGCGGACTCGAGGCTGCAGGACTGGGCTGGGCCTACCGCGAGCACACCCGCAGGCTGATCACTTTCTCCATGAACGGTACGGCCAACATGCCCCCTCAGCCGCCGCCGCGCGTGGTTCAGCCGATCGCAGCGCCTGAATTTGTGGTCGATTTTGACCTGGCCGCGAAGGGCGAAATCCTCTATGCAAAATGCGACGGATGCCACGGGCCGGATGCCTATTCGGGCGGCATGGCGCCGGATTTACGTGAGTCGCCCATTACCATGAGTGAAGCCGCTTTTGATCTCATTGTAAAAGACGGAGGCAATGTAACGATGGGCATGCCCGCGTTCAGGGAACTGAGCGATGACGACCTGCTCGCACTGAGGCACTATATCCGGCACCGTGCGATTGTTCAGAGTCTGGAATAATCAGCAGACGCACCGGCAGAACAAAGTGCCCTCTAGTGTAAAGAAAGAAGATAAACGTGCTGGAGAATTTGGCTTAGAGCTTCTTTTTTAGTTCAGACTATTCACAAACCGCTTTGTCCCAAAGGATGAAGCGGTTTTTTTTGCCCTTTCCTGTTCAAATGACAATCAGGTTCAATTTGAATACCTTCCTGCCCTGATCAGTATCAGGTGACCTTTCCGCCGAAATCCGGTTATCAGCTGAAGCGGATGCAGTAACGTTCAGAGGTATCAGGAAAACAGATTCATATGTCGTTCAGATGACTGTTATGCATTCCTGTCTATTCATTATGAAAATCTTTCACAATCTATATACCTGGAATAATTATCAAATCTGAAAAAAGTCTGTAAGGAAATGCCATTTCCCAGTTCTTACAGATATACAGGAAGTATAAAACGATGAAATAGAATGAAGAACCGGGAACTGGACCTGCATAAATCCTCTGAGACTCTTCATATCCTGATTCACGATATCTCGGGGATACGATATGTTTCTGACTGGGCAGAAGCGGCCTGTGTGTCACCGGAATGGCTCAGGAAAAAAATGAACCAGATCTACAGCAAGTCGCCGAGCAGAATCATCCGTGATGTACGATACAAAACCATTGTAGCACTCATTATGGAAAAAGGCATTGATATCTCAAGTATTGAGGTAGCCATAGACTCCGGTGTGGGCACTACAAGCGATTCACTGTATAAATTCCTGAAACGCTATTATGGAATCACATTTACGGAGTTAAAAGAAAAACTCCTCAAGGAGAAGCATATCCATGATACTATCAGGCTCAATGAGCTGCAAAAGTATACAGTGTTTACCGAATATGGCGACATATATACTGAAATTGACGATAGCTTATACTTGTCAAATATTTTTAAATCCTATTTATTGATGGCAGACTGACAGGTATTTAAATAATCGAGAGTATCTGTTATAACCTAAAATAAATAATAAAGAGAGGTATAAAGATGAAAAAGATAGCATGTATATTTATACTTTTAATGTTTATTCTAACATCGATTTCGACTGTTTTCGCAAAAGTAAACAGTACAGTACATACAACAGTTCAAATAGATATAACGAGTTGTGCTTCACAAGTTTTACCAAGTGAGACTTTTTCAGAAAGAAAAATTAATGATATAAAATTTATTGATTTCAAATTTGAATTTGAGTACGACGGAGAAGAGCATTGTGAAGTCACATTAAATGGAACCATAGAAACTGATATAGGAACAGTCACCTTTAAGGACTTCAAGTTTAAAATAAAGGGCGAGGATTGTGTAGAAACAGCAATTGCTATTCTTAAAAGTATAACTGACAAACAAACTGAACCAAAAGAATCATGAATCAAATATGTAAATATCGATTTCTGGTAGTTATATCATTTTTATTTCTGATTCTATCAGGATTCACAATTAAACCAACATCAGGTGAGGATCTAAAAATCACATTAGCTAGCAACGTTTCTTTTTTGGAAGTTCAGCAAAGCACTTCAGCTTTGTGCAATGCAAGTTCTATTTACTTATCTGAAGCCCGTGATTGTGTGATTAGGGTTAAAACAGATGACATGGATATAGAATTGACATTACATGACGTAGGTTGGTGGGATTGTACAAAGCTAAAGTTAAAAGCACTTTGGGAATTTGGATTCTAAGAAGTACACAATTCAATATTTATTTAATCAAGTGCTTTCAAGAGCAATTCTTTTAAGAATTGCTCTATTTATTTATTAAAATACAATATTATACAAAATGGAATCATTAAAAATATGCATTGTCGCACTTTTATTTATTATAGTTTTTAATAACACTTCATACTCTCAAGAAAATGGTAAAGTTACTTATGTAACAATTTTAGAGGCTGAAGATCATCAAGAAATGGAAGGTTATCTTTTCTTTGATGCCAAAAATCATTCAGTTTTTTACGCAATTAGAAATGAAAATCGCGTGCAGTTAAATTCTGACAGTTTATCAATGCGTAATAGTGAATTAACCCCTTCGATTAATTTTGGATTTGATTTTCAACCACCAAAGGATTCACTCTCTTATTTTGTACATATTGACAGGACAACAAAACAAATTAAATCAAGGAGAAATATTTTTAGAAACGGGCGCTATCAAAAATGTATAGTCTTGGAAGAAATAGACATATTTAATTGGTCCCTGACAGATGAAAGCAAGATCATAATGGACTATAAAGCATACAAGGCCGAGACAGCATTCAGGGGAAGATCCTATACAGCGTGGTATACACCGGAAATCAATATCAATGCAGGGCCCTGGAAGTTCAATGGCCTGCCTGGATTAATTCTGGAAGTCACGGATTCTGAGGGCGGCGTTCAGTTCCTTTTATCATCACTGGAGATCCCATATGAAACAGAAGGGGAATTGCTTCCTCCTTCTGAAGATATGGTATTAACCTTTGAAGAGTATATCGATTTAAACGATCCCGAAACGATCGCCAATGAGTTCCTTGATCTGATTAACTCAAAACTTCCCCAAGGAAGCAAAATATCTTCATCTCCTTCTATATCTTTTAAAAAAAATGTAAAAGGGATCGAACGTATGTTCTAAATCAATTCCACTCAACCAATCAATAAACGCATGAGACAATTTCACATCATATGTGTGTTCAGTATGATACTGATCTCCTGCAATATGGGTTCAAACAAAACCGGTACAGGTGTGAACGATTTCAGCTATATCAATGGAGAGGCTATCGATAAGGAGTTACTGTTTGAAATCGGACCTGACCACGAATTGGTGGCGGGAAATTTTGCCAATGCCAGGGTGCTTGCAGACGGCCGTATCGCCATATTGGATACAAGAAGTATTTCCCTTCATATTGTAAATTCTGATGGATCTCTTTTTAGTTCTACGTCACTTGAAGGAAGGGGACCTGGTGAAGTAGAGAACTTGAGTAGTAATCTTGGTCTTCTTGATGGTAATAGAGTTGCTCTTTACGACTATTTAATGGCTAAATTTTCCTTGTACGTCTATGCTGAAAATCTGTTTAATTATGTTCAAGATTTTATTCTGGAGCCTAGTATGTCAGTGGATAATTACTATTATTACTCACCAAATCAACTTATTCTTCACAGATCTACATCACGAATGAGTGAAAGTCAACATGAATCTGTGACTCTTTTCACTACTGACGAACCATTGACAGAAAAAAAAGTTCTCCAAATTCCAAAACATCAAGATTTAAGTGTCAGTACTTCTGAAGGATCTTTAAATTTGATGTTTAATTATTCATCCAAATATCACACAAGAAATAATATATGCGCCTTCAGGGGCACCATTTATTATAACAGAACCGATAGCGTAGGCTTTAAAGTACACGATTTAAACAGCGGTGCTCAACTGGCCAATTACAACATGGATGTCCCTGCCATTCTGCTTACAAGGGAAGAGAAAGAGAGTGAAGTCGATGATTTTATCGGTGATACAAATGATCTTTTCAACTCCATTGACAGGGATCAACTTATTGCAGATATGCCGGAAATCAAACCATTGGTCAATAAAGTAGTTTGTGATCTGCCTGACGGCATATGGATGGCGCTTTTGAATGAACAAAATGAATCCACCTGGACATTATTTTCTGATTCAGGCAGGATAAAAGGAATCCTGGATCCCCTTCCGGATGAAAGCGTTATTTCCATCCATAATGGCCACCTGTTTACAGAAGAGAGTAACGATTTTGGAGATATCACGTTCAGAGCCTACCGTATCTCCCTCAGCGACATTTAACCCCTCTTCTCTTTTTTCTCTGCCCCGATAATCTCGCCTGGCATTCGGTAACCAACTGCTGCATACCCTATGATCTGCAGTAAACATCCCATGGCAGAGGTGCTATTCAAAAAATTACTTTTTCATCTCTTCTTTCGGATCTTTACTATATAATGATTCCCCGTGATTCAGGATCAGACGAATCCGGAGACATCGACTCTCTATTGCGGTTTATACGATGACTGCCATCGACCCTTAACCAAATCTCATTCTCATGATCTTAAAACCGAAACATCTCTTTTTCATTTTTCTAAGCTTTATCCTGTGGCTTCCGGCCGGCCTTTTCGGGCAGGTGTCTGTGTCGGACGTCAGCTACAACGCGCTCGAACTGCGAAATATCGGTCCCGCTTTTAATGGCGGACGCATCGCCGATATCGACATCCATCCCGATGACGAGAGCGTCTGGTATGTGGCCGTCGGCTCCGGTAACGTCTGGAAAACCGTGAACGCCGGGACCACCTGGGACCCCATCTTCGACAACCAGGGCTCCTACTCCATCGGGTCCATAACCATCGACCCCAACAACCCGAACACCATCTGGGTGGGAACGGGCGAAGATATCGGCGGACGCCATGTTGGCTACGGCGACGGGATCTACAAGAGCACCGATGGAGGCAGAAGCTGGTCCAACATGGGGCTCGAAAACTCCGAGCATCTCTCCACCATCATTGTCCACCCTGAAAACTCCGACGTGGTGTGGGTGGCGGCTGAGGGCCCGCTCTGGAGCAGCGGCGGACAGCGCGGCCTCTACAAAACCACCGACGGCGGCGCTACCTGGGAAAACAAACTGAGCGTGAACGAATGGACCGGGGTGACCGATATTCTGATCGACCCCCGCAATCCCGACGTGCTCTATGCGGCCACCTGGCAGCGTCACCGTACCGTAGCGGCCTATATGGGCGGCGGACCGGGCACCGGAATCCACAAGAGCACCGACGGCGGGGAAACCTGGACCGAGCTCAAACGAGGCCTCCCCTCCTCCAATATGGGCAAGATCGGCCTCGCCATCTCCCCTCAGAATCCGGACATTGTCTATGCGGCCATTGAGCTCGACCGGCGAACCGGAGGCGTCTATATGTCGGCTGACCGGGGCGAGTCGTGGAGAAAGATGTCGGACGCCGTCTCCGGCGGAACCGGCCCCCACTACTACCAGGAGCTCTACGCCTCCCCACACAATTTTGGCCAGATCATCCTGGTGAGCAACTACACCCTGATCTCCGACGACCATGGTGCCAATTTCAGATTTATCAACAACACCAACAAGCACGTTGACGACCACGCCATTGCCTTCAAGGAGAGCGATCCCGATTACATCATGATCGGATCCGACGGGGGGATATACCAAAGCTTCGACTTTATGGAGACGTGGGATTTCATCAGCAACATGCCCCTCATGCAGTACTACAAGCTTTCTGTGGATGACGCCAAACCGTTCTATAACGTATATGGCGGAACCCAGGATAACGGGTCCAACGGCGGTCCGTCACGTACCGACAGCGACGGCATCCGCAACCGCGACTTCTTTAAAATACTGGGAGCGGACGGCCACGATTCAGCCACCGAACCGGGGAACCCCAATATTGTTTACGGTGAGTTTCAGCAGGGCGCTCTCCATCGCGTAGACCGCATCACCGGGGAATCTGTTTTCATTCAGCCGCAGCCGGCTGAAGGCGAAGGCCATGAACGGTTCAACTGGGACGCACCGATCGAAGTGAGCCCCCACAGCCCCACCCGTATCTATTTTGCCTCTTACCGCGTATGGAGAACCGACGATCGAGGCAACAGCTGGACACCGGTATCGGGCGACCTGACACGCAACCAGGAGCGTATCACGCTTCCCATCATGGGCAAGCAGCAAAGCTGGGACAACCCCTGGGATATCAGCGCCATGTCGACCTACAACACCATTACGTCACTGGCCGAATCGCCGCTGCAGGAAGGGCTGATCTACGCCGGTACCGATGATGGGCTGCTGCAGGTAACCGAAGACGGCGGCGAAAACTGGCGGCGAATAGAGCTGGGCGAGATCCGCGGCCTCCCCTCCATGCCCTTTGTAAACGACATCAAGGCCGACCTGTTTGACCCGAATACCGTATATGTGGCCCTCGACAACCACAAATACGGTGACTATAAGCCGTACATCATCAAGAGCACCGACCGCGGAGAATCATGGGAGCTCATCTCAGAAGACCTGCCGGAACGGCACCTGGTCTGGAGAGTGGTTCAGGATCACGTTAAACCGGAGCTGATGTTTGCAGCCACCGAATTCGGCGTCTTTTTTACAGTGGACGGCGGCGAGGAGTGGATTCAGCTGAAAGGCGGTGCCCCGACGATCTCCTTCCGGGATATCACCATTCAGAGGGAACATGAAGATTTGGTTGCCGCTTCGTTCGGGCGCGGCTTTTTTATCCTCGACGATTACTCCCCGCTACGGGAAGTCAGCGAGGAAACACTCAATGAGGACGGCGTGCTTTTCCCAACCCGCGATGCGTTCTGGTATGTGCCACGTAATGAGGTGGACTCCCAGGGCGATGACCAGTACGTGGCCGATAACCCGCCCTTTGGAGCCGTTTTCACATATTACCTGAAGGAGAGCCATCTGACGCAGGAGCAGGAACGGCAGCGGCGCGAACGTGAACTGGAAGCCGATGAAGACGTACCCTTCCCCGGCTGGGATGCTCTGGATGCGGAAATCGCCGAAGAGGCTCCCTACATCATGATCACAATAAAGGATGAAGGGTACAGCGTAGTGAACCGTGTGAAAGGGCCTGCACGTGAAGGGTTCCACCGCGTAAACTGGGAACTTCGTCACGCCAACAAAGGCCTGATCGATCCGGAAACAACGGATGCCGATGATGGTTTCAGCAATTCATTTCCCGCAGCACCGGGTACCTACTATGCAAGCATGTCGCTGGTAAAAGACGGGGAGGTTCAGGAGCTCTCCGAGGAGATTTCATTCGATGTGGTGCCGCTGCGTGAAGGTGCACTCGATCGTAAACCGGATGAGGTGCGGGAAGATTTCATGGAGAACCTGATTGCGTTTCAGCGGGACCTTTCGGCCGTTTCGAACCGTCTGGAGGATGCGCAGGAAAGAATAGGTGCCATGCGTGCCGCTTTACTCAGAGCAGATAATGAAGATCCGGAATTAATGGAGCGTCTCAATAATACCCGGATGAGGCTTCTGGAATTTGACAAGGCGATGAACGGCAGCGATGCCAAAGGCCAGATCGGTGAAAAAGAGCCGCCGACACCGCGTTCGCGCATGTTTGTCGGATTCCGTGCACTGGGCACAACCTACGGCCCAACCGCTACGCACGAGCGAACCCTTGAAGCGGGAATATCCGAACTGGAGGCCATCCGCCGTGAGCTGGACGACTACCTGTCCTCCGAAATGCCGGCCCTTGAGCGGGCACTCGAAGCCGCCAGTGCTCCGCCGATTGATAACTAATCGGTTATACTTACTTTAATCAGCAAGGAGAAGCATGAACTATTACGTGCTTCTCCTTTTTTTTGTGATTGCATCAGAGAGACATTTTTAGTCGATTATTTTTTGCTCAAAACCGTACGATTGAGGAGCAAGCCTCTGAATTACATCGAAATTCCTGATGGCACTTCCCTCTCACCTGTCCCCTGTCGATCAGGAGTATTGTTTGGCTGACCTTGAACGAATCCTCATGCACCCGCTTCTGCTCAGGACAACATAAAAAGTATATCTAACCCTTTTATTTGACCCTTTTATCTAACCAACAGGTATTTTATTTAACCAGTTTATACTATTATTCAGAATTGTAGAACTATATGTTATACCGTAATAACCTATTTAATCATCTACAACTATGGCCTCTAGAAAAGGAAATCATTCAGAACTAAAAATTGATGAAAACTCCTTGGTTGCTGAAACTTCGATCTTTTCGAGATTTTTGAATGCACTATATGCAATCCTTCTAGGAACTGTGCTTGTTCAGGTGTTCTATTTTTTTACCGGATCAGGATCTGTCATCCTTTTGTTTAACAATGCATTCTTTCTCGCTTTCTTGGGTGTATGTTCAATTCTTGGTTGGATTGTCGGAGACAACTTTATCGTTTGGCTTAAAGAAGAGATTGGAAACTGGAAATTTTGGTGATTTATCTTAAAAGGCTAATAGTGGCTGATTAATAATTATCAGATTAATTTGTTTTTCAATAGATTGGCATATAAACTCAATTTTGAAAGTTATGATCACTGATTTTAAAGAGATAGAGCATTCAGCGCTCGAACTGGACAAAAAGCGACGGGCGGAACTTGCCAAGAGGCTTATCAAGAGTTTGGATGAAGAGATCGATTCAGATATTGAGCAGTCATGGATTGATGAAGTAACTCGCAGAAAAGAAGAAATCAAATCAGGCAAGGTATCTCCTCTGTTGGGAGAGGAAGTTCATAAAGAGGCCAGAAAAATCCTTAAAAAGTGACTTTTCAATATCACCCGGAAGCGGCCAAAGAGTTAACCAGTTCTATTGAATATTATGAAGATAAGTCTGAGGGGCTAGGCGGAGAATTTCTTGATGAAGTCGAAGCTGCTATTTCACTTATACTTACTCACCCAAAAACAGGTTCATTAATTACGAAAGAGGACCGAAGGATTTTATTAAACAGATTTCCATATGGCCTCATCTATGAGTTCTCAAATAAAATGATCACAATTAATGCTGTGATGCATTTGAGTAGAAGGCCAAAGTATTGGAAGTCGAGAAAATAGCTTACGGTATAACAATGGCTTCGTACTGACCAGTTAAAGCTTCGAAGTAGACTTTAAAATTTTCAGGCTGGCAGCACAAGCCAAGAGACGTTATACCCCCTTGCACGGTAGTACTGTTGACCAGACTCATATCAGGAAGGCCATTGGATAATCAGGTGAAAACGAGCGACGAAGCCGAACAATCCCCAAGCACTACAAAGGAGCCATGGGTTCCGCTTGCCATAGGGCTGACCATCTCGCTTGCCCTGACCACCCTATTTTGGATTCCATCGATTGCCGGCAATTTGCTGCCAAGCAATATCGTCGCGAGGAACGTTGCCTCTCAGTTGGTCGATTGGGGATTTGCAATCTCCTTGATCATCGTTGTCCTGTTCGGGGAACGCAAACACATTGCGTCAATGGGCTTCAAGCCATTTTCATTTGAGACGCTGTACACAGCGTTTGGGCTCGTTGGCTTTTTCTTTATCGGGATGATCGCTTGGCGACTTGTTGTAAGCCCATGGTTTCCCAATATCTCGCTTCCGGCCGGGCAGGCGGCAACTGGCGAATTGCCAGAGCATTTTTTCCTTTGGTTTGCCCCTTTTGCACTCATAACCGCCAGCTTTGCTGAGGAAATAATATACCGCGGATACGCAATGGAACGATTGCTTACCCACTTCAAGAATCCGTTGTTCGCGCTCGTGCTCCCCCATACGGCTTTCTCTCTTTACCATTTGAAGGACGGCTTTGAAAATGCCGTTATGCTCTTCTTCGTTGGATGGATATTCACTTGGTACTATTATAAGTCCAGAAACCTTACGCTTTTAATTCTTGCCCATTTCATAATTGATCTCCTTGCGATAGTAGGCAGGATTGCTGGAATACACTAACTGACTTCTACAGAAGGGACGCCGTATAACAAGCATTACTCTTAGCTAAGAGTATCATACGGATTTTACCGGCTTTCCCTCATCACATACTTCAATACTTGTAGTAATCCGGAGTTTTCTTGACTTTATTTGCGGTAAATGGCAAATCCGCTTTTAATGCGAAACTGTTAATCGACTTATCAACTAAACAGAATGGAGGGTATAACCGCAATGGAAGATAAAAAGAAGAATAAATCGAACCAGGGTGTATCGGGCGGTATCTATGGGCTGGGATGGATCGGAGCATTGGTATATTACATAAGTCATGCTGCCGGTTTTTGGGGAGGTGTTTTGGGATTTTTAAAGTCTTTGGTGTGGCCCGCATTTTTGGTTTACGAGCTGCTGAAACATCTGGGCGCGTAAAAGGTGTTCAGCCTGCTAACATGCGTTTCAGCGGGTTGGTGATGCGTTGGGGAATAATCTGTTAAGATGGTCCGTCCCGCCCGTTAACCGCAAGGCCGTTTCTCCAAATTATTCATCCAGAACCATGTTCACTCGTTCCCTTATCTCTGCCAGAGGAATTTGCTTCACCTTCCTCGTTTCTGCAATCAGATAAATGACGTTGTCATCCTTGCCAAATCCAAGGCTCCATCCATAGGGCAAGCCTTCAAGTTTTTTTGGTGTTGACCAATGATTATCCTCTTTTTTGCTCACATAAATACCATTTACGCTATTATCCCCCTGACCATGCTGAGCCAGCAACATGGTATTCTCATCGATCAATAGCGGGGAAAAAGGTACAAAGTTCGGCCTGTTTGCAATGAGCAACTCCGGTTCGCCATAGCCCTCTGCATCTTTTTCGATTTTGTAGATTCCTTTGGGGTCCATGGCATACGTGTAAAAATAAACATTGCCGGGTTCATCAATCATAAAGTATGTGAGCGCGTTCAGCCCGGTTTTCTCGCGAAAGTCCACCGGCTCACCAAATGTACCATTCTCATATGTCCGCAGATAGGTTCTCCTTTGGGAATCCGTTCCCAATGTATCCAGGAAACCGTACAAAAGCTGATCACCATCGTTGGATAGCCTGGAAACATTCAGGTAATAGCCATAGTCCAGTGTGTCAATCTCTGTTGCAGACGCCTCTTCACCTTCGATCCTGAGAAGCAAATAGGGATTATCACCATCTGATCGTGTTGACATTATCCACTCTCCTTCCGGGTGGTAGCTAATCATCTGAGGCGATAGATCGAACTGCTCAATGACTTCATTGATGGACTGGGCACGACTTTCAGACGACATCGCAATCAGCATCATTAAAATGCTTATTCCCAATCCAGCTATTTTGCTCCTTTTTAATCTCATATCTACCTCTTTTTTTTATGTTTGAGTCAGTAACATCGTCTCAAAAAACGTTCTATTTGATCGGAGAGTTTCACCCTGTAGTGCAATATTGTATATGATTTTTAATCAGGTCGATATTAACGGATAAATTGCAAGTGTCTCAGTAATCATGTCCCACCAGCATATTGAGCGGAACGTACCCCGCCCTACCCTGCTGTATGTTGGTTTTTTAATTTCTGTAGTACATTATGTTTTAAATCAACATTGACCTGCATGCAGCATATGCGGAATGTCGTTAAACGTTCTGGCCGATGATAAAAATAAAACATCCTCTATCAGGTGTTGGCGTATGTATTGCCCTGGTATATTTGATTCCCCAGCTTTCAACCCTGGGTACAGATCACTTATTCGCCCGCTTTAGTCATTTAGGGCCGCATAGTGCTTTCCTGTGGCCAATTATACACCACTCTCTTCAACTGGTTCTGACCCTTCTCTGTGCTTTCTTTCTCTCCATAGGTTTCCGGGAGCTTGGTTTTAATATGAAAAAGCGTGAAAAAAGTGTAGCTCTGCTCAAATCATTTCTGGCCTATTTCAGCGGTTTTATAATTTTCGGCCACCTTATTCTTATTTGGATCTCTCCTGCACCTGAGTGGACCTCACCCTTAACAGCTGCCAACATAGCCGGTGAGCTAGCCTTCAAGGCTCTTCTTTCAGGAACCGCTGAAGAGCCTCTGTTCAGGGGATTGGTAATGGTGATTCTTTATCAAGCGATTCCCGGGAGCCGGAGCTACTCTGGTTTGGAAATTTCACATGCAGGGGCCGCGGCAACCCTTCTATTTACAGTTGCACACATCGGGTTAGTCCCTTTTACACTGCAGATTTCCTGGATTTCTCCAGTTCAATTAATTCAGGCATTTGTTCTTGGTATTTTCTACGCAATAGCCTTTGACCAAACGAAATCTTTATTTACCCCTATTCTTGCTCACAACTTTGCCAATTTTTTCCTGACTGCAATTGGAATGGTATGGTCTTTTTATGGCTAAACATATACGCGGTATGGCAAACCATGTTAAGTGGAACGAGGACCAGTGCTGATGAAAATTTGTTTGCAGAAAATGATTTTACTGCTTAAATAAAAATATTAATCCGCGGGCCGGCAACCGAAAAAACCATTTTCGATGATCTCTAACGATTTAATAAAAAATTTCTTTGAAGAGCAGTTTGAAGATATAAGTCCTTTTTTTCTCTATAAAGATCATCAACTTCTAAAAGAAAACAAGTTTCAGGAATTTATTGAACGGCAATTAATTAAATCACGCAGAAGATTCATCTTTGGTATTGTAAGTTCATTCGCCGGTTTCATTTTAGCCCTGACCTACTTTTGGTTTTATTTTGAAACTTCTGAAATTGTTCACGTTATAAATGCACTTTTTTGGATGGTTATGGGTGCAGGTTCCTTATTCTGGTTTTCCAGGCAGTATTTTATAATCAGTAGTTCAATGGCATTGTTTCAAAAAATGCTTACAAAACAGAATACTACATCAGATTAAGTTTTCGGTTAACAAGCGGCTTATACAGAGTAATTTGCAGTTCAGCCCACGCCGGGTATGGACTCACAACTTTTTCCCTCCTCCCCTGAAAATCACGTACATTACAGTTTATGAGTAAACAGGGACGCGTTATACAATCCACGGGTAAATGGTACAAGGTAGCCGAAAAGGACGGCGACACCATTTATGACTGCCGCCTGCCGGGGCGTTTCCGTCTGGATAAAAAGGAGGTTACCAACCCCGTTGCGGTGGGCGACAACGTAACGTTTACCGTTGAGAGCGACGGCGCAGGCACTATCACCGAGATCCATGAGCGGGAGAACTATATCCCGCGTCAGGCTACCCATGGCCGTCGCGGCGAGCAGATCCTGGCGGCCAATATCGATCGCGCCTGGGTGGTGCAGTCGGTCCGCCAGCCAAAGCTCAACCTGGGGTTTATCGACCGGTTCCTGGTAACCTGCGAAGCGTATGAAATACCCGCAGGCATTATCGTGAACAAGATGGACCTTGCCAAAAAAGGCGACGAAGCGTTTGTGGAGGATATCCGGGAGCTCTACATCGGGCTTGGATATTCCTTCCTCACAACCAGTATTCACAATGAAGAGAGCATCTCACGCCTTGAGAAGGAGCTGAAAGCCAAAACCTCCGTATTTATCGGCCCATCAGGAACGGGCAAAACCAGCCTGCTGAACGCGGTACAGCCAAACCTCGGCCTCAGAACGGGAGAAGTATCCGGCTATTCAAACAAGGGGAAGCATACAACCACCTTTGCAACACTGATCCCGGTCAGCGAGAGGGGCTATATTGTCGACACACCGGGTATACGCGAACTGGGTCTTGTTAACATCGAAAAGAGTGAGCTGTCCCTCTTTTTTCCCGAAATGCTGGAACCCAGGGAGCACTGCAAATACTACAACTGCACCCACACCCACGAGCCCGGATGCGGTGTGGTAAAAGCCTTTGAAGAGGGACGTATCGACCCCGACCGTTATAACTCCTATATCAATATCCTTCAATCGCTCGATTAGTTGTACTGTTTTGTAACAGAGTGCTTCCCGGATTATCTTTCCTGTATGCTGTTTCAAACAGGGATACGGAAACCTGCACAGTGAAGGATTACAACTGGCAATCCGCTTTCCCGGCACAAAAATCATCTGCAGCGCTTATTTAATTAATTCACACAATCTATATTATCATCATGGATCACTATACCTCTATTAAAAAAACACTGTTTTTATGTTCCGCAGTTTTGGCTTTGCTGCTAACGAGCGCACTTCCGAAAAGCGCACATGCGCAGTTCGGAGACGCCGGTGAAATCCTCAAGTCCGGTGTAGAAGACGCCAACCTGCTGATGGAAGAGTATCTGAGGCCATTCGGCAACGGGTTTGGTGCAGACCTGAATTCCGGCTGGATCAACTCCGGTCGGCCCTACAAAAAATTTGGGTTCGATCTGAGAGTCAGCGCCGCCGTATCGCTAGTGCCTTCAGGCGACCGCAGCTTTCTTGTTGATGAGCTGCAGTTTCAGAACCTGGAGCGCGTTGGAGGTTCCTCCGAAACACAAACAGCATTCGGCGATGACACACCCGGCGCCGTTATGGGAGTTTTCGGAGATAATCCGTTCAGCGGTTTCCGTGAAGAGATTACACGTTTTGCCATGCCGCAGGGATCCGGATATCCCTATGTTCCCGCTCCCATGGTACAGCTCACCGTGGGCGCCGTTAAAGATACCGATGTGAGCCTGCGCTACGCGCCATCCATCTCCGTGGATGAGTTCAGCATGGACCTGTTCGGATTCGGGGTGCGTCACGGAATCAACCAGTGGCTCCCGGGCGGCGCCGCTCTGCCGGTCGACATTTCCGTGCAGGCCGGCCTCACCCGGCTCAATTCCAGCTTTGATCTGGATGTGAATCCCGAGCAGGGAACTGATGTCTACAATCCCTTCAGCGCTACTCCCGGTGTCTGGGAGGACCAAAGCATTCAGCTTGAAGCGAGCGGGTTCACAGGCAACGTAATCGTAGGGAAAAACCTGCCGGTTATTTCGCTTTTCGGCGGCCTTGGGTTCCAGACATCCACGGTGGATCTCTCCTCTCCCGGTGCCTACCCGATCACCAGCTTTAACCCGGACTTTAATCCGCTTGACGGAAGTGAAGAGACCCGTCAGCGTATAGTTGAAAGAATCGACGATCCGATCACCCTGAGCTATGACGGCGAAAACAGCGTGCATGCATTTGCCGGTTTCCGCCTCCGCCTGGGCTTCATTGCACTCTCCGCAACCTATACGCAGTCGAAGTACCCGACACTGAACGCCGGCGTGGGTATCAGTTTCAGATAGACAGGTACCGATCCTGTAAATAAGTAATTCATAAAAGGCCTTTCGATCTGCAAATCGAAAGGCCTTTTTTTGTTCAGAGTGTTTAATCATTGCTCTGATCCGGTGGGGATGCCTCGTCTAACGACTTCATGAAAGATCAGTTAAGGGTGCCCGACTCCCCGTCGTCCGATGGGTTGCACCGCGCCGGGATTCGTACCTTAACAACTCAACAGACAAGTGTTTGCGGCAAACCGTTGCTTAACGGACGTCTTGACCGGCAGTCCAGCAGGGACATAAAAAAACCTGCCGGACAACCGCCCGGCAGGCTCTTCTTTTCTCTTAATGAATAGTCAGGTTTTTTTCTCTCTTGACTGTATCCGGAACCAGGGTTCCGCTCTCTCTTTCTGCTAAAATGATACGATGGTTTTCCCGCATCCGCACTGCATGCACATGCGGTAAATCTGTCAACTGTGCTATACAGACTTTTTTACCTGTATTGAACGGATAGATAACAGCTTTAAAAACTGATTGGTTTCAGGTCTGAACCTGGCTGTTTGATTGGGTGAAGAATAAAAAAAGAGTCTGCAGGGATTCATTCCTGCAGACTCAACGTCTCTTTGATCTTGTGTGTTCTCAGTTCTCAGTGCGCTCAGGCAGCGTAGATTTCTCTCTGGGTTTAATCTACACACTCCCACCCCTCTAAACACCGCATAACCATGTGGTTTTCATGGGGAAAACGGGGGTAAAAGAAGAGTTCACCGCAGAGGCGCGGAGGGCGCAGAGAAATGAGAGGGTGTCTGTGGAAGGTGTCAGTACAATTAAATGGATTTGATGGTGGCCACGGAAGCACGGAGAAAAAGACGAAAGATGACGAGGGCGTTCACCGCAGAGGCACGGAGAAAGGGAGGAGAAGACGATGAGAATGCATGACTCACTGCAGTGGCGCGGAGGGCGCCGAGAAATGAGGGGGTGCCTGTGGAAGGTTTCTTTACAAATTATTGGATGTGATGATAGCCACGGAAGCACAGAGAAATGGAGGGGAAGACGATGAGAATGCATGACTCACCGCAGAGGCACGGAGGGCGCAGAGAAATGAGGGGGTGTCTGTGGAAGGTTTCTCAACAAATGATTGGATGTGATGGTGGCCACGGAAGCACAGAGAAATGGAGGGGAAGACGATGAAAATGCATGACTCACCACAGAGGCGCGAAGAGTGAGTGGAGACCCGGAAAATAAGACGGAGTTTATCAGTTCATTTCCTCAAATAACACAACAGATTCTCCCCAGGTGGAATCTCGTTAAATCAGCTTCTGCTTCATGCCCTTTGCAACGGCCTGTGAGCGGCTGTTTACATGAAGTTTCTGATAAATATTTCGAATATGATAGCGTACACCGTCTTCGGAAAGGAAGATGGAGTCTCCGATATCCTTGTATGATTTGCCTGTGGCCAGCTCTTTCAGAATCTCCTGCTCTCGTTCCGTAAGCTGAACCTCCGGATCGTCGGATTTCTGGGGCTGCATGAACTGAATCACTTTGCGTGCAATTTCGGGCGTCATCGGAGAACCGCCGTCCATGGCTGTGCGAATGGCATTGCTGAACGTTTCCGGGTTGGTTTTTTTCAGCATGTACCCGATCGCCCCGTTTCGAATGGCTTCAAATACATGCTCATTGTCATCAAATACCGTGGCCATAACCACAATCATGTCGGGGTAATTCTCCCGTATGTATTTTACGCCTTCAATGCCGTTCATGCCGGGAAGCTCAATGTCCATGAGGGCGATATTGGTGAACTTGAACTCATCGTCGGCAAAAGCATCTTCGCACGACTCATAACTGCCAATAAGCAGAAAATCGTCCTGGGAGTTGATAATCTCCTCCCATCCTTCACGCATAAACTCATTGTCTTCAACAGTGCTAACTTTGATCAGCCTTCGGTCCATGGGTCCATCTGTTTGATTTGAGGAACTGAGAATTAGAGAGCGGAGTCACACAAATTCCGCTGCATCTATAAAGTAAAGAAACAAAAATGAATTTCAACTATCTGTTTTTATAGAAAGGGGTTCACCGCAGAGGCGCAAAGGCCGCGGAGTTATTTATATTCCACCTTAAACGAACATAGAGACTCATTTGAATATTCCGAGGCTTTGGAGATCCTTAATACAGTTGAGGGCGGAACAGTTTTGCAACGGAGGCACGGAACACGTTAAAGGTCCCCAAAACCGGATATTGTGACCCTAATAAACACTCCGCGGCCTTAGCGTCTCAGCGGTAAAACATTATACCTGGATCACGCCGGTTTTGAATTCAGGGATCTCGGGATTGTGGTTTGCTGCGTGAATAGCCTCCGAGATTCGCTTTCGGGTATGACCCGGATGTATGATTTCATCCACCCAGAGCCGCGCGGCAGCATAGCGAACGTCGGTTTGCCGGTCATAGCGTGATTTGATCTTTTCCAGTATGGCCGCCTTGTCATCATCGCTCAGCTCTTTGCCTTTCTTCTCCATGGCCGAAACCTGTATCTGCGTAAGCACCTTTGCCGCCTGCGTTCCACCCATTACGGCAATCTGTGCGGTGGGCCATGCATAGATAAACCGCGGATCATATGCCTTCCCGCACATCGCATAGTTTCCGGCCCCGTAGCTGTTCCCGACAATCACCGTGATCTTTGGTACTGTGGAATTGGCCACCGCATTCACCATTTTGGCACCATCTTTTATGATACCGCCGTGCTCGCTTCGCTTGCCTATCATAAAACCCGTTACATCCTGCAGAAACAAAATTGGAATCTTTTTCTGATTGCAGTTCATAATGAAGCGGGCTGCCTTGTCGGCGCTGTCGGAGTAGATCACCCCGCCGATCTGCATCTCGCCCGACTTGCTCTTCACAATTTTCCTCTGATTGGCTACAATGCCAATACTCCATCCGTCAATACGTGCATAGCCTGTGATCAGCGTCTGCCCGTACCCTTTCTTGAACTCCGTAAATGATTCCGCATCGATGATCCCTTTCAGCACCTGCATCATGTCGTAAGGCTTGGTACGGTCCGCAGGCATCTCATTCATCATTTCATCAGTCGAAAATTCAGGCTGAACAGGCTCCGTGCGATTGAAACCGGCTTTTTTGTACGGCCCCAGCTTGCCCACCAGGTCACGAATTGTGAGCAGGCACTCCGTATCGTCTTTCATTTTGTAGTCCGTGACGCCGCTGATCTCCGTATGCGTGGTGGCACCACCCAGGGTTTCATTGTCCACATTTTCTCCGATGGCTGCTTTTACGAGATAGCTGCCTGCAAGGAATACGCTGCCCGTCCCGTCCACAATCAGGGCTTCATCACTCATAATAGGAAGATAGGCTCCCCCGGCCACGCAGCTGCCCATAATGGCCGCGATCTGTGGTATGCCCTTGGCGCTGATCACCGCATTGTTGCGGAAAATGCGCCCGAAATGCTCTTTATCGGGAAAGATTTCGTCCTGCATCGGCAGATAGACACCTGCCGAATCAACCAGGTATATAATGGGGAGATGATTTTCAATGGCAATTTCCTGCGCTCTCAGGTTCTTCTTGGCGGTCATCGGAAACCACGCTCCCGCTTTCACGGTGGCATCGTTTGCAACCAGCATACAGGTGCGTCCGCTCACCTTTGCGGTGCCGATCACAACCCCGGCTGACGGACACCCGCCCTCCTGTTCGTACATGCCGTGTGCGGCCCAGAGGCCAAGCTCCAGAAAATCAGAATCCTCGTCGATCAAAAAGTTGATTCGCTCACGGGCGGTCATTTTCCCTTTTTTATGCTCCTTCTCAATACGTTTTTCACCCCCGCCTTTCCTGATTTTCTGCTCTCCGATCCTCAATTGCTCCATAAAATCGTTCAACGAATTATCTTTCATGACATCTGTTTAATTTGAGGTAAATTTATCTGGACTGATAATACCGATTGTATCGTTCACGTTCCATGAGTGAATAATAACCAATTGCAGCGGCAAACCGGCTCTGCACAAGCCCAACAACATGCTGAAAACTATCCCATTTCTTATACTTTTTTCCATTGTTCTTTCTCTGTCTGATGCTGATGCACAGCGCAGAACCACCTACGAGTCTCTTCTCCAGCGATCGGAACAGCCGTCCACCTACATTGATGAGGCTCTAATACCCATCTCTGACTCTACCTCGGCAGCACTGGTTTTTTTCCGGCTGGATTACGATTTCCTGCCGTTTCTACGGACAGATTCGGACATGGAAACACCGTCTGAAGAAACAGAGTACTACTCTCCGGTTCGAATGGGAATTGAGTTTTTCGAGGGCAATGTGTCTGAATCGGGACGTCAAAACCGTACAGCGGTCTCCGTATTCCGTGACTTCTGGAGTGATACCGTGTGGGTAAATTCATTTGAGGAAACTACATCGAGGTTCGATCATGTGGAAGGGCTGATGTGGCATGAGATGAAGGAAGGAAAGTACCACTATGAGCTTCAATTGGGCAGAGGCGATTCGAACAGAGACTTACCGTCGAGGCGCCGCAATCTGAATGTGCCTGCAAAGGCTGAAACAGAAAAGGGATCGATTATTCTGGCATCCTCAACAACGGCAGATGAGGAGTCATTTACCGGTACACTGATGAATTATGGGAACAACGTACTCTACGGGCAGGATTATGAACTGTTGATCCGTTTTCCTTCGTCAGCAGATGTAACGGATGGCAGCTACACCCTTCAGATTTTAAAAAGACTGCCCGGCAATGAGGATCGGACTGAAGAAGATCCTGTGTTCGAATTCTCCGTAACCGCTGACAATATGTTTCATGCCGTATTTGAATCTGCCACACCCGGCAAGGAAGGTCCGGTCGGTTTTACGCTTAAAAAAACGGAGAGTGAAAATGGCTTTGCCTATGCGGCGATATCCGTTCCCAATTCTGAATTTGAAAACGCAGCCTACCGTGTGCAGCTGGTCGCTGACGGACAGGATGAACCGTTAGCTCAGCGTGACATCTCATCAAGATGGATTGATATGCCTGTAAGCCTCTATAATCTGGATGTCGCTATTGATCAGCTAAGCTACATCGCGGACGAAAGTACCATCCAATCGCTAAACACCGGCTCAACAGCGGAACGGGAGCAGAAATTCCGGGAGTTCTGGGAACAGCGCGATCCCACGCCCGATACCGAATTCAATGAGCTGATGACAGAGTATTACAGCCGAATTGATTATGCATATCGTAACTTCTCATCCATGCAAACCCCGGGTTATGAAACGGATCAGGGAAGAGCATACATCCTTCTGGGTCCACCGGATAACATCGAGCGCAGGCTGCCAACCGACAGCCCTGCCCGGGAGATCTGGACCTATCCCAACCGTACACTTATCTTCGAAGCAACCAGCGGATTTGGTGACTTCAAACTCATTTCCGAGTCATAACTTCTATGCCCAAACCAGATCTCTCACAAGCCGATAAAATCTTTCAGGGTCCCGGTCAGTTTCCTATTTTCAGCCCATGAGTGAGAAAATTGTGATCAGCATGGGCGATTATAACGGAATAGGCCCTGAAGTGATATTAAAATCATTTTCATCTTCATTCCCTTCCGGTGAAGCGGTTGTGATATTGGGGCATCCGGATGTATTCAGCTACTATGCCAATACACTTGATATGGCACCCGGCCTGAATGTTATAGATTCACTCGACCGGGCACAACATGGTTCGCTGAATCTTCTGCAGTGCTGTGATGACGGTGATATTACGCTGTCGCCCGGAACCATTTCAGAAAGTGCCGGGCGTGCCGCCATGAAAGCAGTGGAATACGGAATTGATGCATGTCTTTCAGGCGATGCGGATGCACTCGTAACGGCTCCGATATCCAAAGAGGCCATTCACAAGGCAGGCTACACGGTTCCCGGCCATACAGAGTTTCTGGCGGAAAAAGCGGACACCCGGCAGTTTATGATGATCCTGGCATCCGGAAACCTGCGAGTGGGCCTGGTTACCGGGCACATACCCCTTCAAAATGTATCCGCAGAGATCACTCCCGAACTGATTCTCAACAAACTGGAGACTCTTCATCTGAGCCTGATGCGGGATTTTGGGATTAACAAACCCCGGATTGCAGTATTCGGCCTGAATCCGCATGCGGGCGACGGCGGCGTGCTGGGAACCGAAGAGATCGAAATCATAACCCCGGCCCTGGCACGGGCTGAAGAGTCAGGAATTGAAGCGGACGGACCACTTCCCGCCGACGGTTTCTTCGGAAGCGGTCTGCAGAAAAAATATGACGGAATTCTTGCGATGTACCATGATCAGGGCCTGGTGCCCTTCAAAGCCCTGAGTTTCGGGAGCGGGGTGAATTTTACCGCAGGCCTTCCCTTTATACGAACCTCACCCGATCACGGCACAGCTTTCGGACTGGCGGGGGAAAATCGTGCCGATGCGCGATCGTTCAGTGAAGCATTCCGCCTGGCCTCAGATATGGTTCGCAACAGAAAAAAAGCGGTGAAAACGAATGATGGATAAATCTCCGCAAGAAGAAAATTACTCCGTACTTGCGGAGATCTACGATGATGTTATGGGTGATGTGGATTATGAAACCTGGACGGACTACATCGACGACATCATTGTAGAACACAATCCGGAATCGGTTGATATTCTGGAGCTGGCCTGTGGTACGGGTACCATGGCGTTGTCGCTCGAAGAGCTCGACTGCTACACCATCACTGCCACCGATGCCTCTCCGGAAATGATCCGAGTGGCTCAGCAGAAAGCAGAGAGAATGAAATCGGATATCGAGTTCAGAACCATGAATTTTCTGGACCTGCAGTTTGAGAAGACGTTCGATGTGGTGTATATGGTTTTCGACAGCCTCAACTATCTGCATACCGAAGAGGAGATCCTAGAACTTCACCGGCAGGTCAGGGATGTGCTCAAACCGGACGGAATCTTCATCTATGATTTTACCACTCCGCGAAATTCACGCAAAGCCATTCACTTTCTGAACCATGAGGAGAAAGTGGTAAACCGGAATTATCGATACCGCCGCACAAGCAGGTACGACGAAGATGCCGGCATCCACACCAATTGCTTCATCATAGAGCAAACCGATCCTCACACCAAAAAAACCCTGCAAACTTTTCAGGAAGAGCACCGTCAAAAAATCTATACACAGCGCGAAATTGAAACAATGATCAAAAAAACGGATTTTAAAATAGTGATGGCCTACGACGGCTTCGAGCTGAAACCCGCGCATTCCCGCAGTTTGCGAATAACCATGGTGCTGAAATGAGTGAAAATACTGTGATTGAACTGAACAATGTGAGTGTGATATATGATCAGAGACATGTGCTCGACCGTATTAATTTTTCACTCGAGATTGGTGAGTTTTGCTATGTAATAGGTAAAACCGGAGCGGGGAAAAGCTCTTTCCTGAAACTTCTTTATAGCGATATAAAACCCGATAACGGCATGATTCGCGTCGCTGATTTTGAGGTTAGCAATATATCAGACAGAAAAATCCCACATCTTCGCCGTCGCCTGGGCATCGTTTTCCAGGACTTTCAGCTTCTCCCCGATCGGAATGTCTATGAAAATGTCGCTTTCGCCCTGCGCGTAACCGATCACAAGCCAAAATTTATCAAAAACCGCGTTATGGAAGTTCTGGGGCTGGTAGGTCTCAGTCATAAACGCAATGCGATGCCGGCTGACCTATCGGGCGGTGAACAGCAGCGCGTGGTAATTGCCAGGGCCCTGGCAAACGAACCGCGGATTCTTCTGGCCGATGAACCTACCGGCAACCTGGATCCCGAAGCAAGCAGCTCCATTATGGACCTGCTGAAGCAGATCAACAACCGCGGGATGGCCGTTCTGATGGTTACACACGACTATGAAATGGTTAGGCGGCACCCTTTTCGTACCGTGCAGATCAAAGACGGGCAGCTGCACGAAATCAAGGTGATTTGACGCTGGGTCCCCGGGTGTTACTGCGTGGGGATATAAAGGTCTATTAAGAATACCCCCGTTTGAAGAAAAAACTCTTCAATTAAGTCATGATTTTTTATCGAAAGAAGGGTAAATAAAAAAAGAGAAGCCCGGCTTTCAACCAGGCTCCTCTTCTACGTTGGCTTTTTCGGGGTACATTGTAATATCCGGGTAGATATTACAGTCACTATAACGGCTCATCACCACCTTTGTTCCCCGGGATTTTGTAAAAGTTATTCACCGTTTGAGCGGGCACTGATGCAATGGCGATTTTGCAATTATAAGCGCCTGAGTGAAGCCTGGTGCCTGCCGCTTGCAGCATGTGCCATTAAACATGACGCGAGCGTTTTACATTGCAGGAACACGTCCGTGTTGCGGCTGTATGATGATCTCTTCGACCAGTGTGCGCGGTGAGAGGTGCGACAGTGTAACCAGGATCTGTGCCACATCGGTTGGATTTATCAGCTTTTCTGGCGGCATCGTTGATTCATCCCAGGATGGGGAGTGCGTTTGACCCAGGTTGATCGCGGTTACCCCGATGTTTGTATTTTTCAGCTCATCACGCAGCGAGCGGGTGTACCCCAATACCGCGTGCTTCGCTGCCGAATACGCGCCGCTGTCGGCCAGCCCCGTGAGTGAACCCACCGAACAGATGTTTATGATAAGTGCCCTGTCCAGCTCCATAAGTTCGGACAGGAAGCGGTTTACGGTATTGACGGCCGTAAAAAGATTCACATCGATCTGATGCTGAAACTCCTCGTTGGTTGTCTGAGTCAGGGTTTTATAAAGAAAACTGCCTGCATTGTTGATAATAAGTCCGGGAGACGGAACCTCTTCCGGGAGGTCTAGACTCATTACCGATGGCCTGTCTGTTGCATCACAGCAAATAATGTGGGTATAGGCGGATCCGGCCTTGCGGCAAAGTTCGGCCGTCTCTTCAAGATTTTCCTTATTGCGGGCCAGCAGTATAAGAGGGCGGTCTGTTGAAGCTGCAAATGAAAGTGCAATGCTTCGGCCGATGCCCTGGCTGGCACCGGTTATTAAAACAGAAGAGTGTTCGTACGTCATGAAGTCTGTAGGATGTTCTGTGGTTAATGCGGTCTTTCCGCAGCAGGTACCTACGGCACATTCATAAACTTGTGCGTCTGCAGGCTGATTCCCCACCGCGGATTTTTTTTAACGTACTCTACAATCAAATTTACCGACTCCGGCGTTTCCCATTCAGGCTGTAAAAGCAATCGGGTTCCTTTCGGGCATTTTACCGCATTCTTTTCGGCCCACTCCAGGTCCTTCTTTTTGAGCACTACGACCTTTAGCTCGTCAACATACGGAAAGACTTCATCCAGAGGCTCTTTGAATCGCTTGGGTGAAAGCGTAATCCAGTCGAGATGCCCTGAAAGCGGTGACGAGCCGCTGGTTTCAATATGCACGCTGAATCCTTCCTGACGCAGGCGGATTGTAAGAGGCTCCAGATTGTGAAGAAGCGGTTCGCCACCCGTGATTACGGCAAGCCGGGTGCCGCTCTCTTTGGCGCGTTTAACGATATCGCCCGTTTTAACACGGGGATGTTTCGATTCGTCCCAGCTGTCTTTTACGTCACACCACCAGCACTTTACGTCACACCCTGCCAGACGTATAAAATAGGCGGCACTTCCCGTATGGGCGCCTTCCCCCTGGATGGTATAAAAGTCTTCCATCAGCGGATATTCCACCTGATCAAGTTCAGTCACTTCACCGGTGGTTCTGGTGGTTTGTTCTTCCGTGCTATACATCCTGATCCGTATATTCTACCCAGCTGCTCTCCGTTTCCCATACGGTTACACGCAGGTCGATGTCAGCCGGTATTCTCTTTTTGGTTTCTTTGTGAATGTATTCTGCTATGCGTTCAGCCGTAGTCGCAACGGGAATGGTTTCATTGAGCACCGCGTGATCGAAACCTCCTTTTTTTCCGTCGGCAGCAGCCCATTTAAGCTCCTTAAAATCACACACCATATCGGGTGATTTCAGGTATTTTGAGGGATTAAGCTTGTGCGATTTCGCCGCAATGTGAACTTTGTACGTATGTCCGTGCATACGGCCGCACTTCCCGTCGTAACCTTCGATAAAATGGGCAGCGTCAAATTTAAATTCAGTATGTAGCGTCCAGGTTGCCATGTAATAATTATCAGGTAAATAGCATTTGAAATAGCTTTAAAAGATACGGAAAATTAATGTCCAAATCAGGCATAGGAAGGCAACACCAATAATCCTCAGGGATCAGATATTCAGACCCGGATCCCAAAAGTGTTTGTCAATGTCGACCGTATACTCCTCTGTAAACCGAACCCCCTCCTGTTCAAGACGTTCGCGCATGGTGTCACCCGGAAACCACGCACGCCCCGTGAGCTGGCCCAGGCGGTTTACCACGCGATGTGCGGGAAGAGGTTCATCCGATTTTTCGTGAATAAGCTGATTCAACGCGTAGCCCACCATGCGCGCACCGGAAGCAACACCAAGGCAAGTTGCAATGGCACCGTAGGTAGTTACTTTACCTTCCGGAATTTCAGCAACCACACGGTACACATTCCTGTAAAAATCGCTGGACATAACGCTGATTTGCTTCTTGATTGACCTCCTTGCGGTCCATAACTATTCAATTAATGGAACCACAGCTGAAACGCGCATTCGGACCTTTTCGGCCTCTGTGCAATCGACCGGAAAAGATGATTCAGAAAAGAGCGGTTCAACGATAACCTGATCAGATATATTTATCACCCCGTACAACATGGGCTTCCTGAACGTATACGATAACGGCGTAGTGTTCAAAAAGGTTATCCGAAATGTACTCTATAATCCCGTCTGCCACATCACTGCTCACCAGTGTTTCAATTCGTGTATCGGGCCCCTCCCATTCACTGGCACGAACGCCCCTGGAGCCTTTTCCGGTCGCCTTTGTAAGCGTGTACCCCCTGGCTCCAATCTCGGTAATCTTACGAAGAACGCGTTCTTCCAGTATTCTTTCCGTTACGATGGTCACAAGCTTCAGTGTAGTGGTTTTCATAAGCTAATCCGTTTGATAATCATTGTCAGAAAATTGTATGTATGAATCACTCATAATGACTCAAAGTAGCCACTCCGCAAAGGCATAATAAATCGGTATTCCGATTGTAATGTTAAACGGGAAGGTTATACCGAGCGAAGCCGTCAGGTAAAGCGTTGGATTGGCTTCGGGAAGCGCAATCCGTACGGCCGCCGGAGCTGCAATATAGGAAGCGCTCGACACCATGGCACCCAAAACCGCCGACCCTGCGACGGATAACCCTGCCATATTGCCCAGCCATATAGCCAGGATACCATGCAGGATGGGAACAATAATACCAAATGCGATCAGGAAACCTCCAACCTCCTTCAGGCCTTCCAGCCTTTTGGCCGTAATTACGCCCATTTCGAGCAGAAACAGCGCAAGAGCGCCCTTGAATCCCGTTTCAAAAAACGGAGATATCGGTTCAAATCCATCGGGACCCGAAATCCAGCCGATAATCAGTCCACCCAGCAGCAGCATTACGCTGCGTCCGGCCAACACTTCGTGAAGCGCTTCCTGCCAAGAACCGGCCCGCTTTTCACGGGTAAATGCAATCATCAGAGCTACCACGATGGCGGGCACCTCCAGAATGGCTACCATGGCGGGCATAAACCCTTCGGATGTGAGCCCGTTCATGGTACCAAAACTGACCGCAACAATAAATGTAACGGCCGAAACGGATCCGTAATGTGCTGCAATAGCCGATGCATTGATCCTGTCGAACCTGCCTAATCGTCGCAGCACATTGTATGCGGTTATCGGTGTAATGATACCCAGAAGCAGGGTGATAAGGGCAGGCCATATAAACTCGCTGACCGGTGTCTTATGCAGCTCCACCCCTCCTTTCAGGCCGATGGCCAGAAGCAAATAGATTGTAAGTCCATTGTAGAGAGGTGACGGAAGTTTAAGGTCGCTTTTCAGCAGCGACGCCAGTATACCCAGAACAAAAAGAAGAATTATCGGGGAAAGCAGGTTTGAAGCCAGAACGCCAATATGCTCCATAACGTAGAATGAGGTTAGTTGGATTTTTTAAGTGGTAAGCAGAACCGAAGAGAGCTTAATCTGAAACGGGCCTGCAACATGCAAATAAATAGTGTTTCAGTACATACCGGACTACAGGGATAGTGAACATCCCCGGCACATCATTCAAGGGTGATATGGATCGTCGAGTTGATTATCACGTTGCTTATCCCCTTCTCGTCAACGGATTTCAGCATATCAAGAATCTCTTTGCGCGTCTCCTTTAGATCCGAAATTCTGTCCTCCGATTTTTCATCCCTGGACCCGCTTTTTTCAAAAGAGCTCAGTTTTCGGATGTTGTGAAACTGAATCTTGCTTTGGATCAGGTTCATCAATATTTCCTTCGCATCATCCGGTGAATAAGAACCTTTGACGAGTGTAAATGTTTTGCTTGAGCTCATAATTCGTGGTATTCGTTGCCTTGGGTTCAATGTTCGCAGATTGAAAAAATCAAAAAACCTGTGTTAAATAAAAAGCATTGTGATGCGGTCAGGACGTTTGAACCGAAATTTTATGCCGTTGATCCGAATGCCCTGGAATACGATACAGATACAGGCTGAAATGATCAGTTTTGTGCGATGAATGTAACCCTACCGGCAGGCATTATGCAAATTTACAGGCAGATTCACGAACCTTTGGATGTAATTGATTTCTTAATGAGTCTGTTTGAAAATTTGATGCAATATGTTAATATGTTTTTATGCGAACAACAATAGATTTACCCGATGCCCTGATGAAAGAGGCGAAAAAGAAAGCCATTGAGGAGGGTATATCCCTGAAACAGTTGTTCACGCGGAGCCTTGAAAATGAACTAAAGGCCAAAACCATGTCAACCGAAAATGCGCCCTGGAAAAAGCTGAAGGGAAGCGGATCCGCTTCATCCCTCTCCCCTGAAGAGTCAGGTTTTGAAGGATATTCCGGACCGGACTGGAATCACTCGATATCCGTCAATGAGCCCGAAAGTAAGTGATTCTTCTCGATACCCATATCTGGCTCTGGTGGCTGCTTGGTGACGTAAACCTTTCAGAAAAAGAGCGCAAAGTCATCGATCAGAAAGCATCAACCGGTGAACTGGCCATATCATGGGTGTCCGTCTGGGAAGCGGAAATGCTGGAACGAAAAGGACGGATCACTCTTAATCCCGGTTTTTCAGAATGGATCCGCGCTGCCCTTGCAACCCGTGCCGCAACTCTTCTCATTGCCGATACGGATGTTGTCATTGCACAACGAGAGCTTCCCGACTCTTTTCACACCGACCCCGCCGATCGTCTGATAGTTGCTACATCCATTCTTTCAGGATATCCCCTGGCTACTCACGACACCCGGATAGCAGATTCCGGAGCCTGCAACATCTGGAAACCCTGAACGGGGTAATAAAAGTATTAATGTGTTAAGGTTTTAAGGTGCTTTTGTTAGTAGTCAGTGGTCAGTTGCGTGTTGTTGGTTCCTTTATAGTCCACTTCACCGGTTCGGTATTCATCTGTTTATCTGCATCACATCGCGGGAATCGCCTTCGGCCCGGAGGTCGGTTTCATTACCTCAAAGGCTTGTCTGGTTGAAATGATGTTTTTCCGGCTTATGTCTGAAATCCACTACTCAAAAAGCTGCATCAGTTTATCCGCTTCCTCTTCGGTAAGGCTGCCCGATTCCCTGGCAATATCCAGTGCGGTTTTGCCGAGCCGGCGATAAAGCGCCTGATGTTCGGGGTAAAAAATGAGGCGGCTAAGATGCGATTCAACCGTTTGAACATCACCGCGGCTCACAGGGCCCGTTAACGCTTCAGAAGTGCCTTTTTCAAAAATGTTTCGCATTGTCTGCTCAACAAGGGGACGCATGATTGTGATACCGTCCTCAATCTCTTCTGCTTCAAGATACTCTTCAACGGTTCGAAAAAGGGAAACAAGGTAGTTGGAGGTGAATACGGCACCAATGTGCAGAGCTTGTTTCTGGCCCGGAGTTACATCAATGTGCTTTGCCCGCATTTGTTTTACGAGTGGTTTCAGAAGGGCTTTGGCTTCAAAATCTCCTTCCAGGGAGATCGTAATTCCTTGGAAACGGCCGGCATTATCTCCTTTCCGGAATGTTTGAATGGGATGCATCGATGCGGTGCCGGCACCTTTGGACGCCAAGGCAGAAAGCTGGTCGGATGAGAGGCCTCCGGAGCAGTGTACTGCTGTCTTTCCGGCCCATTTGATCTCTTTCGCAGCAAGGCTTTCAGAGACGGATTTGATCGCATCATCAGGAGTTGTAATAAAAATCACATCACCGTACCGATGACTCTCTTCCGGCAGTCCGGATGTTTGATTTACGGCGGATATAACGGTGTATCCGTTCGATAGAAAAAAATCCTGCAGCGCCGAACCCACGGCGCCGGTTCCGATAATAGTTACCGAAAACTGTTGTTCATAGGTCATTAGCCAAAGATAGGCTGATGCTGCATTTCTGCAAAACCGAGAAGCAGATTTCGGGTATCAGAATGGGTGGTATGATTGAAATTGAGGGACAAACCCCATCTTCTGGATACGATCAGGCCGGCCAGAAAGGTTCCGGCTCCGCGCATGGATAAATCGGCCGATGAGAGGTAGTTCATCATACTGTTGAAATTCTCATCCTTGTAGTGGCTCATTAGCATCTCGAATTCATCACTGTGCGATCCGTCCAGGTCGCAGCAAAACACAACCAGCGCATTCTTTGATGCGAGAATCTCTTCCAGAGCGTAGGCAAGTTCTTTTACGATGTACGGGTTTTCATCCGTAATCTGTATGCTTACAACAGAGAAGTTCTTGAGCGAACACTGCAGCATCATCAGCTGATCGTAAAGGCATACCGATGACGAGTCAAACGCTTCGTCATTAATGAAGAAATCGTCGTCCTCGTCGCAGAAGTCATTTCTGAGGCGGTCATTAGCCATCACTTCGCCCAGCGGGGTGGTAACGGATTTAAAAGAGGGAAGCGGAAGTTTCTTCTCTGCACTGCCCGGATGGGATTCCACAACGACTACGGTGTCGAACTGTTCCTCTGAAATGCGGGAGTATAGCTCGTACACTTCATCTATGTTTTCGCTTGTAATGGAACCCGGTGCAAACATGACGCGGACTGCATCGTCTGATGATTGCTGACCCGAATTTCGTTTCGACCGTGCGCGTTCCAGACCCTGGGTTAGCTCTTCGCGACTATATGATGATATATTCATAAGATTAGCTCCTTCGATGACCTAAATAATGTGAAGTCTTTTACTATCGATGATATGTTTTTTGGGTAGTTGTCTGTAGCAAATGGAGATCCAATGACCGTGATTCGGGAAGCTACAAATTTTTGCACGCATTCCATCGTCAAATTGTACACTGAACCCATATTTATCCATCTGAATAATGCTTACGCTATTCATCGGTTTTCTGAGTCCGGTTCCGATCATTTTTAAGGCCGCTTCCTTGAGCGTCCAAATGCGGATCCATTCATTTTGTTCATAAAGGAGTGGCGACTCTTCGAAATGTTTCATTCTTTCTGCAAGACGCTTGTGAACCGGGCGTCCCATGCTCTCCATATCGAGACCCACATTATACTTTTCGGATACCGCCGCGGCCAGTGCATCCGTAGTATGTGAGAAGCTGACCGATACCTCACGGCTTCCGATGAATGCTTTTGGTTTCTCGTACTTTTCCGTATAGACGTCGATTCTGGAAACATCCATACAGCGGTCGGCAATTTTTTTGATAAGCAGTGTGCCTGTGATGCTCTGTGATGTGTCTATGTCGCCCCCGGATGTTTCAACCCTCAGAGGTTCGTACCCCGAAAGGATCTCCTCCGGCAGACCGTGATGTTGAATTTGTTCAAACAAAACTTCCGGTATGGTATCGATAACGTAGCTCAACTCACCCCCCTCCCTGTTTCATTTCAAAGCATTCAGGCATTCGATTCGTGCCTTTCACTCCTGTGAACATAGTAAAAAGGAAGTATCTGTTGCTACGTTTTTTTGTTATTTTAGGCGTTTCTATAGAACTATAAAATACGTTAATAATCCAACTATTTAAATGACGAAGGCTGAACCCTCGCTAAGTGAACAACAACAGATCCGAAAATCCAAACTTGAGCAGCTCAGGGAACTTGACATCAACCCCTACCCTTATGAATATGATGTCACCCATACTTCAAAGGATATTCTGGAGAATGAAGAGACGCTGATCGCCGGGGAACCGGAAGGCGCAGAGCGTGTATCCGTTGCAGGCCGTGTAATGACGCGGCGTATCATGGGAAAGGCCTCTTTTTTTACGCTTCAGGATTCCGGCGGCATCATCCAGATCTACATTCGCCGCGACGACGTGGGCACCGAGGAGTACAATACCGTATTCAAGAAGCTCACCGACATCGGCGACTTTATCGGCATCCGCGGATTTGTTTTTAAAACGCGAACCGGCGAGACCACCATTCACGCTGAAGAGTTCGAATTTTTAGGCAAAACCCTTCGCCCGATTCCAACCCCCAAGGAAGTGGAGACCGAAGAGGGTGAAACAAAGACCTTTGACGCATTCTCGGATAAGGAGATGCGGTACCGGCAGCGATATGTGGATCTGATCGTCAATCCGGATGTCAAGGATGCCTTCATCAAACGCACGCACATGGTACAGTCAATGCGGGAGTTTATGAATGAGCGCGGATACCTGGAGGTGGAAACTCCCATCCTGCAGCCAATTTACGGGGGAGCCTCGGCAAGGCCTTTTAAAACACACCTCAACGCTCTTGATATCGACCTTTACCTTCGTATTGCCAATGAGCTCTATCTGAAACGATTGATCGTAGGCGGTTTTGACGGGGTATATGAGTTTTCAAAAGACTTCCGGAATGAAGGACTTTCCCGCTTTCACAATCCGGAGTTCACGCAGGTGGAACTCTATGTGGCGTGGAAAGACTACAACTGGATGATGAGCTTCATGGAGAACATGATCGAGCATGTTGCCCTGAAGCTGCACGGTTCAACCAGCGTAACCGTGGGTGAACATGAAATTGATTTCAAGGCACCCTGGCCCCGAATCCCCATGTACGAAGCCATTGAGAAAGAGACCGGCCACGATCTTTCCGGCAAATCGGAAAGTGAGATTCGCAACATCGCAAAGGATCTCCACATTGAAGTGGATAAAAGCATGGGCAAAGGAAAGCTGATAGATGAAATTTTTGGTGAAACCGTTGAACCCAAATTGATTCAGCCCACATTCATCACAGACTACCCCGTTGAGATGAGTCCGCTGGCCAAGAAACACCGCAGCAAGGAAGGGCTTGTTGAGCGTTTTGAAGCGATCTGCAACGGTAAGGAGATCGCAAACGCCTTTACAGAGCTCAACGATCCGGTAGACCAACGCGAGCGATTCGAAGAACAGGCCCGCCTTAGAGCCGGCGGCGACGAGGAAGCGATGACCGTGGATGAAGACTTCCTGCGAGCCATAGAATACGGCATGCCGCCAACCGCCGGTATCGGTATCGGTATCGACCGCCTTGCGATGATTATGACCGATTCAGACTCCATACGCGATGTGCTCTTCTTTCCGCAAATGAAACCGGAGGGGTAGCGCAGAGCGCTTTGGCGTTACAGGTTTGACGGTTAAGGTTTCAGGTTACATGTTGAAATTTGAGGCTGAGGTTAAGCTTGAGGATCACGAGTGCTTTGGATAAGTCCGAGTGTTGTGGTTTTGCAATACATGTTTTCACATTTCCTGATGTACTAAAACCGGGTCCAGAGCGTCTCCTGTAAGAAGTGCTTTTTTTGAAGATGTCTATTTCCAATCCAATCCTGATATTCTCGTGTAGAACTTTAAACCTGAAACCTGCAACTTGCAACCTGAAAAATCCCGAATTATCGGGGAATCCTGCACCCCGCACCTGATATGAATTTCACCGCCTACATTGCGCGACGCTATTTCTGGGGATCGAAGCGTGAATCCCGTTTTTTATCGTTCATCAAGCTGATGGCCATCGGGGGGGTTGCCATCGGCTCGGCGGGACTGCTTATTTCACTGTCGATCGTGCACGGGTTTAAATCCACCATCAATGAGAAAATACTGGGATTTGCGCCGCATGTGACGGTGCATTCGTTTATGAATGATCCCATATTCCGGTCGGATACGCTCAGTGTTCATATAGGCGACATGCCGGGAGTGGATGTAGCACAGCCGGTAATTTTGGGTCAGGTTATGATCCAGGGGCCAGGCGAAGTGAGCGGTACAGGGATCAAGGGAGTACCCGGCGAAGGCGATGTAACCCGGCTCCGGGACTACATATCGGAAGGAACCTACGACATCAGTAAGCAGCAGGACGGGCTGCACGGCATCATACTCGGCAGCTCACTCACCCAAACTCTTGGCGCAGAGATCGGAGACCGCATCACCGTTTATGCGCTGGACGGACTCCCCTCCCCCCTCAATAGTCCCGAGATCAGCCAGTTCCGGCTCACAGGCGTCTATCAGACCGGAATCGCACGATTTGATGACAATTTTGCATTGACGCATATTCAGCCGGTTCGACGCCTGTTTGAGCTTGGAACGCTTGAAGCGAGCATGATCGATATCAATGCGGTGAATATGGATAATATACGCTCCGTATATGCATCGGTTCGTGATGATACACGCTTCCCTTTTGTAACTGAAAATGTATACCAGCGATACCGCAATATTTTCGCATGGGTGGATCTGCAGGAAGAGACGATCCCTTTTGTGATCGCGGTTATGATTGTCGTTGCCGCTTTCAACCTGATTGGCACGGTGCTGATGATGGTACTCGAGCGGGTCAAGGACATTGGTATTTTGAAGACAATCGGGGCCAGAAGCCGTTCTATACGACAGGTTTTTCTTTTGGAGGGACTTTATGTCGCCGTATCGGGACTTCTGATGGGTACCGGAATTGCAATGGTATTTTTCTGGCTGCAGATCAACTACCAGATTATTCCGCTTTCTGAGGAAAACTACTACATGAGCACCGTACCCGTTGAGCCGCATCTGCTCGACTTTGTGATTGTCAGTGCAGTCACCATTCTTCTCTGTACACTCGCTTCCTGGCTTCCGGCCCGCATTGCGGCCAAAACGGATCCTGTTGCCGTGTTGTCGTTCGGAAAGTGAGGTGGGATTCAAGGTTCAAGGTTCAAGGTTCAAGGTTCAAGGTTCAAGGTTTAAGGTTTAAGGTTTAAGGTTTAAGGTTTAAGGTTTAAGGTTTAAGGTTCAACTAAAAGCTGCTAGAATTTTTATCCTTATTGCAAACAGTCTTTTTATTGTCGCAATCCTAGTCCAAAGGTCGACACAGCCGAGCGGGGAATTTCCCATGGGGATCCCTTCGGGGTATTCCCCGTGGACAGGGCTTCAGGCTTTCCCGAAGTCTCGGGACTGCGCTCCGAGCCGCAGGCGATTCCCACGAAGTGAACTGCTCGCAGCAGTCTACAGGCTTCAGCGGGCAATATTGACAACAATACTGAGGTCCACAATCACAAGTCGCACATTTTCAATCGCCAGTCGCCAGTCTCAGTTTCCCATCTCACGTCTGACGTTTGACGTCTCACTTCTCCCTTTTGCCTTCTCACTTCTCAAGACTCAAGATCAATACAACCATTTCTATTAAACAACCTGCTCCGTATATTTGAGATTGCCATCATTAGTACAAACCATGCCCGGGTGGCGGAATTGGTAGACGCGTCGGATTCAAAATCCGATGGCAGCGATGTCGTAAGGGTTCGAGTCCCTTCCCGGGTACTTTTTTATTGATGATTGTTGATTGATAATTGTCGATTTAAAATGCCCATCTCATGATCAGCGGCACGAGAAGCCGAAATAGCCCGGGGCCAGCTGATTCAGATCATTCCAGCGGCATTTCTATTTCCTCGCCCCAGATGTATTTGTTGAACCAGATCCAGTTATGCCAGGTGGCGGCCAGCCTTTCCCTGGGCTTGTTGATGCCGTGCCCAAACCCTTCGTATATAATAAGCTGTGACTCCACACCCACATCCTGAAGGCCCTGGTACAACTCATAGGCATTCGGAGTGGGAACCCTGCGGTCGAACTCTCCGTGCTGAATAAGCGTAGGCGTGGATGCGTTGTTGATGTAGGTCATGGGTGACGTCCGTTCATAGATCTCCAGATCTTCCCAGGGTGTCGCTTTCAGATACTGACGGGTGAACGGATGAATGTCCGTATTTACGTAATAGGTCATCCAGTTGGAGATCCCCGCCCCCACGCTTACCGCCTCAAACCGGTTCGACCATGTCGTCAGAAAAGCGGATATGTAGCCGCCCTGGCTCCATCCCATGGATCCCAGTTTTGTAGAATCCGCAACGCCCTGCTCTATCAGGTGATCCACCCCGGAAAGTACATCCCATGCATCCCCGACCCCAAGGTTCCTGACATTCAGTGAGCGAAACTCTTCCCCATATCCTGCCGATCCCCTGTAATTCGGTTCAAGTACCAGGGCTCCTTTATTTACCCACTGCACAATGGGATAAACGTAGCCGGGCACAGGCGAGGGCAATGAAATGCCGGTCGGCCCGCCATGGATAACAACCAGCAATGGATATTTCTGATCCGGATTATAATCAAGAGGTTTATGTAAGATCCCTTCGATTTCAACACCATCACGGCTGTTCCAGCTGATCACTTCACTGTCCACAGTTTTCCAGCCCGTAATCTGATCATTAAAATCCGTCAGCTTGCGGCTGTTCGTACCTTCCAAGTCCGTCAGATAAACTTCATTTATTTCATCCCCGTCACGTGCGCTCATAGCGTACTTTGAACCATCTTTGGAGAAGGACAGGCCATACACGAGCCTCTTTGAACCGGAAAACATTTCAACAGACCCGGTTTGAGGATCAAGGCGATAGACAGGCCGCCTGGTTTTTTGCCAGGCTGTAGCATAGATGCCGTCGTTGCTCCAGGCCGCAATATTCAGGTTTTCATCAAATTGTCGGGCAACTTCCCTCGATTCGCCGCTGCCCAAATCATAAATAAAATATCTGTTGTTGGCGTAGAAATTACTGCTGTCGTTATCCACACTACTGGTGTAGGCAAATCTGCTGCCATCGGGCGACCATACACTGAATCCATCCGATGAAGCATTTTGGACAACCTTGTCCAGCTGCCCTGTCTCAGGATCGTAGATGGCAATGTCGGATTCCAAAAAGCTGGTGATGATCGGATTGGGCTGATGATCAACTGCAATCCTGTCACCTGCAGGTGACCATTCTATGCCTGTTATGGTAAATTCAGCTTCTTCGAGATGAGGCACTACTTCCGGGGCTTCCGGACACATGGTATAGGTTGAGTCCTGTTCACACGGTTGCTGATGCGACCGGGTAAAATGGGGATTGAATGCCACGGTATAGAGCCGGTTGAGCAGATAGTCGGTATCATCCTCTGCAAATTTACCAAAGCGTTCCTCCATGGTTTTCCGCGCTTCAGGCTGCTCCTGCTGAGATAAAAAGGCAAGGGTTTTCCCGTCTGGAGAGAGGTCGAAGCTCTGAATGCTCTTATCAATATATGACAGTGGGAACGCCTCTCCCCCATCCGGAGAGATCACAAACATCGTGTTCTTTCCGTCCACATTCCGGATAAAGAGGATCCACTTGCCATCATCCGACCAGGTGCCGCTGCTGCTTGAGCCGCTGCTGTTATGCGTCAGGGGAAATGGCTCTCCGCCGTTTTTAGATAACCATAATTCCGAATCATAGCGGTTCTCAGACCATTCCGCTGATGAGACGGAGTACAATACGTGTCGACCGTCCGGAGATATCTGTACCGAACCCGGGTTTTTTAAAGAAAGCACCTGTTCGAATACAGGTTCAGTCTTTTCAGCTGTGTTTTGAGAGAAGGCCAGCGAAGGAATAAAGTAAAATAGTCCAAATACCCAAAAAATAGGTTTCATATCAGCATTGAATTGGTTCAGGGTTATCTATCAATGAACCGAATTTCAGCCATATTTAGAAACGGTGAAAGCAGAAACTGCAGAACCTATCCGGGGAATGATTTTCTTCTTTTTGGCAAATTTGTCTTAGATTTTAGATGTGGGAGTTATTGCAGTTACATCACCCCTTGTCTGAATTTAAAAAAAATGGGTAATGTGAGGTCAGTCAAATTACCCATTTGGACATAGAGAAATGTGCTCATGCATTTCTCATCATTACTCTTGAATCTTCTGTGTTCTCTGTATCTATCGTGTTCTCACTTAATTGAATTCTAACGGCTTAATATCTCTGTAGAATTTTACTGCAAATTTTTCTGAACCTTGAAAAAAATTATGAACCGGTTCGTAAACCCGTTGCCTGAGGTCCGTTATAGATTTGGTTTTTTATTGCTTTGCGTTTCACTGCTTGCTAATTCAGTATCATTATCAGCTCAGGATGGCTCTGAGTCACTGCAAGCGTTCATTGAACCTGTGCTGCAACCAGGCGGCAGCATTCATACCGGGATCGACAGTGAGAATGGCATTATTTATTTGATCAATGAGCAGGGACTCTGGTCATACTCCATCCCTGAAAATAATTGGGATTATCTGTCCGGTCTCAGTCAGCTTCCAAAACCTCTTCGGGATTTAGAGTCAGGCTTTGATTCTGCGAGTGATACATTTTATTTCTGGGATACAGGAGTAGGATCCGTCTATGAACTGGATTTAGATGATGGCAGCTTCAATAGAATAGACAACTCACATCCGCACAGAAATCAGTACACCCATTATCCTTTTTTTAAGGACGGCACCGTTCACGCATTTGGCGGGTATGGTTACTGGTCATGGAAGAGCTACATCACATACTTTAATACATATTTGAAAGAGTGGAGTATTCAAGAGGTAGCTCCAAACTCAACAATCCCAAGTGCCAGGGTAGTTAATACCGGCATCTACATACCGCAGCAACAGGAGCTTTTTACGTTCGGTGGATGGGCACCTGAGAATGAACTTCGGGCTGATGATCCGTCTACAGAAATGGAAACCTTAAGAGATATCTGGAAGTTTTCCTTTGAAGAGAAAGAGTGGCATAAGGAAGGCGTGATTGATTCAGACCTTGAACATTACCCGAACCCATTCTACCGGTCTATTTTTACTCAAAATAAAATTACCGGATCATTCTACAGTTCGAAAAGCAATATATGGTACATACCGGCAATTGAAGAAGATTTAAATGAAGGCATGTTCTTTTTACCCGTACATACTCTGACTTCGGACACACATCCAGCGATTCAATTAGAGTCTGATTTACTCAGAAATATTCTTCCTACAAACTTTTTGATGGATCAAAATGAGTCCATGATTTACATAGTAGGGCTTAACCGTGTAGCAGAACCTTCAGACATCCCCATCAGAATTGTTAAAATTCCGGAAGATTCACTGCTCAGTGAGATTGAAAAAGCACATTCAGATTCGTATATCAGATCACTCTTAATTTATGGCATTACAGTTCCCGCCTTTTTAGTTCTACTGTTTTTCCTTTTCCGCAGCAAGAAGAACGGGAAAAAGCAGGCGCCGGAAGAGGCGTACCCCGATCTCCACAACCTTGACAGGTACTCCTGGCTCAAAACAAAAGAAAAGATGGTTCTGGAGCAGCTGATGAATGAAAGATCAGGCCTTGATTCCGAAGAGCTTGAAGAACGGGTCTGGCCCGAAACCGATAGCTACGACTACAGAAGAAAATTAAGAAATGAAACGATCAGGGCGATAAACTCGAAGTTCAAAAAGCATTTCAAAAAGAGCGACAACATCATTATCCGGATAAAGGATGAGCAGGACAAACGGCGTTATCTATATAAAATCAATGAGGGTTTTTAATTCAGTCAGATTCGTCACACATTCTCTGATATCACAATCCATATTCTGTGATGGAATCAGCTGAGAACTCTTCAATATCGTTATTTGTAAGAAACATCTTGCATAATTAACTGTATTTGTGAATTATTGATTAGCCGGATATCCATAATAATCAAGCGAAGGTGCTTATGAAGAACTCATCAACCCTGCCTTTCTTCCCAACACCACTTTGGGTGATTCTCCTTTTCATTCTCACGTCTTGCTCTACCTCGGTAAATTCAGATGAGACGTTTTTTCTTGACGACAATGGTGTCACCATTAAATGTCCGTCTGCAGCTCCGGGGGACACCGGTGTAGTGGATGGAATCGAATACGAGGCTGTAAACAGGGATCTATTGGAACAGCGTATTGCCGATGGGGCAGATCTGACGAGGGTGTGCACATCAAACATTGCCGACATGAGTGAACTGTTTAAAGATGATTCTTCATTCAATCAGAATATCGGTCACTGGGATGTAAGCAGCGTCACGAATATGGCGATGATGTTTCAGGATGCAGCCACCTTTAACCAGGATATTGGAAACTGGGATGTTGGAAATGTTGAGTACATGAATAATATGTTTCTCAATGCTTCTGCATTCAACCGGGATATTGGTCAATGGAATATGGGTAATGTCCTGAACATGGGAGGTATGTTTGGCGGAGCAGCCTCATTCAATCAGGATATCGGAGCCTGGAACGTTGGGAACGTCCGGGAAATGAACGGGATGTTTACCGGGGCAGTCTCATTTGATCAGAATATCAGTGAATGGGATGTGAGCAATGTGGTTCAATTTAACGGAATGTTTGCAGATGCGGCCGCTTTTAACCAGGACATCGGAGGCTGGAATACCGAAAGCGCAGCCACCACAAACTTCATGTTCGCGGGGGCAACCTCTTTTAACCAGGACATCGGGAGCTGGAACATGGGCAGCGTATCCACAGCGGCATTCATGTTTTCCGGAGCATCCTCCTTTAACCAGGATATCGGAGGCTGGGATTTGAGCAACATCGGAATTATGGACGGGATGTTTCGTGATGCAGTACTCTTCAATCAGGATATCAGCGGATGGTGTGTAGAAAATATTGAGTCAGAGCCTTTTGATTTCGCCACCGGCAGTGCATTGGTACCGGATCACTATCCCGTATGGGGAACTTGTCCCGGTTAGTGTCGATCAAACACCTTTCTGCTTACTTTTTGAGACCAGCGTGTTCATCCCACCAAAAATTGTCTGTGCGTTATGTTTATAACACTCCACGACAATAAACTGACACTGCATCTACCCTTTCAAAACACTCAAGCATAAAAAAGGCAGAACTTAATGAAGCTCTGCCTTTGCGGGTGTTTCAATATGGCATGGGTTGTTAGTTCAACCGAACATATAGATGGTCATCTGTCCGTATGATGGTTCGATAACTTGCCCCGTCAACTACCTGGTCCTCAAAGTGAAGCTGACCAACTGAAACATGCACGGCATTTTTGTCAGAAAAGGAAGCAACTTTGTTTAGGATTTCATTTGAAAGAGTGTAGGTACCGTCCTGGTCTTTCAGGATGATTATCTCACTATTTTCACGATTCAGACCCTGCGGCTTTTGCCCTTTTCTGAACTGTATTGCCGGCCTGATCATGATCCCCACAGGTCTTTTCGGATTCGCATCCCAGTTCAAGGTAAGATCACCTGTGTGGCCTGCCGCATCAGAATCATCAGGCGCAGTTATAGTAACCATATCTTTCGGTGTCGTAACTTGTAGTATGAGAGCAGGGAAAATTTCTGATCCGCTTACGTTGAATGTATAGTCTTGCTCAGGTGCAAATGAGATGGATCTATTTTGCTGAAACGGACCTATGGATCTGCTGGAATAAACTGTGTGATCCTGAAATCGGAAGTTTTGTTTTTCAAGCTGAAGGATTTCCTGCTGTGGTAATTCAATGGTGACGTCACCCATATTCACCGTTGAACTTTTATGGGGCGGAAGAAGTAGTGTTTCCTCTTCAAATCCAATAGCCATGGCTGTGCCCCTGGTTGCATCGCCATCTAAAAACCCTGGATTAAAGTTACTCCAGGTCAGCATGAAGATTCCCTTGCCTTTTACCTCTTTTCCTTCCTCAGAGATTAATGCTGCCGTCATGGGTTCCATAAAATCGCTATCCGTTTCTTCTGTCTCAGAATTCAACATTTCTGAACAGGCACTTCCGGTAACGGCTATAAGAATGATTAAAGAATATTTCATGAATGTGTACATGGTTTACCTCACTGTAATTTATTTGGTTGATCTGTATTGGTTATTGAATTAGACAACCAAAAAACTATTTCCTTGCAAATTATCCCTGGGACCTACATGGAACTGCACCTTCCCTTTGAGTTTCGCAACCTGAAATCATCACCTCTTCAGAATAATGAATCAACGGTCAATTGCCGGCTTGATACCCATGCTGGATTTCCTGGATAATCTTTTACCGATTAGTTAATCAACGATTATCGAACTCCCCCCGCATCATTCCCGGACCCGGAACCGCACCCGGTCCAGGAACCGATGTGCCCGGCGGACTACCCATTCCAGATCTTGGTCCGGCCGACATGATACGATCGATAAACATTCGTTGTTGTTCTTGGGTTAGAAATGACTTTGACCGCTGCAGATTATCCAGCACGTGTTTGCCAATTTCAAACTGCAGATCTGCTTTTTTGCGCATCAATTCCTCAACTTTCTTATTCGGAATTTGATCACTCGTAATCAGTAAATCGCGCATTTCTTTATCAATCATCTGTACCTCATCATGCATCGGCTGAACTTTTTCCCTGAATGACTCAACCAACTGAAATAGCTGACGACGCTGGCCTGGCGTCATGTTTTCCATCTGCTCAATACTTTCAACATAAGGAGGTGTGAAACCCGGGTTCCCATCCATAAGCCTGGCTACCGGAGGTGTGCCATTGGTTACATGAAGATATACGATTGTCCCAATCACGCTGATGTTCAGAACGATAAGGAAAATCAATACTCCCGCAAGTGTTTTAACTTTCATAGCTCTTCATCCTCTATTTCAGATATTACATGTTCATATCGAGAACCTAGTCCTGGCTGCGCGATACCCTCATAGTACATCCATTCAACCGGTACATTTTCATAAGAACTTAAGCGATCGGAATAATAGGCCGTATATACCAACTGCTGTCCAAGAAGAAAACCGATCAAAATACCTGAGACGATCAATGCACCAAGAAAGGTATTTCGAAGCCTTGCGCTGCTTGATTGCAGGCTCTGTACTGAATCCGCTTTTGTTGATTTGATCCTTACAGGCAGATATGGATCCATCTCCAAAACAGGCAGCTGCTCTTTTTGAGGGTTGTTAAAAAGAAACTGCATATTCTTAAAGTATGATGCGCAGTTTTCACACTCGTTTAGATGGTGATCTACCTTCATACTGTCAGCTTCACTGAGTTTATTCTCAGACCAATCCAAAAATAAACTTTTAACATGTTCTTCCTGCGTGTTCATGGCTTTTTGATATTTTTCAGTGTCTAATTCATCAAATCATCTGAATAAGGTTTCATCAGCACAAGCAATTTCTTTTTTGCGCGGTGAACCCGTGATTCCACGGCACTTTCGCTGAGCTCCATCACATCGGCTATATCCTGTATTTTCATCTCTTCATATCGTTGTAAAATAAGCGGCACCCTATATTTCGAGGGCAGTTTTTGAATCAAATTCCAAATCAGGACTTCACTCTCCTGCCGTTCCATTTTCTCATCAGGAGGCACAAAACTATCCCGGCTCCAATATTCAGATATTGGCTTTTCCGAATGAATCACCTCTGAAATCGATCTGTTCAGAAGGTCCAGCCAATTGTACCGTTTACTTTTCTTCAGGTAGTTCAGTATATGGTTAACAGCAATGCGGTATATCCAGGTGTAGACTCGAGACTCTTGGTTAAAGGAGTCCAGATTCTCGTAAACTTTTAAGAAAATATCCTGTGTCAAATCCCTTGCCACATCCTCTCCTCCTGTCATCTTATAGGCTGTATTCAGAATACGCTCTCCGTACTCCTCATAGAGCCTGTCAAAATTCAGAACTTTTTTTTCGGAGGTTTCTATCATCAATTGAATTTTGAGACCGATCGTTACAATCGAATATGCCTGCTGATACTATTAGACAAATCAAGTCCGGAAATCTTGCAAAAAATTTTTAAGTACTCTCAACTTGCCAAAAATATATTCATGAGAATAAACATAATGCTTCAGTGTCTGTCGGCGAAACCGGCATACTAAAAGGCGTTGAGTGTGAAACCGTCAACGAAGGATGAATGAATTCAATGAACCAGCGGAAAAACCGGGCTGACAACTTATTTCATTCTGAACGTCTGTGATATGTTAAAACCGCCTGATTTTATAATAGATTCAGCCAAAGCATGGTATTTAAGGGCCTGATCTGTGTCAAGTTTATGGTTCGCAAATCTTTCAACGCATCTGCATTAGTCATAATATCAGTAATGTTATGCTGGAGGTGTATGAGTCAGAGCCTTTTGATTTCGTCACCTGCAGAGCATTGGTACCGGATTACTATCCCGTATGGGGTACCTGCACTCCGCAGAGGAATCGGCTCAGCCTCTTTCACGGCCTCTTTGTTTTACTGATGTTCGATTTTTATATCTATATTGACGGCTCCAAAGAGCTCCCAACAGCATTTCACAAGGCAGCTCCATCGTCTTTCAATACCATGTCAGCCAATGAATTCTACCGCTCTGAAACCGGTACTAAACCGGATTGAAAGCATTGACGCTTTCCGGGGGTTTGCGCTTGCCGGAATATTAATTGTCCATTTTGTGGAACAGTATATCGCAGGCCCTGCACCGGAGGGAGCCATGGAAGCCATTGTTCAGGGACCTCTTGATCAGGGTGTTGATATATTCGTTAATCTGTTCCTTCGGGGGAAGTTCTTTGCACTTTTTTCTATCCTTTTCGGGCTTAGTTTTTTCATTCAAATGGATCGAGCTGCTCAAAAGGGAATGGATTTCAGGGTTCGTTTTGTCTGGCGGCTTCTGCTGCTTTTTGCGATCGGTTATCTCCACCACCTGTTTTACAGGGGGGATATTTTAACCATCTACGCTGTTCTGGGGCTGGTGTTGGTTCTGTTTCATCGCGTATCGAACAAATGGCTGATATGGATTATGGCGCTTATATTCCTGGGCCTTCCCCGCTACATCATTTACAGCACATTCGGTGCCGGAAGCCTCTTTGGGCAGGCCGGATTCATGCCCGATTCGCCGGAGCTGGCCACCTATTTCGCAACTCTTACTTCCGGCAGCATCTGGAGCGTTTTTGCAACGAATGCCACCGAGGGGATGATCCTGAAAGCGGATTTTCAGGTTGGGGTCATTTCACGCGGTTACCTTACGTTTGCCTTTTTCCTGGGCGGAATGATGCTGGGTCGTCTGCGCTTTTTTGAGGATACAGCGCGTTACGCAACAGAGCTGAAAAAAGCCCTTAAATGGTCGTTTGCCGTTTTAGCCGGCGTGATTGCGGCAGCCGTGATTCTTTTATTGACACAGGACCTGTCAGCCATTGAAGGGCTCGATTCATGGATCGTGATGTTCGGACTTACACTTTACGACCTGCTGAATTTGTCGCTTACCGTTATCATTTTCTGCCTCTTTGTAATGGCCTGGGAAAAAACAAGAGGGGCCCGTTTTTTCAGATGGTTTATCCCATATGGACGTACAGCGCTTACAAACTACGTATTACAGTCTGTAGCAGGCACTGCCATTCTGTATGGATGGGGACTTGGGCTTCTGGGTGAACTCAGAAATATTCATACATTTGCAATCGCTCTCGGTGTTATTATTGCTCAGATGGTTATAAGCCGGCTGTGGCTGCAGAAATTCAGGTACGGACCCTTTGAATGGGTCTGGCGAATAGGCACGTACATGAAACTTTTCCCGATAGTAAAAGATCGCGCGCAGTCAGATTGATACCTGATTTCCGATAGTGGATTTATGAGCCGGTACCTCAGCCCTGACACATCGCATCTTGCTTTTCATTTAACGCAGATCGCATCTTAAACTTCTTCCCGACATTTGTAACAAAAATATCCCCCGGGTGTCTTTCCAAAGACATACGTTTCCATGTGTGAGAATCAACGTTCATGTGATCTTTATTCCGGTTTTTCGGGGGTCAGCAGATTCTAAAAGAAGAACATGATCTTTTAAAGCGGATCACCGTGTTGTTTTGATCCATGACAGGGCACATGCTTCGGCATGTGCCTTTTTTTTAGAGTATTTCCCATCCAAACGCACTGATTCAATCCACTCCTTCTCCTTTCTCTTACCTGTGGCTCATTCTAAAAATAAATTGAAGATCTGTTTTCAAAAACATGCTGATTTCATGATCTTTATAGTTTGATTCAACCACTTTAAACTGTTCAATTTCCGATTCATAAAAGATGAAAACCGTCTCTGCTTCAGAAGCACTCGCTCACATTCAATCCGATACTTCAATTTATGTTCATACCGCTGCGGCAGCTCCCATACAGCTGGTCCAGGCACTGGCCGCGCGCTATAAAGAATTGAAAAATGTTAAAATATATCAGCTGCACACAGAAGGCCCTGCACCCTACGCTAACCCTGAATGCAGTGACGCTTTTCGTGTACACGCTTTTTTTGTGGGGAAGAATGTCCGCCAGGCCATACGAGACGGACGGGCAGATTATGTTCCGATCTTTCTGAGTGAGGTACCTCAGCTTTTTAATCGGGGTATTATCCATCTTGATGCTGCCCTTGTTCATGTGAGTCCGCCAGACAAACACGGTTACTGCTCCATGGGAGTATCGGTTGACGCATCACGTGCTGCCGTGAATCAATCCAGACTGGTCATTGCTCAGATCAACCCCAACATGCCGCGCACACTCGGCGACGGAATGATTCATGTTTCCGAGATTGATTACGGCGTAGAGGTTAACGACCCCATCCCGGAGCACGAACCGGCTGAGCTTACGGATACCGAACTAAAAATCGGCCGCCATTGCGCAGAGCTGATTGAAGATGGAGCCACACTGCAGCTTGGTATCGGCAGCATTCCTGATGCGGTTCTGGCATCGCTTACCGATCACAAAGATCTTGGCCTGCATACCGAAATGTTTTCCGATGGTATTATTGATCTTGTGGAATCGGGTGTAATCAACAATTCCAAGAAAAGAAGGCATCCCAACCGTATCGTCTCCTCCTTTACCGTAGGAACACGGAAGCTCTATGATTTCATGGACGACAATCCCAATGTTGCGATGCTAGACTGCGCGTATGTGAACGACACCGCCGTAATCCGCCGCAATCCGAAAGTTACCGCAATCAACAGCGCCATCGAAGTGGACCTGACGGGCCAGGTGTGCGCCGACTCCATCGGAACGTACCAGTACTCAGGCGTGGGCGGGCAGATGGACTTTATCCGGGGCGCATCCCTTTCGGAGGGCGGAAAGCCGATCATCGCCCTCCCTTCCGCCACGAGGCGCGGAGAAAGCCGGCTTGTTCCGTTTCTGAAGCAGGGCGCAGGTGTGGTAACCACGCGCGCCCACGTACACTACGTGGTTACGGAATATGGAACCGCATCGCTATATGGCAAGGGAATGGCCGATCGCGCGAAAGAACTGATCAAGATCGCACATCCCGATAATCGCGAAGAGCTTGAAAAAGCAGCTGCGGAGCGGTTTAGTAACGGAGACTGAGGCCGGGTTCAAGGTTGAAGGTTCAAGGAACGTGGCAGAAAATATTTCAGAGATCAGAGTTCGCTCCCGAGACTTCGGGCCCAATCTGAGATTCTCTGGCTACAGGCTACAGGCTACAGGCTACAGGCTACAGGCTACAACGGGCAGCTCAGAAATTCTTTCTGAGGTTAATAGGCAGCAGTCAGCAATCAACAATCAACAATCAACAATCAACAATCAACAAAGGCAGGGTAAAATTTTAATGCTTAATGCTCAATACTCAATACTCAAGACTGCCTTCTCATTTTTGCCTTTTGCCTTTTGCCTTTTGCCTTTTGCCTTTTGCCCTTTGCCTTTTGCCACACAATACCAAAGATTCCCTCCTCCCGCCGCCCGCAAATTCGCGCATACCGTGAGGTTGTTTTGATACTTTCTGCGCATATATTCATTACAGAACGGAGTGTTTTTGCCAATTGAAGAATGTGACCTTTGAATATATCAAACCCAAACACATTTCAGCAGCATGATGTACTTACCCGAATGGATCAAACCCTGACCGGCTGGAAGCAGCTTGGAGACCGCAGGTGTATTTTCCTGGGCTGCTATCGCATGATGACCGCCAACATGATGGCAGCTATTGAGGATGGGTATTTTCAGGACCGAAAGTGGGTTGAAAGGCTGCTTCATCATTTTGCAGATTACTATTTCAGGGGCCTTCAGTGTAACAGGCGGAAAAACCGTGCTCCCGCGGTATGGCTGCAGGTACACGAAGCTACCCGAAGCAAGAAGCTGCATTCCCTGCAATATCTGCTTATGGGCGTTAATGCACACATCAACTACGACCTGGTACTTACCCTTTACGACATGCTGCATCCCGAGTGGCAGGAGCTGACTTCCAGCAGGAAAGAGTTACGCTACCAGGATCATTGCAGGGTAAATGACATCATCTCAGAAACTATTGATAAAGTTCAGGATGATATTCTGTGTAAGGAAGATCCGATCATGGGCTGGCTGGATGCAGGAATGGGAAGACTTGATGAATACCTTATTTCCCGGCTCATCACCGGCTGGAGAGAGGAGGTTTGGAATCACGCACAGAAACTGCTCGCTGCAAGCAATCGCATGGAATATGAAAGGCTGCGAAAGGGCTTCGAATCGGATGTGATTAAGACGGGTGCCCGCTTAAGCCTGGGAGTCTGAGAAAGCAACCTGCAGCACTGCCGGTTTAAAAAAAACGTTGTAATCATGGAGAGCCCGTTACAGTATGGTTTTCAGTCGTTAATTCAATTATGAAATCCGTATATTTGCGCATTACACCAATCCGGGTAAGAAACAGATAATAGTTTTAACGAATAAAACGCAGTGGAACCTTATGGTTGAAAGAATTTCATATCAGGATAAAGAAGTTGACAGTCTCGTTCGAAAAGTGGCAGGCCTGAACCTGGATACTTCCTACTACCTGCTTGTACTGGCAGGGAAGAACCGTTCCGCAAAAAAACAGATCGTGGACAAATTCAAAAAAGAGTCTGTCGAGTTTCATTCTGTCGACCTGCGTGAGATTATCTCAACCATAGAAGAGGACACTTATCGTCATATCGATGAACTTTTCAAAAACCTGCCGGAATCTCCCCGACATCTCTATCTTGAACACGCCGACGTTCTAAGCGGAGAGTACACAGGATTTACCTACTCCAGTGTTCGTTACGCAACGCCACAGGAAAAATATCTTCTGCAGAAAATTAAGGGTTCCGAGCGTATTGTAATCCTCGAAATGGTTGATAAAGCAAATATCACCAAAGCCCTTGAGCGCACGGCTCAAACCGCTATCGAATGTGACCTGCCCTCAGGATTTTTCTCCAAGCTGAAGCAGCTTAAAGTGCATGGGCATACATTTGAAAACAAGCGTCCTGCCGATGTAAGGTGACTCACCCTCCTCTTTGTGGCATGCTTTTCGACTTAGAGAGGAGACCGGGGGTGAGACATCAAACACTCACTTTACTCTCCTGTCTGGGATCGAGGTCGTAGAGTGATGATACGGTTGCCTGAATGGTTTTGTACCACGTATTTCCAAACTTGTCGTTGATTACATAATAATCAGCAAAATCGGGTTTACGGATCTGCATCTTCCACTCCTGATTTTTAGCTTTATAAACAGGATCAACGTGCAGTAGCTGGTGGTAGAGAAGCATTTTTTTCGTGTCAGCGTCAAGCATATCCCATAATTCTCCCGAGATCTCAATCAGGTAATCATTGCCTGAATAATGTTTTACCTCTCTGCTGGCTTTCATGCACTTTGCGGCACGTTGCTTGGATATATTCGGGTAGACCAGCAGGTAGCCAATTTGGGCAGGACCCAATTCAATATTGTGCATCTCAATCACTTCTCCTGCAATTTTCTGGATCTCCTCGGATTCCATCAATTGCTTATCGGTATAGGTTACTTCACTCGGTTCCAAAAATTCGTTATCGGGCATGTTCCGGTACTGCTTAGGGGTTCAGAATTTGATTTAAATATCTATTGAAAATGTGCAGGATACGACTCCTGATTCAGGGCTCTGAAGATAAAGAAAAAATTGGTTTAACCGATGGGTTGTTCAGAGTGCGGGGTTCATGGTGCAGGGTGCAGACAACAACCAACCATCAACAACTGGCAACTCCCTGCTCAATACTCAATACTCAATACTCTAAACTCCAAAAATTCACAATATAATCAGATATATTTTTTACCATTAAGGATGAACATATGCTTCAAACAGGGATAATCAGGTTCAGGGGAATATTATGAAACAAGCACTTATTGGAAGTTTTGCCGGAATAGCCATTCTCTTTGCACTCGACTCATTTGTCCGGGTTATCGTTGCCGTCTATTCTGGAACGGATATCCTTATGTTTTCCTACTCGGAATACGGCGGATTAATGTGGCCTGTAATGCTCACCATCTTTGCAGGTCTTACAAGTTTTTTGGGCGCTATGTTCGCATTAACGTATGGCCGCTCACATAAAGGACTGACAGGTTCCGTCTACGTGCTGATGCTGATTGCGGTACGCTATGGGCAGATCCATTTGCTGCTTCCCACAGAATCCCTGTTCTACCCCATCACTGCTCTTATTCTCTCGCTTGGCGGAGCATTTTTCGCATGGCAGCTGTTAAAAGATAAACCGTCTGCCGGGACGGTAACGGGACAAGGATCTGCAGCTGATGCGTCCGGGTCAAAGCCCCATTACCATGCGCCGGAGAGTGACAGCTCAGGCCCGGATACGGGCAGCTCACCAGACATTGACAGGTAAGAGTCAGGCTTTCCCGAAGTCTCGGAACTGCGCTCCGAGCCGAAGGCGATTCCCACGAAGTGAACAGCACGCTGCGAGGTGTATGATGGGTAATTTTTCTGAGATCATAAATCGCATATCACCAGTCTGAGATCATTTCCCCGTCACACTTTTGCCTTCTGCCTTTTGCCTTTTGCCCTCTGCCTTTTCACTCAACACTCAGGACTCCTTTTCCCTACACACTAACCCAGCACCTTCTCTACAGATTCATTGCGCCATTCAGCAAGCTGGGACGCAATCATTTGGCGAACCGTATTCATCAGCTCTTTACCGTCTTTTTCACCAAAACCCTCTACCGGTACCGGGTCCAGAATTTTCATCCGAACTTCAACACCGGGTTTGAATATCCAGGTGTTTTTGGGAAGGCATTCCCGGGTACCGTCTAAAACTATGGGAACAACAGGTACATTTTCCCGAATTGCAAGATCGAATGCTCCAGGAGCAAACCTGTTCAGTTTGCCCGATCGTGACCGTGTGCCCTCCGGAAAGAACATCACAGATACGTTACGTGAAAGATAATAGCTGCATTTTTTGAACACCCCCACCCTTTTTGTCGCTGAAGATCGATCAACAGAAATATCACCCGCCATTCTCATCATCCATCCGGCAAAGGGAAGGCTGAAAAGTTCTTTTTTGGCAACCCATTTCATTTCCCAGGGCAGATTTGAAATTACCGGAATATCTGCGTTGGAGAGATGATTGCTGACCACAACGTAGGGGTGCCGGTCATCCAGATCGGTGCGGCCTTCAACGCGTATGTGCCAGTTTGGGTTTATTCGGGATATGGTATGACCCAGCTTGCGAAACAACCGGCCTGTCTTGTAGTGGGTTGGTTCTCTGTCGAATAGCCTGCGAACGGCCAGCAGCGGAACCCAAAAAACAATTAGTAATACGATGGCAGCCCAGATGAAAAACGATTTAACTTGCTGCATCGTAGCGCCACTATTTTGTAAATTTTGGAATCAGGCTTTTAATAACGCCCCAAACTCCCTTGGATGGCTTTCTTGCACGTTTATTGCGCTCAACAGCCTTTTCAATAATGGGTGGGAGAGTCACATTCTCTTGAGAACTTTTTTGTGAGCCGTTGTTTTGACGCCCCCGGGACCCACTCTTCTCCTGGCTCTTTCCGGATTCTTTGTCGCGACCGTCGTTTCGGCTGCGGCTCTGCGTCTGCTTTTTTTGTTTATCCTCTTTTTCTTTCGATTGTTTTTTCTGAACCGCTTCCTGTTTGTTCTCTTTGTTGGTGCCGCGCTTCTGTTCTGAACCCTTTCCGGAGTTGGAGTCGGATCCTGGCCTTGTCTTGGCTCTTTTAGTAGTTCTCTTAGTATCAGATGAAGTGTCCTTTTTATCAGAACTTTCTTTCGAGCTGCTTCGCTTCTGGCGTTTTTGAGTCTGTGTGCCTGATCCTGAAGATGAAAATCCGTTTTGCCAGGAAAATTCAGATTTCTCGCCAAAATTACCGGGTACATCGATGGTATTCAGGGTATTCCCTTTAATCCTCTGTATGGATTCGAATTTTTTATTATCACGACGGGTGACAAACGTAATGGCAATTCCCGACTTATCGTACCGTCCCGTTCGTCCGATTCTGTGGATGTAGTCGTCCGAGTTATGGGGAACATCATAATTTATGATGATGGATACACCTTTAATATCAATACCGCGGGCCAGCACATCGGTGGCTACAATAACCGGCACGTTCCCGTTTCTAAAATTGTCGAGTGCGCGATTTCGCTCATCCTGCGACCTGTCACCATGAATGCTTTCCGCTTTGATGCCTTCCCGTTTCAGAAGCCGCTGTAGTTCGTCCGTGCCTTTTTTTGTTGATGTAAAAATAATGCAGGAGTCCCAAGTGAGATCCTTGAATATTTTTTTAACCAGCGGGATTTTTTGATCGCTTTTAAGCCGGTATGCACGCTGCTCAACCAGCGTCGACGGTTTGGAGCGCTCTATATCGACACTCTCCGGATCTTTCATGATCGTGGATGCCAGCCTCTGTATTTCGTTAGGCATCGTTGCTGAAAAAAGAAGCGTCTGGCGCTTATCGGGTAGCCAGGAGATAATTTTTTTAATGTCTGGCAAAAATCCCATATCCAGCATACGGTCTGCCTCATCGAGAACCAGGTACTCAAGATTCTCAAAATCGATATTTACAACCTTGTTCTGATCAATTAACCTGCCGGGCGTCGCTACGATAATATCCACCCCTGCTTTGAGGGCCTTGGCCTGAACGGAAAAGTCGCTCCCGCCGATGACGGTTGCAGACGTTATTCCGGCATGATAGCCGATCGCAAAAATCTGCTCATCAATTTGAGAGGCGAGTTCCCGTGTGGGTGAAACAATCAACGCTTTTACACCTTTGCGCTCGCTTTGCAGCACACGCTCCATTATGGGAATGATAAATGCTCCCGTCTTGCCCGTACCGGTCTGAGCCGTAGCGATGAGATCTTTACCGGCTGTAACGATGGGTATTGATTTCTCCTGAATGGGTGTAGGCTCGTTAAATTGTACATCTCTGAGACCGGCAAGCAGAGTGTCGGATAGATTAAATTCGGTAAACTTCAAATGTCAAAAAAATAGTTTAGTAATAGAAATGGATCTGTTTATTTTCAGGGTAGCAATATACCAAAAAATGCGATCTTTAGCATTTTGTTTAAAAAAGCCAGGTTCAGATCACTTTGATCTTGAATCTGTACAAACTCAAAAAAAATATTTCAATGAAGTTTACAGCACACACAGTTCTTATCCTGGCCGCTGCATCACTCCTGTTTTCGGCCTGCAACACTCCGGCTAACCGTGCATCCGCCGACTTAAGCAGCCGGATCGATTCGGTTAGCTACAGCATTGGGTATCTCCAGGGTTCAGGTATGATGGAACAGGGAATCAATGATCTTGATTTGAATAATTTTGTTGCCGGTTTTGAAAAAGCCATCAGTGAAGAAGAGGCTCTCATGGAACGCACCGATATGCAGATGCTCATTCAGCAGTATCTGAGCGACGTTCAGATGCGTCAGGAAGTTGAGCGCCTTGAGCAGGCAGAGGTGAACCGTGAGGAAGGGATGGCATTTCTGGAAGAGAACGCCCAGCGTGAAGATGTTACCGTCACAGAATCAGGCCTTCAGTACCGCGTAATTGAAGAGGGATCCGGTGAAAGCCCGACTGCAGAAGATACGGTTGAGGTTCATTATCGCGGAAGGCTTATTTCGGGCGAAGAATTTGACAGCTCTTACGACAGGGAGCAAACTGCTACTTTTCCGCTGAATGGTGTTATCTCAGGATGGACTGAAGGGCTTCAGTACATGAGCGAAGGCGCCACCTACGAGTTTTTTATCCCCTCCGAACTGGGCTATGGTGACAATCCGCCACCCGGCAGCATTATCACCGCAGGATCCGTTCTTATTTTCGAAGTGGAGCTGATTGATGTGAAGTAGTTTACAGAGCATGTTCCCATCCGATCACTTCCCGTGACCGGATGGCTCCTCTGTGCCCCGACAACTGTCCTCATTTCATTGACTGTTTAACAGAACAGAACTCAGTGTCTTTTATACTCATGCCGTCACGGAGAGTGATGGCATGATCCTACTTTTTCCTTATTTTGAGGACACATGGACCCACTTGCAGCAACCATTAAGGTCAGACATAAAGCTCTCGAACTTGGATTCGACCAATGTGGTTTTGCCCGGGCTGAACCGCTCGATGAGGAAGCCCGCCGCCTTGAACAATGGCTTCACGAACACCGGCACGGGTCGATGGAGTGGATGGAACGCCATTTTGATAAGCGTATAGATCCCACACTGCTCGTTCCAGGATCAAAAAGCGTGGTGAGTGTGATCGCAGGTTACCGGTTCAGGGAAAATGAGCAGTTTGACCGGCAACATCCGGATGCTCCCAAGATTGCAAAGTATGCCCGCGGCCGCGATTACCACAAAGTATTCAAATCGAAACTGAAGAAACTGTTCCGGTACACCGAGGAGCTGATCGGTGACATTCAGGGGCGTATATTCGTTGATTCCGCACCCGTTATGGACAAAGCCTGGGCGCGAAGGGCCGGACTCGGATGGATTGGAAAAAACAGCAACCTGCTCAATAAATCACATGGGTCGTGGTTCCTGATCGGTGAAATGATTCTGGATGCAGCCTTTGTATACGATGCACCGGAAACCGACCACTGCGGCAGCTGTACGCAATGTATTGATGCATGCCCCACCGACGCCATTTATGAGCCGTTTAAAGTGGACTCCAACAGATGCATCTCTTATCTCACTATCGAACTGAAAGAGAACATTCCGGACAGGTATCACGAAGACCTTGGAGACTGGATGTTTGGTTGTGATATCTGCCAGGATGTTTGTCCCTGGAACCGCAAATCAGAATACGGGCACATACATGATCTGAAACCCCGCGGGCGTGTGCTGCACCCTCCCGACCGCAACTGGTCTTCTATCACGGAAGATGAATTTGACAAGCTGTTTGAAGGCAGCCCTGTACGGCGTGCAGGCTATGAACGCTTTGTCAAACAGGCAGAGATTGTGAAGAAAAATCTGGATAAATAAGAGCAGAAGGCAAAAGTAGCTTGTTAGTAGATGGTGGTTAGTTGTCAGTCGCTAAAGCCTATAACTGTTCTGCACCATGCGCAAGATAACCCTTCTCACTTTTCACTTTTGCTTTCTGCCTTCTCCTCTCTGCCGGCTCAGCTTAGTCACAGGCTGCTTCCTGGAAACTGGAATCCCAACAGGTCGTAACTCCATCAAGGGTTATACTGCCTTCAAGTGTTGATGTGTTCCACAAAAGGTCTGCGTTTGTGTCAAAATCGTCACCCGAGGCGTTCACGGTATTCACATCACCGTCGCGCTCATAGGTAATAATGGCCTGTGAGCCGGTATCCGGGTTTGTGTATATGAAGTCGGAAGTATAGCTGGTTTCAGAAGTGAGCTCCCACTCATAGTCCATTGCAACGGACTCAAAGCCGGGAAAATAGTAATCCCAGTTTCCTGAACTTCCATCGCTCTCAACCGTACCCGTCATGAACAGAAAATTGTCGAGGGTCTCATCGGATTGAAGTGAATTTCCGCTCAGGTACACATTCCATTGATATGCATTTCCAAGCGCTTCTGCCGTTAATCGTATGGTGAGCGTTTCTCCGCCCTGCGAAAATGTAAAGGTCCACTCCCAGATTCCATCATCAAGTTCGCCGTTGCTCTGCTGTGCAATGCTTAAAAACCCTGCACCCAGCAATGTTCCGCTGTTAAGTGAGGCAGCCGCAGCTTGTGCATATCCCGCCGCTTCATACCAGGCTGTAGTCTCCTCCGAGAACGCCGGTTGGTTTTGTGTGAAGTAATCGGTTTCTACTTCAACGGGTATGGCTTCCGGGATCGCAGGCGGATCACCGCCGTCATCCACAGACGTGGAGCTCTCGCCGCACGAAGTGAAAAACAACAAAGTGACCGAAATGATTAAAAGAAAAAAGAAGGTGGAGATCTGTGAAAATTTCATGGTGTTTATCCCTCTGTAAGTTTGATTAGAGACTAAGATTCAGGATTCTGAAGTGTTGGTTCACTATATAATGCGTAACATCTGATGCAATGTTGTCAACCTGATTGCAAGAATTTCAGAATCTGTGTCTCTTATCCTTTAATGCTTTATAAAGCATCTCCCGTGCCCTGAATATGTGTGCTTTAACCGTACCAAGCGGAAGATCCAGCTCCTCTGCAATTTCATCATAGCTTAACTCCTGCAGGTGCCGCAATTCTATAACGGCGCGATACTTTTCAGGCAGGTTCTCGATGGCTTCATGGATAATATTCTGCCTCTGCTTGCGAATAATATTCCGGTCCGTTTCCGCATTCTCATCTTTCACCTGAAAATGAAGATTACCGTCTTTTGTCTCTACCGGCTCATTGATCGAGAACGTTTTGAGCTTCTTTTTTCGAAGGTAATCAATGGTATGATTCGTTGTTATACGATACAGCCAGGTAGAAAAAGCGTATTTGGTGTTGTACGAACCGAGGTTGTCAAACGCTTTCATGAAAGCTTCCTGTACCAGGTCTTCCACCTGTTCTCTGTCCTTAACCATTTTCAAAACGTGGAAATAGAGTGGTTTCTGATACTTTTCCATGATGGATCGAAAAGCATCCTGATCACCTTTTACAGCACGCGCAACTAGTTTATCGTCCTCAAGGCTGCTTTCCGAAGCATTTTCCCTTATGGATTGGGTCTCATTTTCTATACGTTTTTTTTCTTCAGATGACATTCAGCCGTCTTTACCTTCAAAAGCTTTGATTCTCGAAATGACCAATATGGCACAGTAAATTGAAAGTATCTGTTTCATTTATCGTTACGCGTATACCAAACGATGCTGAAACCGAAATAAGTATCAAACTTAACAATAGCTCAACGAAAATACTACCTCTATAACGGATGCGCGTTTTTTAACTGTAAAAACAATAAAAAAGTCATCCCTGCCGAACATATTGCACCTAAACGGTAAGCGCCACCTCATTGCATGTATACATTTCAGCAACATATGGCATACTCATTCTCACCAATTGTTTATGTTCACATTTTTTTGACATATTAAACGAATAATTTCCGCTTAGAGGAGTAGATAGCACAATAACACAAACCGGAAATTCATAAATACCAAAAATCCAATCTCTATCGATCATGAAAAAAACAATTCTACTCATTATTCCAGCTTTTCTGATACTCTCGCTTTCAGTGCTGACGCCTGAGGCAGCCGCACAAACCCAGGAAGGTGATATTAAACTCGGCGCAGGCTTGGTATTTGGGAGCGGTGTCGGTTTTGAAAGCCTTGATAACGATCTGGGAATCCGGGTCGACGGAAGCTACATGTTCACTCAGGAAATTCGAGGTGCAGCCGACTTTACCTTCTACTTCCCGAAAAGCGAAAGCGGTGGCGACGTAACCGTTTGGGAGCTCAACTTTAACGGACACTATCTCTTTATCAATGACGAATCAATGAATCAATGACGAATCAATGAACGTCTATGGGCTTGCCGGTATCAACATAACCGGAATAAATGTCGAGTTCGACACAGGCGGATTCGGATCGGCTTCTTCCAGCGATTCGGAAATAGGCCTGAATATCGGCGGCGGAGCAGAATTTGACGTGGATTTTGCCACGCTGTTCGGTGAAGCTAAGTTTGGCGGAATCGGACACGACGCGAACCAGTTCGTAGTTGGTGCCGGTTTACGATTTCCGATCGGAGGCAACTAAACGCAGAACAGCCAGGAATATCTGCTGATTATCAAGACTGAAAAAGCTCATTCGCAGCATACGCGGATGAGCTTTTTTTATTCACTGAGCAGTGCACCGTGGCGGATGCCGCCTGTTGAAACCGTTATCCCGTCAAGATTTTGCCAGCTCAGAAATTCCTGGAGAATGATCAGCCCTCCCGTGATTACGTCCCCCCTTCCTTTCATGAAAACCGGATATTTCTTCTCAATTTGCTCTGCCGGCATGCATGAAAAATCCCGTATAAAAGCCTGAATGGTTTCAGCATCAAGCGTGCTGTTATTCAGTTTTTCCGGCAAGTACTTATCGTGACCAGCTTTTATCGATGCAATGGACGTCACTGTTCCGGCTACGCCCACTGCCTGCGTGCTTCCGGCCACGGCCGGCACGGTAACATCAAGAAGTGCCTCACGCGCGGCTTTTCGCGCACGGTTTATGTCTTCGGGTTTTGGCAGGTCAGTCTTAAGATAACGCTCTGAAAAACGGACACTGCCTATATCCAGTGAAATGTATGAAAGCAGGTTTTGCCCCTTTCCAAATGCTATTTCCGTACTTCCACCGCCAATATCCAGCACGCACCGTGTACCCTCTGAAGGAGGAAGTACCGATACGGCTCCGCGGTAGGTAAACTGTGCTTCCTCCTCTCCGCTAAGGAGCCGTATTTCCCAGCCGGTCTCTTCCTTTATCATCTGCATAAAATCAGCTCTGTTTGACGCGTCTCTGGCTGCGCTGGTGGCAGCAACAGTTACCTTATGCTCAAGACCCGGGTAACTGTTTTCCAAAAATGTTTTGTAGTCCTTCAATACCCTCAATACCCTTTCCATACTGTCCGGATGGAGCTTTCTGCTCTTATCAACTCCGCGGCCGAGCCTGGGCACAGCCTGCTTCTCATCGAGCACGCGGATCGTTCTGCCGTCTGTTTCGGCTACAAGCAGAAGCACAGAATTTGTGCCGATGTCAATGGAAGCGGCTAAACGGGTTGCTGTTACCGGGGTGGTCATATCTGTAGTGTTGTGTGATCAGATTTTCGTAATCCTGAAACAGATCCACTCCTCTTCCCGGGTCACTCCGTTTATCTTCACGGGCAGATCTTCCAATGTATCCCGCAGTTTCAACTCGTCGGTATGCAGCAGGCCGGAAAGAATGAGCACTGCTGCGGGCCTGGCATGACCCAGAAAAGAGGGCAGCAGTTCAAGAATTGCATTCCTGTTTATATTGGCCAGAATTACATCAAATTTCTCGTGGTCATCCACCACTTCCATGCCGCCAAACCGGAATTCAACCAGACCGGCCACATCATTCAGGTATATATTCTCTACAGCGTTATCGCGGCTCCACGGATCTATATCGAATCCCAAAACACGCGCTGCTCCCAGCTTTGCAGCCGCAATGGCAAGAATGGCAGTGCCTGTTCCCGCATCCAGAATCTCCCTGTTTTTTAACGGAATATTACTTAGCTCATTCAGAACCAGCCGCGTAGTGGCGTGATAGCCGGTACCAAACGCCATTTTCGGATCAATTTCAAGAAGCATCTGCCCCTCTTCAGGCATAGCTTCCGACCATGTTGGCCTGACTAAAAATTCACCGATCACCTGCGGGCGGATAGATTTCTCCCACGTTTCATTCCAGTTCTGTTCGGGAATCGATTCTGCTTCGTAGAACGAAGCGCCCGGAAATGCGGCTATAATCTGTTCAATATATTCGCGGTGTGCGTCATTGTACCGGGGTTGCTCCACATAGGCGATCAGGCGTTCATCTTCCTGCTCAAACCCGTAAAAATCCAGGTCCATGAGCTCTGCAATGATCATTTCCTGATACTCTTCGTCAATGTCAAAAATCAGTTTGATGTAGGTCACCCGGGTATCCTGTTATAAATCATTTCAAGTAAAACGTCACCCACGGCCTGAAGCACCTCCCGGTCGATAATCTCCATGGTATCGTTTTGTGTATGCCAGTAGGGAGCAAACTGAACCCTGCCGTTTGCTCCGCGGCGGTGGTGGATAATATTGATCATCGGAATTCCGGTGTAGCGTTCAACAATCACATGATCATCCGAGACGGCCCCGCCCTGCTCGGCCAGAAAGAGGTCACCATGTCCCATTTCGTCAGCCACCGTCCAGATCTGATTCACCAGATCGGGCGCATAGTTCATTGAATAGCCCTCTTTTGGGAACACCGCACCGGTGCCGCCCACCATATCCAGCAGTATTCCAAATCGTGGACTGTATCCCGGAACGGGAGGATTTTGAGCCCAGTGCCTGGAACCCAGAAAATAGTTCGACAAATCGCCCGACTCACCGTAATCTTCCCCATCAAATAAAATAATATCCACGCCTACCGGTACATCATATTCTGCAAATATCGTTGCCAGCTCCATCAGAATGGCCACACCGCTGCCCCCGTCATCCGCCCCGTCAATCGGTTCACCGGGGTTTTCCGGGTCGTTTTCTGCACGCGGACGCGAATCCCAGTGAGCCGCCAGTACAATGCGGTCGCTGTGCTCCAGGCCAAATGCGGCTACAAGATTGAACAGCTGAAGCGTATCTCCGTACACTTCCGTCTTAAATTCCTGAACAAAAACCGCATCACGACCGGCTGTGTTATTGAAATGATCCCTGAAATAGTTGATGGCGTTCCGGTGAGCGTCAGAATTCGGAACCCGTGGGCCAAATGCTACCTGATCTTCAATGTAGGTATAGGCGATTTCTGATGAGAATTCGGGTACTTCATTTCCCTTATTGCTGAAATGAATGTCGTTGTCGGTGGCACTGCATGAGATCAGCGTGAGTGCAGCTGCCGTCACAATATGTAGCAGCGGGCTTTTCATCAGGAATTCCGGTGAACCATCGTTGACGACGACTGATCAACCGGCAGTACGATGGTATCCATAATATTAACATGAGCAGGTCGTGACGCAGTAAAAAGAATAATCTCAGCAATGTCGTCAGCCGTAAGTGGCTGCATTCCATCATACACGCCTCTTGCTTTTTCTGTATCGCCATGGAACCTGACCTCGCTGAACTCTGTATCCACCAACCCGGGCGATACTGCGCTGACGCGAACATTCGTTCCATGAAAGTCCATTTTTGCAGCCTGTGTAATGGCTTTTACGGCATGTTTGGTTCCGCAGTATACAGACCCATTGGCATAGGCTTCGTGACCTGCAATGGAACCAATATTAATGATATGCCCGCTGTTGCGTTTTCTCATGGCCGGGCCGATCAAACGCATCATATTGAGCAATCCTTTTACGTTGGTGTCGATCATCGCATCCCAGTCGTCAAAATCGGCGCTGTCGATCGGATCAAGGCCCGATGCCAGGCCAGCATTGTTCACCAGTATATCGACCTCCGCGGTAATGCTTTCAACAAACGACCTGCATGCTTGCCTGTTTCTGATGTCAAAACTGAAGATCTGCACCTCTGTCCCGAAAGTACTTTCAATCTCACTCTTTATGGATTCCAGCCTGTTTTTTCTGCGGCCTGTCAATATGAGGCTGCATCCTGCCCGCGCGAAATGATGGGCAGCTGCTTCTCCGATTCCGGCTGTTGCGCCGGTTATCAGTACCTGCTTACCTGTCAGTCGCTCGTCACTTGTCACGATCCGGCTCCGTTTATCATTTCCACTCTTCTTGCAGCCTGCAGAATATCGGTTTCTCGGAAACTGTTGCCCATAAACTGAATACCCACCGGAAGTCCGTTCGGATGTGTTCCTGCAGGCACGCTGATTCCGCAAATTCCGGCCAGGTTCGCTGAAATGGTGTATACATCATTCAGGTACATGCTGATGGGATCGTCCTGATTTTCACCCACTTTAAAGGCGGTTGTGGGTGCGGTGGGTGAAACCACAACATCCACATCAGAGAATACCGATTCAAAATCCTCTTTGATCAGCCTTCTCACTTTCTGCGCTTTGGCATAATAGGCGTCGTAGTATCCTGCACTAAGCACATACGTGCCCAGCATAATGCGTCGCTTCACTTCATCGCCAAAGCCTTCCGTGCGCGACTTTTTGTAGAGCCGCACCAGGGGCGAGTCAAGCGCAGAAAGCCGTTCAATAGCCTCTTCCTTTCCGGCCCCTACTGCATTTTTGATATCTTTTTCAATTGCACGGGTCTCTTTACCCAGCTCTTCCTCAATTTCCCTGAAATCTGCGCGATGACCGTACCGGATGCCGTCATACCGAGCTAGATTGCTTGATGCTTCAGCGGTTGCAAGTATGTAGTAGGTGGCGATACCGTATTTGGTATGCGGCAGGGACACGGGAACAATCTTCGCACCGTCCTTTTCGAGTGCGCTGATCTGCTCTTCAATCAATTTGCGGACGTTATCATCCAGGCCTTCTCCAAAATACTCTTCGGGTACGCCAATTCGCAGTTTGCGGTCTTCAGACTCAAGCCCTTTCAGATAATCATCCACCGGCTTGCGCGAAGAAGAGTTGTCCATGGTATCATGACCCGCAATGTGCTGCAGAACAAGGGCAGTATCGGTTACATTTTTCCCGATAGGTCCGATGCAGTCGAATGAGGACGCAAATGCAACCAGTCCGTAACGGGACACCCGGCTGTAGGTTGGCTTCAGTCCAACCACACCGCAATAGGCTGCCGGCTGGCGTATGGATCCTCCGGTATCGGAACCCAGTGAAACATCGCACATATCAGCTGCCACAGCCGCTGCGCTGCCCCCGCTTGATCCTCCGGGTACATATTCCGTATCTACAGGATTTCGTGCAGGGCCAAATATCGTGTTTTCATTGGATGACCCCATGGCAAACTCATCCATATTACAGCGCCCGATAAGCAGGGCGTCTTTTTCCCTGAGCGAACGGATAACCGATGCGTCATATACGCTCTCAAAGTCTTTCAGCATGGCGCTGCTGCAGGTCACTTTTTTTCCGCGTTCACACAGTACGTCTTTCACACCGACTACAGCGCCTGCCAGCGGACCTGCTGAGCCATCTTTGATTTTTTTACTGATTCGCCCGGCTTCATCCTGAACGGATTTTTCATCAAACTGCACCATGGCATTGACGGCCGGATTGATTTCTTTGATACGCTCCAGGTACTGTGAGGCAATTTCTTCCAGATCAGATTTACCTGAACGCAGTTGCTCCTGAACAGAGAGCAGATTCTTCATTGAGAAATGCTGTTAATTAGTATTGGTTTCTTTCTCTTCCTTCGAAGCGGGACGTGCTGATTCGTTAATATCCGTTTTTCCTTTTTCGATCTCTTTTTTGATATCGTCAGAAGCTTTCCTGAACTCCTGGATACCCTGGCCTATACCCCGGGCAAGTTCCGGAATCCGTTTGGCTCCAAAAAGCAGCAGTACGACCAAAACCACGATTGCAATTTCCATTGCTCCAAAGCCACCCATAATACTATCCTGTTGTGTACGTATTCAATATTTCTGTTAGGCGTTTAAGATAAAAAATATTTACCTCACCTCTCGGTAAGGTTATGAAAAAGTTCTTACTTTCGCGCATAAAAAATTTGCATTTCTCATTCGTTAACCGTTTATAGCATTCAAAATTATTATTAACCTTTTTATTCTAACAAGAAAAAAATTATGATTTGGACAGTTGAACTAGCTGCAGCTCTTGATGAAGCACCCTTTCCCGCTACCCGCGTCGAACTAATCGAATGGGCAGAGCGCAACGGGCTTCCACAGCAGGCGATCGATAATCTCTATGAGCTGGATGAAATCGAAGAGGGAGAAGAGACGGTATATGAGGGAATTGAGGATATCTGGCCCGATTACATTCGCAAGGAAGATTTCTTCCATGGTGAAGAAGATGAGGGTTTTGACTACGATGATGTATAAATTATACAGCTGATTCAATACCTTGGCCTTTTTGCCGTTAAGAGTGTTGAAGCTGCTACCGGCATCATATTCACCCTAACTATCAACCGTTTGCGTGCGACACCATTTTCTGCCGTTCATTTTTCTGTTTTTCAGTTTAATCACTCTTCCGTGTGAGCACGCATTTTCTCAAAACAACGGGCAGAACACCAATACACAGGCTGAACCCGAAAATGATCAGAGAGAAATTGTAAGAAAAGTTCGGTTTACGGGTAATGAGAATGTATCCGACCGGGCCCTGCAAACTCTTGTACGTACCCGCACAAACCGCGAGTTCCTCGGTATTCCGCGTTTTACACCCTGGTACTATATCCATCGCGTTTTTGGAGTTGGTGAATCGCCCTCTTACCTCGATCGTGAATTGGTCAGTAACGATATGGACCGGATTCGCATCTACTATGAAAATCTGGGTTACTTCAGCGTTCGTGTCGACACTACCATCATTGAGTATCGCCCCGAACGCGTTGAAGTGTCGTTCATCATTCGTGAAGGGCCCGCTTCAAGGATCCGATCAGTGGGCTATACCGGCCTGCCTGAATTCGATGACCCGGAACTGAGTGACGAGTTTTATTCAGAAAGCCTGTTTTTCGGCTCCTTGCGCAACGATTCCACATTCAGCGTTAACAGGCAGTACCGCGCTGCAACCCTGCGCGAAGAGCAGACTCGCATCATTAGTTTTCTTAGAAATCACGGTTTTGCATCGGTACAGCGCGACTCTGTAAGCGCCTTGATTCAGCGTGATACGGATAATCCCCAGCAGCTCGACGTACTGTACGACATCACACCCGGTGGTTTTTATACCTTTGGAGATGTATTTATCAATCTCTCGGGTCCCGAGGGTGCCAGCGGATTTAACGAAGAAAGCGTGCTTGAAGGTCCGCCCCATGCTCTGCAGGGTTACCGTATTGATATGCAGAAGCAGGAATCGGCACAGACCCGATTCAGCCTGCTCAGCAACCAGATTCAGTTCATGCCGGGTGAACCGTTTGACCAGTCGGCCTATTTGAAAAGCGTAAACTCCTATCAGAGCCTGGGAATGATGCTGGTTAACAGGTTTGGACTCAGTGAAGGCGGGTCGCTGCCCGACTATTCAAATTCAGAAATACCGGTCTATTTCGACCTTCAAACCCTGCCCAAACATTCCATCCGGGCTGAATTTTTTGGTATGCGCAGAACCGGATTCGGTACCGGAGCCGGTATCAATTACACCAATAACAATTCATTTGGGCGTGCCGAAAACCTGACACTGGGTGTAAACGGCAGCATTGAGTTTATCCCGTCAAATATCAGCCAGTCGGACCGCGCAACCACCTATCGGAATTTTGAGACACGTGCTGAATATGCCATACCCAGGCTTAACTTTCCTTTTGCCTTTCTTCAGAACCGCAATTGGGTAGAATCTTCCAGAACACTTTACTCTTTAACCTATGGGCAGTCGAGCCAGGAGTTCTTTGATGTTAATTCGGATATACGGCTTAATCTTCGTTATGAGGTTATTCATTCGGAGCGCTACCGCAGTTTTCTCGACTGGATTGAACTGGATGTGATCGACATCGATATTTCGGGGGGATTCAGGTCAGCGCTGATTGAGCAGTTCCGCGACAATGAGAATCAAACACCAGAAGAGATTGAAAACAAGCTGGAAGTGCAGCGTATTCTGGAGGATTTCCGGCCTCAGTTTTCGTCCATTATCCGGTATACCTTTCGAAATCAAAATACCAATTTGATTAAACGTGACTCAGGTTATTTCAGTGAATTTTCTGTAGCACTGGGAGGAAATATTCCCTATTTCATTGACCGATTCCTGGTAAGCCCCGGTGAACTGCAGGGCACCCTGACGCTTCCTCTGGGGATATTTCCAAGTCAGCTCAGTTACAGCAGGTTTGTGAAGCTTTCTGCCGACTACCGCAGGTACTATCCTGTAACCCCTACCTCCGTATTTGCATGGAGGCTGTTCGGCGGATACGCAACTCCGATCGGACAGAGCGAAAGCATACCGCTGAACAGGCGGTTCTTCGCAGGCGGCAGCAATGATATTCGAGGGTACAATCCATTTTTACTTGGGCCGGGCGCAATTGAGGATGTTTCGGTTCCCGGCGGTGAGATTAAACTGGCAGCCTTTACAGAGCTTCGGCAGGTACTGTTCGACAATGTTTTAAGCGCCCAGTGGCAGCTTGCATGGCATACCGATGCCGGAAACGTATGGTACGGGCCCGGCAACCGTTTCCTGGATGAAGACGACGTTGACATTCTGGAAGACGGCCGGTTTTCGTTTGACACATTTTATAAGCAAATTCCCGTAAGTACAGGACTGGGCCTGCGCTTTGACTGGGAATTCCTTGTAGCACGCATCGATTTCACCTTTCGGGCAAAAGATTTGCAGAAAGGCTGGTTCAAAGACCGCACACCCTATTTCAGTTTTGGTATCGGTCACTCATTCTAACCTTGTATAGGCCTCTAACTCACAGCATCATGTTTAAAAAAAATGATCTTCGTAAAATCAGAAAACAGGGCAATATCGTACTCAAATCGGGTTTATTGTCTGAGCTTTCACTAACCGAACGATACGAGCTTCTTCAGCTCTGCCACAGAAGGCGCTACAAAGAGGGTGAATTTATATACTACCAGAACGATCCCGGAACCGGGATGTACTTTATCGAAGAAGGTACGGTTCAGCTTACCGTTAAAAACAGCCAGTCGGAAAGTGAAAACGATCAGTATTCAATCAACATTCAGGCCCCAAGGGAAATAGGAACCATGTCGATCGGATACGAGATTCGCCGTATGTCGTCCGCAAAATGCCTCACCGACTGTGTTCTTCTGGGTTTCTTTAAACCGGATTTTGAAACACTGAAAAAGAGAAACCCTGAGACAGCCGTTAAATTCCTGGAAGCCATCTCTATTCGCGTAATGAAGCAGCTTGAACTCTCCATGAGGAAACTGGCCGATGTTACCGATACGCGAACGGCCTTTTCCATTCAGTATGAAACACAGTACGAAATTGACAAAGAAAACGAGCAGCAGGTTTAATGGCTCTTAAGAAAGGCTCTGAAGTAGAACTGACAATCGATTCTACCGCTTTCAAGGGGAAAGGTGTGGGACGAATTGACGGCATGGCCGTATTTGTACCCGGAACCGCTCCGGGCGACAAAGTGAAGGCGCGCATTACACGAAAAAAAAAGAAGTTTATCGAAGCAAAGCTGCTCCAGATTACAGACCCCTCTCCTCTTCGCATCGAACCTGCGTGCAGCCATGCAAATGTGTGCGGAGGATGCACATGGCAGCACCTGCCCTATTCCGAACAGCTTATCATGAAGGAGCAGCATGTACGCGATCATATGCAGCGTATCGCAGAGCTTGATCCAGAAATTGTGCAGCCGATCATCGGATGTAATCACGAGCTCTATTACCGCAACAAAATGGAATACAGCTTTGCCACCCGGCGCTGGCTCACGGAAGAAGAGATCAATAAAGACGAATACGTGGACGATACCGGGTTTGCGGCCGGTCTGCATGCCCCCGGAAGATTTGACAAAATCCTGAACCTGAATGAATGCCACCTTCAGGATCCCGTTTCGTTCCAAATCCTGGATTTCGTGCGAAACTACTGCATCACGCATCAGATACCCGCCTTCAATAATCGTGAGAATACCGGGTTTATGAGGCATCTCGTGATACGGAACTCATATTACACGCACGACCTGATGGTGAACCTGGTTACATACAAGGATGATCCGGAGCTGACCGGCAGGCTGAAAGACGCTCTGCTTAACGAGTTCCCTCAGATTACAACCGTTGTCAATAACGTGAACGATCAGCCCAATCCAACTGCGGTCGGGAGGTTCGAACACATATTGTACGGTCCGGGATTCATCGTGGACCATATCGGTAATCACTCCTTTAAAATTCATGCGAACGCTTTTTTTCAGACCAATACGCATCAGGCAGAAAAACTCTACAAGGTTGCGAGAGAATTTGCCGAGCCTGCCAAAGGCGGGCATTTGTTTGATTTGTACTGCGGCGTAGGCACGCTCTCACTCTTTATGGCAGACAAAGCCAAAAAAGTAACGGGTATCGAACTTGTGGATGTGGCAGTCGAAAACGCACGATTCAACGCAAGTGAGAATGGTGTTGATAACGTTGAGTTTGTTTTGGGCGATATGAAAGACACATTCAACGAGTCGTTTTTGAAAAAACACGGTATGCCCGACTGTGTAATTACGGATCCGCCCCGATCGGGAATGCACCCGGATGTGGTGGAACAGCTAAGCCGGCTGCAGACGAAACGGCTGGTCTATGTAAGCTGCAATCCATCAACAATGGCCAGGGATTTGAAAATCCTGAAAGAGTTCTACAGGGTGGAAACGGTGCAGCCTGTCGACATGTTTCCGCAAACATATCATATTGAAGCGGTCGCCAAATTGACCAGAATCTGAACGATTCCGGCATCATATGAAGAAGCACTTTACAATTCATTGTCCGTCAATGCGGATCATCATATGATTGTACAACAAACTTTATCCGAAATTGACTGAGCCTCCAACTAAACGTCTGAATCTGCAACCCCGCTCACCCCGGGAATCGATTAACATGCAACCTAACTTCTTACGGTTAAAGAGCCATGTCTGAGCGTGCAATTGTTATCGGAGCGGGTATCGGCGGGCTTGCTGCAGCATCTCTGCTGGCATCCCGGGGATACAGTGTGGATGTTTATGAAAAAAACGGCACTCCGGGAGGTAAAATGCAGCAGGTGCATGCGAGAGGGTACCGCTTTGACACGGGGCCGAGCCTGTTTACGATGCCGTTTTTGCTTGAAAGGCTTTTCAGCGATTGCGGTCGTTCGATGAGTGATTATCTGGAGATTGTTGAACCTGAGCCTCTGTGCCGTTACTTCTATAAAGATGGTGTTCGTTTCGACAGTTACTCCGATCGTAAAAAGGCTGTTTCTGAGATCAGGACATTTGCCCCGGGAGATACGGACGCTTATGTGAAGTTTTTGGATCGGGCAGAAGAAATCTACACCAAAACCTCCGGTGCTTTCATCTTCAACCCCTTGTTTGAGCTGAGCGATCTGAAAAGCCTGAATCTGGCCGATTTTCTGAATATTGATGCGTTTTCGACCGTATCGAATGTTGTGGATACCTATTTCGACTCCCCTCACCTGAGGCAATTTTTCAAGCGGTTTGCAACCTACAATGGATCCTCCCCTTTCCGCGCTCCCGCTACGCTCAATGTTATTCCGCACGTGGAGCTAAACCAGGGAGGCTATTACGTAAACGGAGGCCTCTACCAGATTGCAGAATCTATGGAAAAGCTCGCCGCGGATTTGGGTGTGCGTTTTCATTACAACAAAAACGTTAATCGTATTCTTGCCGGATCATCCGGAGCAGAGGGTGTTGAAACGGAAGATGGTACCGTTCACAAGGCCGAAGTTGTGATCGCCAACAGCGATGCGACCGACACCATTCTGAACTTGCTGCCCGCAAATGCGGTGTCCTCTCTGAAAAGGGCCAGGCAGAAAAAAATAGAACCGTCCTGTTCAGGATTTGTACTGCTGCTCGGATGCAACAGATCATGGCCGGAGCTTGTGCACCACAACATCTTTTTTTCGGAAGACTACAGGCATGAATTTGAGCAGATATTCGGTGAGAAGAAAATGCCGGGCGACCCGACCATCTATATTGCTAATACTTCTCATACCAATCCTGAGCATGCACCCGACAGTGGATCGAATCTCTTTATCCTGGTAAATGCACCCTATCTGCATGATTCACAGAATTGGGACGAAATTACCCCGGCGTATGCCGATTTTTTGATTGATGAGCTGGAATCACGCGGACTGAACGGCCTGCGCAACTCGGTTGAGTTCAAGGAAACCATCAATCCTAATGATTTTTTCGAACGATACCGGTCGAACCGGGGGAGCATCTACGGCACGGCATCCAACACCCGTTTTTCGGCATTTCTAAGGCCCCGGAACAAACTGAGGGGTATCGACCGGCTCTATCTGGTGGGCGGAAGCACACATCCCGGCGGAGGCATTCCACTCGTGATTCAGTCGGCTTTCAACGCCATGGAGCTGCTTGATAGGGAATAAAAAAATCACCCCGGTGGCGCGGGAGTTTTTTTAATGAGTATTAAATAATAATTGATTCTTTAAACCTACACTTTGCGTCCTTAGCGCCTCCGCGGTGATCCCCCACTCATTTTAAGCTTCCTGGCCTATTTTGCCAAGGTTGATCACTTCCACATCCAGCACTTTACCCTTATCGATGGTAAACCTGACCATGGTACGGTACACCTGGAAGCCCTGTTTTCCGGCAGCGCCCGGATTCATATAGAGCATTTTATCAAGTGACTGATCTCTTGCAATTTTGAGTATATGGGAATGGCCGCAAATAAAAAGATCGGGCGGGTTGTTTTCAATCTCTTCCTTGATGGGAAGGCAGTAGCGTCCGGGCACCCCTCCGATGTGAGTCATCCATACATCAACGCCTTCCCGTTCAAAGCGCTGATTAAGCGGGTAACGTTTTCGGATATCCTGCCCGTCAATATTACCATACACACCAATAACGGGAGCTATGTCAGCCAGTTGTTCTGCTATTTCGATCGTTCCGAAATCACCGGCATGCCAGATTTCATCCCTGTCTGAAAAGTATTCCCTGATTTGGGGGTCGAAATAGTTATGGGTGTCGGATATGAGTCCGATTTTAATCATGCCGCTGTATAATTGAGCTTTCTGTGAAAGTAGGAAACCTCTAAATCCATCCAAAATGGATCGCTCATTTTTTTCATTACAGTTTCTTATAGATTTGTTAACATTTCCACCTGTCGTGCAAAAAATGCCCCTGTTTTATAATATGACCGAATGATTGCTATCTTAGCGGCTTATAACCTCAAACAGCAAATGGTTTATTGAAACCACGCTTCAGTATCATCATCGTAACCTGGAATGCCCTTGACCATCTGAGGCACTTTCTGCCCTCTGTTGCGGCTACTTCATATCCTGATTTTGAGATTGTTATTGCCGACAATGCATCCACAGATGAAAGCTCGGAGTGGATAAGAGAAAATATTCCCGGTATCAAGATCGCCACTCTCGACCAAAATTACGGTTACTGCGGCGGCAACAACCGTGCGGTAAAGTATGCCGATGGCGACATCCTGATCTTTTTAAACAATGACGTCCGGGTTGAACCCGATTGGCTCCATCCGCTCGCCCGCACCTTCAATGATAAATCCATTGGAGTTGCACAGCCAAAAATGCTGTCAGCCACTGAGCCTGACAAATTTGAATATGCTGGCGCAGCCGGTGGCATGATCGATAAGCTGGGATACCCGTTTTGCAAGGGACGGATTTTTGATGTCGTGGAAAAAGACACCGGTCAGTATGATGAGCCTGATGAAATATTCTGGGCATCGGGCGCAGCATTTGCCGTACGAAAAGATCTCTTTCTTGAGCTGGGTGGATTTGATGAAGATTTTGAGTTTCATATGGAGGAGATCGATTTCTGCTGGCGGGCTCATAAAATGGGCAATCGGGTCATGTCACAGCCTGAAAGCGTTGTATATCACCTTGGCGGGGGGTCTCTGCCGATGGGTTCACCGCGGAAAGTGTACTATAATTACCGCAACAGCCTGATCATGCTTACAAAAAACCTTGATAGCTTTATGGTGCCAAAAATTCTTTTCAGGCTGATACTGGACGGCCTGGCGGGTATCCGGTCACTATTTTTGGGGAGACCGGCTGAAACATGGGCCATAATCCGGGCGCACTTTGCATATTATGCGCGCTTGGGCAAAACGCTCAAGAAGAGAAAGCATCAGCTCTACAGTGAGTACCACCCAACACCACAGCACCTGGTGTATCAAAAACTGATTGTCGTACAGGCACTTCTTTTTGGCAAAAAGACCTATCCGGAACTGGATAAATGATAGATAAACTGCAACAAATACCCTGGTCAGTGTTTGTTAAAAAGTGGTGGCTTTCAGCTGCAATGATCCCGTTTATCATCTATCACCTGCATCAGGCTTACTGGGTTCTTCGCTTTAATATCTTTTTCAGCATCTCCTACTCTTTCCCTTTTCCAATAAACCTGGAGAACTTTTTGATCAGCAACTTCCTGCTGATTATACATGAGGCCGGACATACGTTCTTCGGTATTCTCGGCAATCGCACTCTAACCATCCTCGGCGGTTCTCTGAATGAATTAATACTGCCATGTATTCTGATTGGTTTTTTTATCATTAACAGATATTACAAATGGACACAATTCGGATTCTATTTTCTTGGCTCAGCATGGCTCAGCATTGCGTTTTATGCAGCGGATGCCGGCGAGCGGCAGCTACCGCTAATCGGCAACCTGGGAAGTGAATCACACGATTGGGGCAATCTGCTTGCACGGTGGGATCTTCTTGAGTACGATACACAAATCGCCGCCACAATGGTGGCTGCCGGATTATTGTGCTATTTGACGGCACTTGTGATACCGCTTTTTTTTTATGAAACGGAACAAGTTGATTTGGACCTGGACCTCTGAAGCAGACTGTACACTATTCAATGAACGGACTCATCGCATGTTGGGTTATGATGGAGTCTGCGAGTGCAGGCTACCAGCCGTTTGAGGCTGTCTTTAGGGTAAGGCTCCATTGCGTTCCACGAATGTGATGGAGCTTTTTTAACACAGACGAACCATGCAAAAAACTGCGGACTACGATATCATTATTGCAGGTGCAGGTGCTGCAGGACTCAGCCTGCTTTGGCATCTGCTTAATTCCCGCAGTGAACAGATCCGCAACACCTCCATTCTGGTTGCCGACCTATCCCTTACACCGTCGAATGATAAAACCTGGTGTTTTTGGGATACCGAATCCATGCCCTTTTCCGATCTTGTACACCACACATGGAACCGGCTTGAAGTTAAGGCACACGGTCAGCTCTTTTCCGGTGAGCTGAAACATCACAAATACCACTGCATGCGAAGCGTTGATTACGCAGAGAGAATTTTAAATCTTGCCGGGGCCCGCAACAATGTCACGCTTCTGGAAACGGGTATTAAAGGCTTCAGCAGCAAGAACGAAGGTGCCCTGATGGAAACCGAAAAAGGTACCTACTCGGCAACGTGGATATTTCAGAGTGCGCTGAAGCCTCCCGGATTCGACCGGGCAAGGGTGGATATCTCTCTCATGCAGCATTTTCTGGGTTGGGAAATAGAAACCAATACCCCCCTGTTCGACCCCGAAAAGGCCACCCTGATGGATTTTGATATCGACCAGGACAACGGTGTGGCTTTCATGTATTTGCTTCCGTTTACGGAAAAGAAGGTCCTGATTGAACATACGCTGTTCAGTCCGTCCCTGCTTACAGATGAACAGTATGAGAGAGGCATACGGACGTACCTGAAAAATGTATATCACCTTCAGGAAGACGATTACACCATCAGGCGCAAGGAGAAAGGCGTAATCCCGATGGAAGACCGCCGGTATTCAACTGAATGGTGCGACAGGGTTTTCAATACAGGTACGGTTGGCGGACTTACAAAGCCTTCCACAGGGTACACCTTTACACGTATACACCGTCAATCCGCAGACATCCTGGAGGCACTTGAGAAGAACCAAAAGCCCGTCCTTGACCAGGCGTCCGGGTACCGGTTCAGGGTATATGACATGATGCTCTTGCATATTCTGGAGACGCATCCCGGCATCAGTGTCAAAATATTCCGTGAATTATTCAAAAGGAATACGTTCGACCGTATTCTTCAGTTTCTTGAAGAAAAGACTTCCCTCCACCAGGAAGTGGCGATATTTGCCTCACTGCCCTACATGCCCTTTTTCCGGGCGATATGGAACACGAAACAGAGAATTTTAACCGGAGCCTGACGTCTGCACCATGCGGCATCAATCGAGCATACTGAACATTCTCACTATCGCGGTTTCACTGGGATTTATCGCGGCGGCTCTATTTCTCCCCGGTTCATCCGGCAATCTTGCCCTTTGGGCCGTTCTGGCTTCGGTTTTTCTGATCGGCATCCCCCACGGAGCAATTGATCATGTGATGGCTGCAGAGCTGTACGGACTCAACCAGTCGTGGGTGGAACATCTGAAATTTTATGCAAGTTACCTGCTTATTATGCTTGCGGTGGGCCTTCTCTGGTTTTTGGCGCCGGTTGCAGGGATGGCTCTTTTCCTTGTGATCTCCATCTATCATTTCGGGCAGGCTGACATGGAGGAGTTTTCCGCTGAACGCTCCGGACGAATGGCGTGGTACCTGGCAAGAGGCTGTATGATAATCGGCCTGATCATTTTTTCGGATCCGGCCGCGACCTACCCGATCATGGCGGAAGCGATGTCTGTTGATTTGGAGCAATTTTCCGCGCTGATGCCGGATCCGCAGCTTGCCGTTGCCGGAATTATCGGAGCCTATCTTCTGATCGTGGCTGCAGGAGTGTTCGCGGGTAAATTTGACAATCCCCTCCAGCTGGCGGGCGACAGCATCCTGCTGATTCTCGTTCTTATGATTACGGGACCGCTGATTGGTTTTGCCCTCTACTTTGCACTGTGGCATTCGGCGGGCCATATCAATGAGATGCGCGATTTTTTCAAATCCCGCGGGAAAAACCTGACGGTTCCGGGCTTCTATAAAAAAGCTCTGCCCTTTACAGCGGTGTCCATTGCAGGCCTTGGTTTTCTGGCAGGCATTAATCACGCTTTCGGGCTTGATGAGCAGTTTTTATCACTCATGTTTATCCTGATATCCGTACTCACCCTTCCGCATATGGTGATTGTTGACAGGATGTACAAAGAAGGCTGATCAGATTCTGCAGACCGGGTCTTCATCCGGATTATGAAACCATTCGAAATAGGCCTCCGCGCCTATTCTTCCCTGCTCCGTCAAAGCACTTTTCTTTTCATCCGGCAGGTCAAAATCCGTGGTCTCTACATCAAGCGTATTGATGTAGAGCGTGCGCTGCCAGTCGTCACTGTGCAGGTGCACATTTTCCTGAACCTGCATCAGGGCACCCATCAGGGCTTTCACATACGATTTAAAAGCCTGAACAGGACTCCCCTTCAGAGGTTCATTGTATCTGAACAGTCCGATCTCCTCTTTGGTATCCAGCCGCATTCCGAGGGTCTGGCGGTTGTAAACATACGGGCTGCGTCCGGGTCGTTTTCTCAGAAAAATATCGTTTTCCTCATCGTAATAGTTGGTATGGCGGCAGGCTCCCGGCTCCCTGTCCATATCAATGTACTTCATCCGGTCGAACAGTTTCACCGGGTAGTTCCGTATCACCCCTCCGTCCACAAACACATCCTCTCTCTCCCCCAGCCTGCGGGCGGTAAAGAAGAGCGGAATGGACATGCTGATACGCACCGCCTCCACCAGCGGCATATCAGGATGACGCTCATGTGAAAAGACCTCCGCGTAACCGGAAGAGAGATTGGTTCCGATCATATAGAGATCCGGGCGACCAGCACGTTTCAGATCATCGAATGTGGCGTTCCGTTTACCCAGTTTTCGCTCAATCAGTTTCCCGGCCCACTCCATAAACGCATCCCCTCGGTTCCATCCAAACCGGCGCCATACACGCCAGAGATCCCTGAAGATTCCGAATGAGTCGTCCATAAAGCTGTTAAAGTCGGTTCGGTTCAGGATTTCCTCCTGTTCGTCCATGGTGTAACCGAGTGCATAAATCATGGCATTGATCGCCCCTGCACTCGTTCCGCCCACGCGCGTGATGTGTTCCAGGTACCCGTGGCTGTCGAGTACTCTCATCGCTCCAATACAGGCGATCCCCTTCACCCCGCCGCCCTCAAAAACCAGGTTTCTGAATTGTGGTGTCATGATATCTGTATCTCCTTTTTGTGATTACCTCACTGCCCTACGACGACTGAATGTTAATCCGGATGTTGAAACGGATATCGTGCGTGGTTCGCTTGAAGGTGCTCGACGATTTGGGCAGGATCTGGCTGAATCCGTATGTAAAATTGGCGGTCAGCGTATTGGAAAAACGGTACCCGATCAGAAACTCCCCGTTGATGCGGGTCTGTCCCGTAGGCGGACGCGGATTGAAATCGTAGGCGCCGGGATCGCGGTCAATCACCGTCGCGTCCTCCAGCAGCGCGCGCTCCAGATCCGCATCCAGCAGGAAACGCTGTTCGGTATCTTCCACATAGTTGCCGGTCAGGCTCAGATCTACGTTGTTTGTCAGCCGTTTAAACAGCGGTATGCGGAAATTGCGGAGCGTGTAGGCGATCTGCATTCTAAGCCCTCTGGAGATGCGTTCGGCAACCTGTGAGTTCGACATGGCCAGGCTGGTGATGTTGCTGGTTTCATAGCCGATCTGCGTTCTCAGACCGTTCTCCCAGGTCACGTTCAGCTGAATCAGTGGGGCAAACCGCTTTTCGATGTTCACGGAACTGGGATCGAATTCAGGCCTCAGATCCTCAATCGTATAGGCACCCAGACGGCGCGTGATCAGTTCACCGGGATTGTTATTCAGATTCCACCCGATCCGGTAAAGCCCCGTATAGGAGTGGGTCAGCGTGGCACGCTGCATGTATTGGCCAATGAACGGGAATAGTCCCTCCACGCCGGTCCAGTTGATTCTCCAGTTCGGCAGCGGTATGGGAGTAAAGTTTTTCTCTCCCACGGAGGATGAGCCTCCCAGGTAGGCGTTCCTGAAATCCCGCTGAAGCCGAACGCTGTTCAGTACGGTCGTTTCATCGCCGCCCGTGGTAATCAGGTTTTCAGTTGCACTCATATCATCGAAAGCGGCCTGCAGCTGATTACGGAAGAGCGACTCGTAGCCGCTGCCGAACGCCCAGACGCTCGAGCTGATGTTGCCCGATGCACTTCTGACGGTTGTTATGGAGTTGTCGGCCGCCAACGACACAAGTTCGCTGGTTCTTTCATCCCACTGTGACTGCCAGTTGAGGTCAACAGAAAAATTGTTGAACGGATTGAGGCGCGTGGTAACCCCGAAATTATCTGAAAAGGTGTTGCTGGAAGGCAGCTGAATCGATGACAGTCCGTCCGGATTCGCGATCAGTCTGTCGCGCGATATTCTCTCCTGAATACCGATTCTGTATCCAAAACCCGGCGAATAGGTATCTCCGCCGAACATGTCAAAAAACCTGGAACCACCGTCAAAACCCGACTGAGCTGCTGTTTTTGAATCATTGTAGCTGATATCGATACTTCTCATACTGAAGAGTGCAAGCACAAATCTGCGGCCGATGTACGAAGCCGTCTCACCGGCCGAAAACCCCTCAGCTTCCCCGTTCTCATCCGACCGTGCCGCCTGACGCTCCCTGCGCTCGCGCTGATCCGCTTCCTCCGCCTTCCTGTAAAACGGCAGTCGGCGAAACAGGTTTTGGGTGTCCATTCGGAACGTATGATCGAGCCTGAAGCTGTTGGAAATGCGGGATCCGAGATTGGATCCAAACGGTGAATTTTCCCACCTGAACCCACCCGCATACCGGGCGGTATAGGTAAGCCAGTTCAAAGAACCGATATTGCTGAAGCGGGGCTGCCAGTTGGCTGTATAGTTTTCATTATAGTTGCTTTTCCGGGGCGAAATATCACCTGTAAGCAGACCTGAAAATACATCCAGAGACGGATCGGGGGTAAACGCGGTGCTGTCGGGTCCGCTTAGGCCTGCATTACTCACGGAGACCCTGGTAAGGTCGAAAACATTCTGGGTCTGAAAGCTCGTTGATATGGAAGGTGTCAGGTTGTACCCGATGCCCAGGTTGGTATCGTATGTGAAATTGTGTGTCTGCTGCCTTGGAAGAAGGGTCTGCCCCTGCTGCAGGCGCCTCAGTCTCTCCTCGTAACTTCTGCGGGTGCTGGCCGACGTGGTAAGGTTATTTGGCATAATTCCCAGCTGAAGCCCGCCCAATGGGGACAACAGAGGCACACCCCCCAGAAAACCCAGCGGCCTGATAAATTTTACCGACCGGAAATTGAGATTGTATCTTACAGACGCGCTGTAATTCCAGTTGTCCTGAAATCGATACTCCGGATTCCGGCTGTCGGTTGTATTGTAGACATAATTGATGGTGGTATTGTCGAGCGTATACCTGGCAAGTGAATTTTGAGAGTTCTCCTTGGTCATGTTCGACAAATTCAGCGAATAGCTCTTCGAATAGGTTTCTATCTCTCTTGTAACACGGTCAATCAGCCTGTCCTGTTCAGCTTCACTCAAATCTCCCCTGTTTCTTACAGCCTGTTCAAAATCAGAAAAGCGAATGTCCCCCTGGTTGGGAAGATATTTGGGAATGGACGATGAACTCCGTGCCGTAAAGCTGACGGGTATGGACCAGCCGTACCTTTGCGGCAACAGGCTGTGAAGGTTAACTGCCGTATTGATGTCGTAAGCCAGCTCATTGCTGAACAAACGCTGGCCCAGCCTGGAGTCGAGCGAGCCGAATCCCTGCGTTTGACGAGACAAATTTGCGTTTACCGTGGCGAAATCCGCCAGCTTCAGTGTGGTTTTTGCATTTGCCGCCCAGCCTTTTTCATTATCGAAACCGGATACGCGCAGCTCATTCAGCCACATCTCCGCACTCAGTACCGGAACCCCGGGACCGTCCGTGTCATCGGGATCGTACGGGTTGCGGATACCAAGACCAACCTCTGAAACACGGCTCAGAGAAGGATTTCCCTTGATGGCAACCACCGCACCCGGTACCGCATCCTCCAGAATGTCGGAACGCTCATAGATATCGGAAAACTGATTGCCGTTCTCCTGGTCCCGCAGCTGCTTCAGCTGGTTGAATGCGGACAGCACGATGTTCATGCTGTTCTGGTCATACAGCCAAACCTCCTCTGCTTCCTGTTCTAGCTGGCCGCTGTTTGCCGGGTCAAACGGCTGCCACGGAAAATTCTCATTTGTAGGCGTTACCGGCTGACGGTATTCATAATAGTTGTTCTCAAGGTCATTCCCGATCCGAACCACAAGTTCTGCATCACCCCGCTCCTGGTAGCCTTCACCGTGCACAAACATTCTCATGTTTGAGTAGTTCAGTAAATTGAGTCCGCCCGGAAAAACACGCTTTACAAGCTGTGTGGCACCGGGACCCAGGTTTTCGGTTTGCAGAACAATCGACTGCTCATTCTGCAGCGACTGCAGCTGCGACCCCCGGTTCTGGGCCCGGATACCGCCGGCCGGCTGCCGGTATGGAATCGGCCTTCTGTTCGAATTTTCCTCAATGTTGATGGTACTGATGCGGATGTCCGCATTCGGGTCAAGTGTGTTGTTGATCTGCTCGTCCTGCCTCCACTGGCTCCCAACAAATTCCAGTGAGGCAAACCTCATGGTAAACGGCCTCTCATAACCCGACAACCACATTCTCATATAAGTGATGTTCTGAAAATCACTGATATCGCCTACCTGCCGTTCAAACTCTTCGAGGGGAATCCGGACCAGATACCATCGGTCCTGCTGCCGGGAACCGGGTACCCGGTCAACGATGTAAGATCCGGGTGCCCCGATCTGAAGCTGTGTTTCATCGGCCGGGTTCAGTGCCACTTCATATTGAAAATAGGCGTTTGTGAGGCTTACCGTCGACGGGTTAACCAGACCCTCCGTATCCGGGCGATTCGTGGACGCCCTGCGTTCGCTTTGATCCAGGGGAGTGTTTCCGTCTGCGTACCCGAGCATTCTGTGAAAGCGCTCATGAAGGGGAAGCCCGTCGAGCTGCGACTCCCCGTAAAAAGCGTAATCATCATTTGAGGGATCCTCCTGAATCTGCTGAAAAACAGAGCTTATCTCGCCCCACTGAACCCGCATCTGTTCCACGAAATCCTCAAAAACGGTTCGCTCTTCCAGGTTGTTCGCACCGTTTGCATTGGGCATGCCGTCGTACCCCACGTCTTCCAGTTCCCTGTTTTCGTTCGAAAACTGTCCCTCGGGCGGCGGCGGATTTGCGGGCAGCGCGGATCGTGGGTTGGCCGTATTGTCCAGTATCAGATTATCCGGGTTCAATGCCAGGCCATCTTCTGTATTCAGCTTCGAATTCGGCACCACATCCTCTGTAATCAGACCGATATCGATATACATGCGGCCATCATAGTCCTCAATCGAAGAGGCAGCCGGCAGCTGACCGCCGGGAAGTACGGGCTGTACCCAAAACTCAAGAAATTCAATGTTATTCTGGGTGAAATCTTCCTGACCGGAGGGTATGACAGCAGTCATTCCTCCCCAGGTGCGCTCGGGTTCCACCTCAAGCAGCTGCTGGAGGTCCTGGTTATAGTTATACTGCCCGCGCTGGCCGGGGTCGTAATAAACGTCGAGCGTATTGATGATCTCCTCCTGCGGGTTTTGCGTCTCCCTGCCTGGAAACACATCCGTTACCCTCACAGGCTCCGACTCGGGCGTAAATTCCACACCCCCCAGGATATTGCTGATATTTCGCGGAATGGTGTACCATGAAAACGTGGACCGCAGATCAGACCGTTCAATACGCGACTGTTGGTTGCTGATCGGTTGACCCGGAAAATCCTCCTCTTCAAAGAAACCCGCATCAGCAGGATACCCGGGAACCGCTGCAGGCGCCGCAGCCAGGTTCCACCGCGTAGCATTCAGCAAGGTGATCTTGATCTCCGCCCCCTCAAAATCATCCACAAAAGAGAGCCCGTCCTCCTCGTCGGGGAAGAGCTCATTATTCCGGATGGCCTGTTTTACAGCCCTGGTTTCAGCTACTCCGGGACGAAGCTGTGCAATTTCACCGCTGAATGTAAATTCAGAATTTTCCCTTGTTTGAAACAGCGGCAGCCAATCGAGGGCGCGTGTCAGAAAAGGAGCATCAAACCGCGCATTGGTATCAAAACCGATTACGGAATTGCTGATGGGCTCATCTCCGATTCCAATTTTGTCATCCAGCGGACGTTCACTAAAGCGAAAAAATGTACCCCCCAGCGTAAAGCCGCGGATGAGTTCATATTCGGCCCGAATCCCCGTAAACGTTTTCTGTTCAATGGACGTCAGCGCCTGATTCTCATATTCAATCTGGATATCCTGCCCTGCGGCCGTGTAGCGGTCGTTCAGTATGGTAATCGTGCCGAACGAATAATCCACCTGATAGTCAATATCCTCCTGCAGTTCGGTTCCGTTTGCAAATACCCTTACAGATCCCTCCACCAGGGCAAATCCAAGGTTGTAATTATCCTGTAGCCCCCCTCTTGAGGTTCCGCGAATTCTATAAAATCCGTTTTTTGAGCTCTGTGATGCATTTCTCTGTCGTTCGGCATAAAGCTCATCGTAAGCGAGCCTATCTATCTCTTCTGCTGAAGCGGCAGTCTCTTGCAGAATATTGCGAATCCGCTCACCAAACGGTTCCAGGTACGGAAAAATAATCAGCCCGTTCTGTGCATCGAGTGTGCCTGTTCCGAAATCGAGCTGGTTGTCCGGCTCCAGTGCTCCCTGAGTGTCCACCCTGTCTAAACCCAGATCCTGCAAAAGCGTAGCATTCCGGCCCGGAAGACGATCGCGCGCAATGTTATCTTCCGTAAACTCCAGTTCAAGTTCCAGTGATTCACTGGTGATGTTGCTGACGCCAAGCGAATAGATGTTGCGCATCGTGATCTGGAAAAGATCATTATCGGTCGAGATATTGGCGGGACGCAGCATCTTGAGAAAGATCCGGTCGTTGCCGCTCCGGTTCAGTTCACCCACTTCGATAATGTCATTTTGCGAACCGCGGTAATTGAAAGCAACGGCAAGCACTTCACGCGCTCCCAGCGATCGTCTCAGAGAGATGAAGCCCGTTACTTTATTGATGGTGTAGTCTGTTCCCTCATTCAGAAGGGTGTAGTATCCCTCCTCAAAGTTGCGGGAATCCTCAATTCCAAGGTCATCGGCCGATATCCCGAGCTGCGGATCCCTGAATTGATCGAGAAGCGCATCCGGAAAGGCATCCAGTTCATTATTCGGCGCAGAAAAGGTGCCGTCCTGATTTTCAATGACACCAATATCGGCCAGCGCAACGGCCAGTCGTGCTCCTTCATCCGCCTTTATGCTCTCCCTGAGCACCCATACTTCCACATCCGCAATGGGAAGGGTTTGGGTAAGCTGCTGCGGATTGGCCATGCTGGTTTCGAACTCCTGCCGGGTGTAGAAATCAAGGAAAAAATGGCGGTCGTCATGATATTCGGCCGGACGAATGCGAATGGGCTGCTCCTGCGAACCTCCGCTGATGGTTTCAACATTGCTCTCACCGTCCTGCTGCGAAATAACCGACGTAAGCCGCAGTGAGCCCAGCTCGGCGACCGACTTGACGCCAAACAGCGACCCGCTTCCCCGTATCAGCGAGTTTCCGGTATTGATGGAAACATTACCCAGCTCAATGCTTTTTATAATTTCATCTTCGTATCCTTCATAGAGTATGCTGAGGCGGTTTTGATACTCAAATGGCCGTTCGGTGTCCCAGTCGGTCTGGATGGTTAGCTTGTCGCCGATACTTCCCTGAATATTCAGCTGCAGATTCTGGTCAAATGTAGGATCAATACGTGTCTGCTGATCGGGCGGAAGGGCGGGATCTTCTGATTTTTGTATCGACGCGCCTACATTCATATTCGCCAGGCCGTTTACCCTCAGGTTTACCTCCGGCGAACCGAAAATGGTGGTAAAGGCCGACTCCCTGCCCCCTGGAATCACCAGGCTGAAATCGAGCAGGCCTCGCTGCCGTGTCTGCTGCCTGAGCGATTCACGGATTAAAAACTGCCAGTTTTCTGTCAGAGCTTCTTCACGCTTCAGGCTTGCGTAGGAGGAGAAATCCATGCTGGTCGGGTAACCGGATCTGTACCCCCTTATCTGCTTCTCAACCGTAAAACCGCCGTCTGCACGCGTGCTGATTTCTACCCTTTCGGCCGGAAGGGTGATAAAATAGAGCGCCGGAATCGGTTTGAGACTGATCGGCGTAACCGGCTTTATATCCGGAGCTCTGAAGGCGCTGTCAAACTCCGCTGTCCGTACGGTGTCGGCCGCCTGCTCCGCATTCTGCTGAGCATGCAGTTCTCCCACGAGGGCGAAACAGGCTAAACATCCCATCACCTTCAGTATATAAATGCGGATTGTCGTGTGCACAGGCGTACAGTGCGGTTACTGTTTTCCCGTAACAGACCGTTTCAGAGATCTTTCTGTATGTCGATTCTACGGGCTAAGTCGTCGTAGCGTTTTATGCGATAGGAAAATAAGGTGTTGAGTAATATTCAAATGGGTGTTTCAATAATAAATGATTCCCGTTTATGTTAAAAGTCAGAAACGGGTCTATTTCAAGCCGAAAATAATCGGTTTCAGGCAGAATTGTTGTGATATCCTACACGCAACGGATCCGCCTCAACCGGCAACAGGCTTCGTGTACCCGGATAGCTGAAAAACGTTTCACAACCAACTCATTTGCCATTATATTCAGTGCATGCTTAACAGCGTTCAAAAAGATCTACTTAAAAAGCACCTGGGACCCTTTCTCTTCTGCTTTTTCACCATGATGTTTATCCTGCTGATGCAGTTTCTTATGCTGCATGTGGATAAACTGGTTGGAAAGGGTCTGCCTATAATGATTGTTCTGGAGCTGATTGTTACAAATCTGGCCTACATGGTTGTTCTGGCGGTACCCGTTGCCATTCTTGTATCCACGCTGATGGCATTCGGCAAGTTTTCGGAATGGAATGAGTTAACCGCCGTTCGGGCAGCGGGTATCAATCCCTTCAAGCTGATCCTGCCCGTATTGATTGCCGGCACCCTGCTTTTCGCCTTTACAGCCTATTTCTCCAATCTCATCCTGCCTGAGGCCAATCACAAGGCGAGATCGCTTTTTCTCGACATCCGGATGCAGAAACCCGCATTCGATCTGCAGGAGAGCACGTTTTATCAGGACCTGGAAGGCTATACCTTTTTAATCAAAGAGATCGATGCTGAAACAGACTCCCTGATCGATGTGCGTGTATTTCAGGCAGAAACCGACGGACGCGACCGTGCGGTGGTGTCGGCCGAACGCGGCTGGCTCGACAGCCCGGATCAGTTTACACTGTCTCTTTTTCTGGAAAACGGATCCATTTTACGATATCTGCCGGGCGAGCGCCGGGATGATGAAACCGTGGAGAGGTCGTTCTTTGATCGCTACAGAATGAGCTTTGACCTTTCCGACCTTGCTTTTTCACGGTCAAACCCGGATCAGAGGAGCCGTACGGACCGCACCATGAGTACCGAAGCCATGCTTGCGGTGGTCGACTCGCTCCGTACCGAGAGAGAAAATGAATACCGTTCCTTTACCGAAAACGTGAGCGAATCGGATGATATTCCGATATTTTCGGATGTAGGCCGTACACTGACGCTTGGAGAGACACGGGAGCTGGATACACTCCGGGTGTATGATTCCGAGTTCTACAGCGTGAATCAGCTCTTCAACCCGACCCTGCAGATCAACTCTCTGAACAGGGCGATCAACGCTATGGACTCCTACCATGCAGATCTGGACCGCTTCTACACCAATAACAACTGGCGCACGTTCAAGATTGCGGAACTGCTTGTTGAAGTGCATAAAAAATTCTCCATTCCGTTTGCCTGTATCCTCTTTGTGCTTTTGGGTGCCCCTATCGGCATGCTTACACGTAACGGTAATATTGGCGTGGCTGCACTGATCAGTTCCGGGATCCTTACTCTCTTTTTCATCTCCATCATTCAGGGCGAAAAACTAGCCGACAGACTGCTTATTTCACCGATGACCGGCATGTGGGCCGTTAATCTTGTATTGCTTACCGCGGGAGTGCTTCTCACCCTCCGGGTAAGCACATCCTTCCGGTTAACCAATCTTTGGAGCCGTGATCAATAAAATTGACAGGTACATCTTTTTCAGGCTCTTCATTATCACTTTTTTTGTGATGGCGGTGTTGATCTGCATTTACATCCTGGTGGACTTCTCTGAAAACAGTGACGATTTTGTTGATAAAGGCGCCACACTTGCCCAGATCTGGAAAGACTACTATCTGAACTACATACCGGAAATGATGCGTCTGGTTTCACCTCTGGCCGTATTGGTTGCCTGTCTTTTTATTACCGTGCAGATGACCGAAAGGCTAGAAATAACAGCCATCAAATCAACCGGAATCAGCCTCTACAGGCTCAGTCTTCCCTATCTTTTTTTCGGACTGTGTGTTGCCGCCACCATCAGCTATATGGATGCATTTATCATACCCGAATCAAACGCTGACCGGATCGAGTTTGAGCGAAGCTATCTTTCGGGATCCAACGACCGGATAGACCGGGGCGGTATTTTCCGTCAGGATTCCGACAGCACCATTGTCAGTTTCAATTTTTACGATGTGAACTCCAATTCAGGGTACTCCGTAGTGTACCTTGTTTTTCAGGAAGATGAGATCAACCGTGTGGTAAATGCAAACCGCATCAACTGGGTCGACTCCACATCCACCTGGATGATAGACAGGGGAAGCGAACAGATTTTCATGGAGTCCGGATTTGAGGAGCGGCAATTACAGCGCGAGGAGCTGGAACTGAACATTATTCCGCGCGACCTGGAACGAAGATCATCCGACATCTATCAGTTAACCTATCCGCAGGCGCTTGACTATATCGAATCCATTCAACGAATCGGGGCTTCAGGAATCACTATGCCGCAGGTTCAGCTTTACAGCAGGATGTCGTACCCCTTGTCTATCGTCATTGTATGCATGATCGGTTTTGCCATTGCCACCGAGCGCAGAAAAAGCGGGAAAGGATTTTATATTGCAAGCGGGCTGACGGTCAGCTTTATCTACCTCTCCATGATGAAAATATTTGAACCTTTCGGAAGCGCTGGCACTCTTTCTCCCGAATTTGCTGCACTGTTTCCTCATGCGGTATTTCTCCTGCTTGGCGCAGGATTGCTAATTGCGGCAAAAAAATAGCCCAAAAGGAGCTATTTACCGGAATCAGGCTTCCGGTTTGGGGCCCCTGTAGTTAAAAGGCATGTCAAACTTCTCTTTCGAAGTTATCTGTCCGTGCTCCGATTCATATTTATGAATATTATCCTGCAGTGCGTTTAGCAGACGCTTGGCATGATCGGGTGTAAGCACCAGCCTTTTTACCACTTTTGCCTTTGGAACGGCGGGCATCATTGAGATAAAATCGAACACAAATTCGGACGGTGAGTGAGTAATCATCACCAGGTTCGAATAGGTACCCGTCGCCTCATCTTCCTTCAGCTCTATTTCGATAGGATTCGCTTTTTTCTGTTTTTCCTGATTCATCCTGAAATCCTCTTTTGGGTTTAAGATTTTTGCATGATCACGATATTCGAGCAAGGTATCGATTGCTGCCTGTTTTCGTGGCAGGCGATCGCTTAACTCATTCCATAAAACCGTGCTCCCGCATCCAGTTATCATTGTATATTTTTGAAATATATCGCGTACCGCTGTCGGGCAGAATCACTACCATCACATCATTTTCTCCAAGATTCTGCTCTCGGGCATACTGCAGTGCCCCGAAAACGGCAGCCCCGCATGAGCCGCCGATAAACAGCCCTTCTTCTTTAGCAAGGCGGCGGGTCATCTGCATCGCATCTTTGTCGCCTACCTGAACCACCGCATCGATCAGATCCATGTTTACGTTGCCCGGAATGATATCCTCTCCAATGCCTTCGGTGATGTAGGGTTTAATTTCATCTTCATCAAACTCACCGGTTTCAAAATACTTCTTGTAAACAGATCCCACACTGTCCACTCCCACAACCTGTATGTCGGGATTTTTCTCTTTCAGATATGTGGATGCACCTGTGATGGTGCCGCCGGTGCCCATTCCCGCCACATAGTGCGTAACCCTGCCTTCCGTCTGCTCCCATATTTCGGGCCCCGTTGTTTCATAATGCGCCCTTGAGTTGCTCGGGTTATCGTACTGATTCGGATAGTATGAATTTGGGATCTCACGGCTCAGCCTTTTGGCTACCGAGTAATAGCTCCTCGGATCATCGGGCGCCACATTGGTCGGACAAACTTCCACTTTGGCACCGAGTGCGCGCAGCAGGTCAATTTTCTCCTGGCTTTGCTTATCCGTTGTTGTAAAAATACACTTGTATCCGCGTACCGCTGCAACCAGCGCCAGCCCCATGCCCGTATTTCCGGATGTGCCTTCAATAATCGTTCCGCCGGGCTTAAGCAGGCCTTTCTGTTCGGCATCGTCTATCATTTTTACCGCAATCCGGTCTTTCACACTTTGTCCCGGATTCAGGTACTCCACCTTTGCGGCAACTGTCAGTTTCAGGTCACCCGTCACACGATGCAAACGTACCAGCGGGGTATTCCCTATCACATCAATTATGGAATTGTAAATCATATAATGGTTGCTTTTAGCAGTTCTGCTCTTTTTTTGCGGGAATATACTAATTTTTGATGCCCGAACCCGAAGGCATATCAATTACTCTTTAGCAGGCCGCTGTGCAACCCGCCCCCCTTGCCGGGGGACCGAAATTTGGTTTACTTTCCTCTTCAAAAACCTGTAATTTAATTCTTACAGCAAAAATAAGCCGCGCACTCTCCAGCACTGGGTTTAGCCGGTTGCCTTATCTTAATTCGTACGATGTTTCTCAAACAGAATAAGCCGAAAGATTACGACTGCGGATACAATCTGGATCTTATGATTGCCGCAATCCCCCGAATTGAAGACCAGGATGAACGTATACGTTATGCCAAACGTGTGGTTGGCCTGATCAAACAGAGCCACCCCAACTGGGTTGATAAAAAAGGACAAAGCGAACTCGCCTGGGACTATTATTACGAGCTTGCTGAGTATAATCCTGAAGATTACGGGATCAGGAATCCGTTTAAAACGGGCCAGTTTGACGATGCGGAGTAGAGATAACAGCAGATTTTTATGGCATCCCCGGAAAATCTGCCTCTTTAGAGACTGTTGCCCTTCAATAACATAGCCTCATAAATCGTTTTGGAATGATAAACTTTCAATTTATATTGAAAACATTGAAAGTTTAGATGCAATTTGATCTATGAATTCAGAATTTCCGGAAAATATCATCCCTACAGAATTTATTGAAGCGATTGACTCGCAGGATTTCACCAAATTTCTCAAACAGATTGGTGATTCTCCTTCCCCCCTGCTTACAGTCACACTTCCCATAGCGCCTATCGACCCGCTTGCCGCGCTGGAGCTCAACCCGGATTATGAAGAGAAGTTTTACTGGGATCACCCGGATAATAAAATCTCCATATCCGCTGCGGGAAAAGTGCGCGAACTGAAGGCTACCGGTATTGACCGATTTGAAGAAATCGCTCAGCAAACAGCCGGACTTAAGGGAGAAATTGACGCATATACCGCGGTAAGACACTCCATGGCGGGTCCGCTTTTTCTGGGTGGATACTCGTTTGACAATCACAATATCGGACGGGTCTGGAAAAAGTTCGGTGCAGCCCGCTTTGTGCTGCCCGAATGGATGCTTGTTAAAAGCGAGGATCTTCATCTGCTTACGCTCACCATTGACAAGAAGAATTCAAAGCCCCATGATATTTATCAGCAGATCATCAGCAGAATAACGGAATTCATCCACCTCTCGGGAGAAGTTCTGAGTAACCTCAAATCGGAAACAACGGATTCCGGAGTTTTATGCACGCTGCAGTCGCCCGATGAACATCAGGCCTGGATACGTAAAGTGGAACTGGCGAGAGAGATGATACGTGAAAAACGGTTTGAAAAGATTGTATTGGCCAGACCCCTCACCGTGGAATCAAAATCTTCACCCGTCTTTACGCATATCACTTACAAGCTTCGCGAAAAATATCCTGAGTGCTTCAATTTTCTGGTTCAGAAAGATTCTGATACCGCTTTTGTGGGAGCCACCCCCGAACGTCTGGCGTCGTTCCGTAATAATACTTTCAGGACGGAAGGTCTCGCAGGCAGCACATCGCGGGGTAAAAGTGCCCTGGAAGATGCAGCACTTGCCCAGAAACTCATGAAGAGCAGAAAAGACCGCAGTGAGCACGAGTTTGTTATACGCGCCATCAATGACAATCTGAAGAAGTACAGCAAGCGCATCAACCATCCCAAAAAACCCGAAATCAAGAAACTGAACAACGTTCAGCATCTCTTCACACCTATTTCCGCTTCTATTAAAAAAGGCGTGCAGATTCATGAACTGATCAGTGAGATGCACCCCACACCGGCTGTCGGCGGCTTCCCCAGAGACGAGGCCGTCTCTCATATCTATGACATTGAGCAGCTCGACCGCGGCTGGTATGCAGCTCCCATTGGGTGGTTCAATCTGAACGGATGGGGAGAGTTTGCCGTCGCCATTCGTAGTGCACTGCTGCATAAAAACCGTGCTGTACTCTATGCTGGCTGCGGAATTGTAGCAGATTCGGATCCTGAAAAAGAGTGGAAGGAGACTATTCTGAAGTTCAGACCGATGCTTGAATCCCTCTCGGGTTAACAGAGCTGAGTACCATGAACAGCCATCTGAAATGGTCATCACATCTGTTTCGATCCCTCTATGAAAAGGGTGTCCGACATATGGTACTGTCGCCCGGCTCCCGCTCTACCCCGTTGGCCATGGCCGCTGCCATTCACAAGGGTTTTCAAAAACATGTCGTGATTGATGAGCGATCGGCCGGATTTATGGCTCTTGGAATCGGTAAGGCAACCGGAACCCCCGCTGTACTGATCTGCACATCCGGTACGGCAGGCGCCAACTACATGCCGGCTGTTATCGAGGCTCGTCAATCGGGTGTTCCGCTTATCGTGCTCACTGCCGACAGGCCTCCCATCCTCAGAGGCATAGGCAGTTCACAAACCATCGACCAGATCAAGCTTTTTGGAGATCAGGCCATATTTTTCCACGAAGCGGGTGAACCGTCCGGAGGCGCTGCGGACCTGAAGCGTCTTTCATGGCTGGCCCGCCAGGCGGTTGAAGAATCGATCCGTGCAGGAGGTGCTGCACACATCAACCTGCCCTTCAGAAAGCCGCTTGAACCGGAAATGGATGACATTAAGACGGAGATGACCCTGAACAGCAGGCATCCCGAACGTAAGAGCGACACCAACACCGATTCCGATTCCGATTCCGTAAGGCGGACTTTACATTTACCCGAAACAGTCAATCGTCTGATCCAAAAGGCAGAACGACCCCTGATTGTAGCCGGTCCTGCGAATCCGCATCATGCGCTTCGCAATACCTTTCAAAAAGTAATTCACACACTGAGTGCACCGGTGCTCATGGAACCCGGTGCCTCCCTGCAGGCAGACGAATCTTTGACCGTTAATCGCTTTGAGCAGATCCTTCGAAACCCGGAACATCTTGAGAGTCTCCAACCGGATCTTATCATCCGTTTCGGCGATCAGCCCTTTACAAAATCACTCCTCTCGGCGTTCGATGCATGGGGTACAGAAGGGATCCCTGTGATTCATTTTGTGTCAAGAATCCAGCCGCAGGATCAGTCAATGAGCTCCAGTTTCAGCATATTCTGCACACCTGACGATCAGATTGAATTACCTTCCGGCCCCTACTCCGCCGGAAATACCGAAATGAATTGGCTGGAGAAGTGGAAAGAGATCGATAAGACGGCCAAGAATGAACTTGAGCGGACGATGTCTGACCCAAAAAAGCTCAGTGATGGTCATGTTATACGATTTATTTCCAATAAACTGAGGTCAGAATGGAATGTCATGCTTTCGAACTCGTTCATTCCGAGGGATATGGCCTTGTTTGGCCGTCCCGATCCACATCAATTTGTGAACAGGGGAGCTGCAGGAATTGACGGAATCCTTTCCACGGCACTTGGTATCCACCTTGCTTCGGACCGACCCACCGCGTGTATTGCAGGGGATATTGCATGTCTGCACGATTCCAATGCACTTCTCTCCCTCAGAGATCTGAAGCGTCCGTTTGTCATTATTATAGTGAACAACGAAGGGGGAAATATCTTCAGAATGCTGCCCGTATCACGGTATTCCGATTATTACACAGAGTACTTTGAAACTCCGCAAAACGTACAGTTTGAGCGTTTGGCCCAAGCACATGGTCTCACTTACAAGTTTGTGGATACTCCTGACGCACTGCTTTCACTGGATCTGCAGAAAGCACCCAAGGGTGCGCTGATTATTGAATGTAAAACCGACCCGGATGCCTCAATGGATATACGGCAACGGCTCTGGAATTTCGGATCCCTGCCGGACAAATGATCGCATATTCTGAAGGAATTGGTTATAACCTTGATTACCGGCATCACGACAGCCGTTTACCTGTTCTGTTGATGATGCACGGCTTTATGGGGTCCGGAGCCGCATTCCGACAATTCGCTGAGAGGCTTTCAAATCATTGCAACCCGCTCCTCATTGACCTGGCCGGACACGGACACACCAAAACCCCCGCAAAAACGGAACTGTTTAAAACATCACGGCAGGTAAGCCAGCTCCGGTCAGTCCTTTCAAGGTTCAGATTCGAAAAACTGATCGGTTACGGGTACAGCATGGGCGGAAGGCTTCTGATTCAGCTTGCCGTAAAGCATCCCGGCCTGTTCAGCGGGTTGTTCATTGAAAGCTCCCACTGCGGACTTGAATCGGAAAAGCAGCGGGCTTTGCGAAGGCAGAAAGATGAAGAAAGAGCACGGTCAATCGAGACAGACTTTCAATCGTTTGTGGATAGGTGGCTCGACCTGCCTCTTTTTTCCCAAACCCCGGATCATCAAAAAGAGGTTTACAGAACCATCATGCTTGCGCAGGACCCTGCACTTCTCGCCTGCTCGCTGAGGGGATTCGGAACCGGCAGCATGCCTTCCGTCTGTGACCAGTTGCAACGCTTGCGGTCGCCTCTCTATCTTATGGCGGGTGAACAGGATAGAAAATATGTGCACCGAATGTCTGCCATGTCGAAGAATTGCAATGATTGCTCTCTTCATATTGTTCAAAAAGCCGGGCACCGGGCACACGCAGACTGTCCCGAAGAAATTATAAACATCATAAAACACACACTGGAGACCCGTTATCATGTCTGAATGGAAAACCGTTAAAGATTTTCAGGATATCACCTACAAAAAACGCGATGGTGTGGCGAGAATCGCATTTAACCGGCCGGAAGTACGCAATGCATTTCGTCCGCAAACCCTTTTTGAACTCGAGGAAGCGCTGATCGATGCACGCGAAGATACATCCATCGGTGTGGTTCTGTTGTCGGGTGAAGGCCCTGCAAAAGACGGGGTCTACTCGTTTTGCTCGGGCGGAGATCAGAAAGTGCGCGGAGCCAAAGGATATCAGGGCCCTGATGGCGTGCAGCGGCTGAATGTTCTGGATATTCAGAGGCTCATCCGGTTTATGAGTAAAGTGGTCATTTGTGTTGTACCCGGCTGGGCTGTTGGAGGCGGGCACAGCCTGCATGTGGTTTGCGATTTGACCCTGGCCAGCAGGGAGCACGCGATATTCAAGCAAACCGATGCTGACGTGGCCAGCTTTGACGGAGGTTACGGGTCTGCCCTGCTGGCCAGGCAGGTTGGGCAGAAGCGTGCCCGCGAAATTTTCTTCCTTGGACGGAACTACAATGCTCAGGAAGCCCTGGAGATGGGTATGGTGAATGCTGCTGTTACTCATGAAGAGCTTGAGGAAACGGCCTACGAATGGGCAAGGGAAATCCTTGGCAAGAGCCCAACAGCCATCAGAATGATCAAATTTGCCTTTAACCTCGTGGATGACGGGATGACGGGGCAGCAGGTTTTTTCAGGAGAGGCCACGCGTCTGGCCTATATGACGGATGAGGCGAAAGAAGGCAGGGATGCTTTTCTGGAGAAGCGGAAGCCCGATTACAGAAAATTTCCCTGGCTCTCTTTATGAGTTTTTTTTCTTGGTTTCAAGGTGACCGTTTACACCCTTTCGCGACTCAAAAAGCTGGGAATCCTTAATCCACGCACGGCCGCCGTCGTGCTGCAATTTCTTCCGGTTTTTGTATTTGAATGCTTTTTTGTGCAGATCCGGTAATTTATTCATTGCTCTGTAAGTAATCATTGCGGATTGGAATCGTATGAAAATACATTAACATTGCATTCGAAGAAACAGGAAAATGATTTTTGTTGGAATACACTGCAGGTCCGAATAGAGAATACTGAAAAAAACTATATCAGCCGGGTTTTACATTTCCTTCAAATACGTTATCTTTGGAGTCTATCAAAAAATCTCAAATAAGAGTTTAATATTCTATGTACGCTATCGTAAAAATCGGCGGGCATCAGTACAAAGTGGCTGAAAATGATACGGTTTTTGTTAACCGAATCGCCGAAGGCGAAGAAAAAATTACGCTTGAAGACGTTTTGCTTGTCAAGGATGCAAAAGGAAAAGTGAAAATTGGCAAGCCGATGGTCGAAGGTGCCAAAGTAGAGGCAACCGTTGTAGATCATCTGAAAACAGACAAAGTGATCGTTTTCAAGAAAAAGAGAAGAAAGGGCTACAGGGTTAAAAACGGCCACCGTCAGCCCATTACCCAGCTCAAAATTGACAAAATTTCGTAACTGCAATTAACGACCACGAGGTAACCCAATGGCACATAAGAAAGGTCAAGGATCAACAAGAAACGGACGTGATTCAGAATCAAAACGTCTCGGCGTAAAAAAATACGGCGGTGAAGTGGTTCGTGCAGGCAATATTATTGTTCGTCAGCGCGGAACCAAGTTTCATCCCGGCGAAAACGTAGGACGCGGCGGTGACGACACACTTTTTGCCCTTACAGACGGCAAGGTAGCCTTCCGCAGAAAAGGTAACGGCAGAAAATTTGTCTCTATCGAAGAGGTTTAATCTCTTCTGATCTGATTTAATCCGATTATTTTACCAACCCCGGCAGCTTCTGCCGGGGTTTTTTTGTTTCTGCACCTTTGTTCCCTTTGTGGGTTCAATCTGTTACTTTTACAAAAACCTGCAAACCACAACCCTCTAAAATCATCACGATGAGCTTTGATATCCCGGGATTCCACGGCATGCAGTATGGTACCCTGTATTGTATCGGGAGAAACTACGCAAAGCATGCGGCAGAAATGAACAGCGACATACCGGAAACCCCGGTGGTTTTTCTGAAACCCAGAAGCAGCATTATTCATGAAGGCGAAACGGTTCGTATTCCGAAGCAGTCGGGTGAAGTTCATCATGAAGTGGAACTGGTGCTTCTGATCGGAAAACAGGTTTCAAATATTCACAAAGATGACGCCCTTTCAGCGATTGCAGGATTCGGTGTAGGCCTCGATATCACTGCACGTGATGTACAGTCTGAAGCCAAGAAAAAAGGATTGCCATGGTCTCTTGCAAAGGGGTTCAACACATTTGCCCCCCTGGGCAACCTGGTACCCTATGATACCGCAAAACACAATCTCGGGAACATGGAAATCAGGGTTGAGGTAAACGGTGACGTGCGACAGTCCGGCAGAACCTCCGATATGATCTTCAGAGCAGAAGAGCTCATATCCTATCTATCCGGCTGTTTTACCCTCTATCCGGGCGATCTCATCTTTACGGGAACACCCGAGGGCGTCTCCCCCGTTATAGGAGGCGACACCGTTTCTGCTGAAATTGAAAATGGTTTATCAACGTTAACCGTGCATGTTTCCGACTAGATTCGCCATATTGTTGAGTGTGTTGTTCTGCCTGTTATCTGTTCATGCAGTATATGCTCAGAATGCACCAACTGAATTTTTAACCGATTCGGTTACCTACATCTGGCCCACCGACGCCAGCAGGTACCTCTCCTCAACTTTCGCTGAAACAAGATCCGCGCACCTGCATTCGGGAATTGACATCCGGACTTGGGGCCGGGAAGGATACAAGGTTTTTGCAGCCCGCGACGGCTATGTTTACCGTATCGGAATGGGTCCCAGCGGATATGGAAATGTGATTTATCTGCGCCATGCTGACGGTTCTTTCACCGTCTATGCCCATCTGAACAGGTTTGAGCCGGACCTGCAGGCCTACGCCGACTCCATAAGGCTGATCGATTACCGCTTTGAACTGGACCACTACCCCCGTCAGCAGCAAATCTATTACAAACAGGGAGATGTTATCGGTTTTTCGGGCTCAACAGGCGTTGGCCCGCCACACCTGCATTTTGAGATCCGTTCCCCGGACTATACACCGATTAATCCGCTGCTTTCAAATCTCAGCGTGGCAGATAACCTGCCTCCCGTTTTTTCAAGGCTTGCCGTGGAGTACCTCGATTCCGGTACCCTTCACCGAACCGGCCACTCTGTAATCCCTGTCCGGAATGAAAACGGCGCATATCATTTCGGGGAAATCACGGTTTCTGGTCCTGCAGGGCTGGCTGTGAATGTTCACGACCGCGCAAACCGCACACCGAACGTCTATGCAGTGCACTCCCTGGTGCTGGTGTCGGAATCTGATACACTGTTTAAAGCAACCGCCGACTATTTCAGTTTTGCCAATGGCAACAACATGTTTCTTGACCGTTCCTATCCTATTTTATCGCAAACCCGCAGGGGCTATCAAAGGCTCTATAAGGTTTCAGCCAACCGCCTTCCGTTTTACAGTAAATCAGTTAATGAGGGTGTTCTGGACCTTCCGGAGGGAACGCACGAACTGCAGATAGTGGCCAGGGATATTTACGGAAATGAAAGCACCGCGGGATTGACTGTCCGCTCCACGGCTTCAGTGGATAAGCCACTGTCTGACGGAGTCTACATTCCTGCATATCCGTCTTTCGAATTTCAAAACCCCTACCCCCTTTACCGATGGGATACGGATTTTAAACGGTTATCGAATCTGTTGCTGGCTTCTTCTTCGTCCGGCCTTTCGGTTACAACGCAGGCATCATCTCAGCCGGTTCTTGTTTCTGCTGAACGGATGTCGGCCAGAAAGACAATAGCGCCCGGAGAGTATGATATTTTACATACTCCCAACCAGAAACTCTGGCTGCAATTCTCTGAGGCTTCTCTTTTTGACTCGCTGGATGTAAAGGTAAGCATCAGCGAAAACCCCGCTTCGGGTGATCTGAGCGTAGCTTTTTCGCCCACCGATCTGCCTTTGCAGCAGCCTGTGATACTGAATATGATCCTCCCTGACAACATGAGAAATCAGGACGGACTGGCACTGTACGAAATTGACCATAACAGAGACCGGGAGTCTTTTATACCCTCACGGGTATCGGGCGGTGTGCTCAGGGCGGGGTTAACCCGGATCCGTGACCTCAGGCTTGACCGGGATAACAGAGCTCCCTGGACAGGTACTCCCTCTTTCAAAAAAAACCTTGCCGGCCAGCATATCCTGGTCATCCCTACGGTTGACAGGGACAGCGGCATTAACTACAGAAAATCGACGATTCTGATTAACGGAGAGAGAGGCATTATTGAGTATGATCCTGACCGCGACTGGCTCATCTATTACCACCCTGAATTTACACCCGATGCCTCAAACGAGATTACTTATGAAGTTTTTGACGGTGTGGGCAACAGCCGAACCGGAAGTGCAACACTTCGTGCTCCCCAATAGTGACTTACCCTCCCGGAGCCGGACACCCTGGCAATCTGCCTTTTTGATAAACTACACGCTGGCAATGCAGCTGATCTCAACCAATACGTTCCTGGGCAGTGTTTTCACCGCAACCGTCTCCCTCGCCGGAGGATTCTCCGGAAAACTGGCCCCGTAGATTCCGTTAACAACAATGAAATCGTCCATACTGGCCAGGTAGATGGTACATTTCAATACATTGCTGAAATCACTTCCGGCTGCCCTCAGTACTTCCGAAAGGTTTTTCATAACCTGTTCCGTCTGCTCTTCAATACCTCCTTCAACAATTTCCATTGTTTCCGGAATAAGGGCGATTTGTCCCGAGCAGTAGACGATTCCGTTAAAAATTACAGCCTGGCTGTAGGGCCCTATAGCTGCGGGTGCTTTATCCGTGGATACAATTTGCTTTGACATAAGAAATCTGATTTTCAGTGAAACAATATATTTAAACCGGGTTTAATATAACGTCCGTTCGACATAAGATTTATCGTAAAGTGTCTCTCCGTCAGCTGACGGAGGTTAACGGTCGTCTCCCTGAAGGGAGTACCGCCTCGCAGGCGGGGAGAGATGTTACATAGTGGGCGTAGTGCTTAAATTTAATTGTTTGAATCAAATCAACGCTCAACCCCACAGAGATCCCGATCGGGACCGGTCGTCTCCCTCCTCCGCCACAACAGCCGGGCCGGACTCTTCACCTTCACCATAGGCAACCCTACGGGCAAAGGAGACTTTTGAGTTCCATTTTTTAAATCGAACTCACTTAAATATAGGTCCTGCAGATCGATTATCATGAAACAAAAATCAGCTGCGGGAGAAGATACCATTATTGCGGAAGGTGCTTTATATGGTTACTTTTAACATGATATATATCTGATAACCAATCACGAACTGATAGTCACTATTTATGAAACGTTTTAAACCATTATTGTTCATAATTGCAGCTGCAGGTATGCTTTGGGCGTGCGAAGCCACGGACCCATTAGTGAATGAAGTGCAGCTGTTTATGGTAACCGGCGAATACCAGCAGGCGCTTGATGCTGTTAATGCGGCAATTGATGAAGATCCCAACAACTACATTGCTCACTATTATAAAGGCGAAGTCTTGGTAAGCCAGGCCGAAACACTGAATGATCCCCGCCAGAGAAAAGATCTCTATGAGCAGGCAAGGGCCTCCTTTAATACCGCTGAAGAACTCATGCAGGGACTGGAAGAGCGTCCCGATGAGTATGGCCAGATGGAAGAGAGCATCACGTTCTATTGGGCGGAAGAATTTAACAGCGGTGTCAACATCGTTAATAACGACAGTATAGCGGCTACTCTCGAGCAGCCCGGCGAAACCGCAATTGCGCACTTTCAGAATGCAATAACCATTCAGCCCGACAGCGCACTCGGCTATATTGTGCTTTCCTCAGTTCAGTTCAACAACGGTATGGTTGATCAGTCTGTTGAAAACTACGAAACAGCCATGGAGATGCTCGATCCTCCTGCTGTGGATGACTATGAATACATGATCAGCATCCTGCTCTACCAGGAGAGCTACGACAGGGCTGTGATGTATGCAGAGGAAGCCATGGAAATTTATCCGGAAGAGTCCATCTTTGTACAGCTCCTCGCGGACGCCTTCTTGCAGACCGGACAACAGGATCGTGCCATTGAACTCATTGAGGGCCTTATTGCAGATGAACCTGACAATCCTCAGTACAGACGCGTACTCGGAACACAGGTCTATCAAAGAGTAACCGCTATTTCTGATGAAGTTACAGAGCTATACGAAGAGGCTTTCGAACTGCGTCGCGAAATCGATGATGTGAACGTAAACAATCGCGCACAGCTTGAAAATGAACTTGCCGAACTGCAGGACCGCATCTCAGAACTGGAACAGGAGATGGATGAACTGACAGAAATCTCCATTCGCGAAATGAAGCGTGTTGTAGAACTTGAGCCTGACAGTGAATCCGCGAATTCCATTCTTGGAATTATCTACCAGAACCGTGCAGCAAGTCTCTTTGAGCGGCGAAATAACACCGAGGACAATGAGCTTGCTCAGCAGCTTGATGAGCGTGCCCGCCAAAACCTTCAGGAAGCGCTGATTTATTACGAACGCGCTGCAGAACTTAATCCTGAAGATACCGAAAACTGGCAGTCTCTTTTCCAGGTTTACACTACACTTGGAATGGAAGAGAAAGCAATGGAAGCCATGGAGAAAGCGGGTCTTTAATTGAGCTTGACTATACTTATGACCTACATTCAAACCCGAAAGACAATCCCGGTATTAACTGGGATTGTCTTCGGGCTTTTTTTTATCTCATCCTGTGCGCAGCTTGGAATCACCGGCAATGAACCCCGTCAGAAGGGTCCCGCCACAAACGCAGAAATAAGCAGACAGCTCGACTCGATCAATGATCTGCTGAGCGATAATCCGGATGATGCTGAACTACAGGAGCAGAAGGCGGATCTTCTTTTTACCCTTTCGCAGAATGCGGATGACCCACTTCTCCGAAAGCCCTACTATCGAAACATTCGGGAACTGCACGAAAATAGTGTGCAGAGGGGTACGGAAAGCGTAGACGGGGTTGAGGAGGTGATAAGCAGGGCATGGAGTATCGAACAGGCCTCCGGTGTTGAGCTTCTTCAGTCTTCCAGGGATGCCGCTGAAACAGAGTCTGTTGACAGAGACCGGATCAGCGCTCATTTTGAAAATGCCATCATTTTGCGGCCCGACAGCCTCAGCACCTATAACCTGCTAGCCAACACCTACTACTTGGGCGGAGACCTCACATCGGCCATAGAAACCCTCAACACTGCACTGCAGATACCCGGCTCAGATAACAGCGAACTCAGGGAACGGCTTGCCTATCTTTACCTTGAATCAGGAGATATCGAACGTTCAATCAGCCTGTACCGTACGCTTTCCGAGCAGTATCCTGAAGAAGATTATATAAGGCACGGACTGGCCAATGCGCTGATGCTGAACAATGAGCATGATGAAGCCATATCCATACTCAGAAACCTCGCTGAGGAGTATGAAACACGCTTTGAATATCGCGAAGCTCTTGCCGTTCAGCTCTATTACAGGTTCAGCAGGAGCGTCGAAGAACTGCAGGAATCCGCCAATCAGCCTGCCGCACCCGGCCGTGAACAGCTTTCAGATCTCCGTGGAATGGCTGAAGAGATCGATGAACTGCTGACGGGGTTGCAGGAGAGCCTGCCGCTTACCGAAGATCAGCTCTATCGAAGTGCCGTGATATTTATGAACAGTTCTGACAGATTTAATGACCTCTCGGTACTGGCAGGCGAGGAGTATCGTGAAGAGCTGGAGTCGCTGCAGGCAGAATACCTTCAGAAGGCCATACCTCCGCTCGAAAAACTGGCAGAAAATCATCCCGAAAACAGAGAGTATATACAAACCCTCTATGATGTATATCGTGATCTGGGAATGGACGATGAGGCCGATACACTGGAACGCACCTACAATCTGTAAAACATGATGAAATTCAACACGAAGGCAATACACGCAGGGCAGCAACCGGAAGAAACATCCGGAGCCGTGATGCCGCCCGTATTTCACACATCCACCTATGCGCAGGAATCACCCAATATTCATAAAGGATATGATTATGCCCGGGTGGGCAACCCGACACGAACTGCGCTTGAAAAACTGATCGCAGGGCTGGAAAATGCGGATGAATGTGCCTGTTTCTCCAGCGGTGTAGCCGCTATTGACGCGATTCTTAAAACCCTGAAGCCGGGTGATCACGTGATTTCCACCAATGACCTTTACGGCGGTACCTACAGGCTTTTTACACAGGTTTTTGAACCTTATGGCATTGATTTTTCCTTTGTTGACATGACGCGGACGGAGGAGGTGGAAAGTGCCGTTACATCCAATACACGACTTATCTGGATTGAAACGCCTACCAACCCCCTGCTGCGTATCATTGATATAGAGGCCGTTTCAAAAATAGCCCATAAAGCCGGGGCCCTGAGCATGGTTGATAACACCTTTGCTTCTCCTTATCTGCAGCGGCCCCTCGACCTGGGGGCGGACGCAGTGATGCACTCCACCACCAAATATCTTGGCGGGCACTCGGATGCCATAGGCGGTGCGGTAGCCAGCTCCGACAAGGACCTGATGGAAAAACTTCGTTTTCAGGTTAAAACAACCGGAGCTGTTCCCGGCCCGATGGACTGCTACCTGATTCTGAGAGGAATTAAGACACTTCATGTGCGAGTCCAGAGATCCGTGGAAAACGCAAAGGAGATCGCTGAATACCTGTCGGGTCACCCCGATGTTGACCTGCTGTATTACCCCGGCCTGAAGACGCATCCACAGCATGAACTGGCAGCCAGGCAAATGAATGATTTCGGTGCTATGGTCTCTTTCACCCTGAAGGACGACTCGATGGATGCTGCCAACTCTTTTATGAGTAAAACCCGTATTTTTACCCTTGCAGAAAGCCTTGGTGGCGTGGAATCACTGATCAGCCATCCCGCATCCATGACGCACGGATCTATACCCAAAGAGGTGCGGGAAAAAGCAGGTCTGATGGATTCCCTGATCCGTCTATCGGTCGGCATTGAAGATTCAGAAGACCTGATCGGCGATCTTGAACAGGCTTTTTAATATCAAAAAAAAATCTACCCTAACGTTATGAGAAATGTTGTAATTGTAGCTGCGAAACGGACACCCATAGGATCATTTGGAGGCAGTTTATCCTCATTTTCCGCCCCCGAACTTGCCTCTTCGGTTATTTACGAACTGGTGAAAAAAGCGGGCATCAAACCGGACGATATTGAAGAAGTGGTGATTGGAAATGTTCTCACAGCAGGCATCGGTCAGGCTCCTGCGCGTCAGGCGGCCATGGAAGCCGGCCTCAGTGAGCGTACACCGGCCACAACCGTGAATAAAGTATGCGCCTCAGGCACCAGGGCAATTATGATTGCGGCCGATCAGATCGCACTGGGACAGAACGACATCATGTTTGCAGGCGGTATGGAGAGCATGAGCAATGTACCTTATTACCTTCCAAAGCAGCGCTTCGGGTCCAAACTGGGACACGTTCAGGCTCTTGACGGTATCATTACGGACGGACTTTGGGACGTCTATAATGATTTCCATATGGGTAATGCCGGTGAAATATGCGCCAAAGAGTGCAATATATCCCGCGAAGAGCAGGATGAGTTTGCCATCACGTCGTACAAGCGTGCCATTGCAGCACACGAAAACGGCTGGTTTGACGATGAGATCATTACGATGAAAGTTAAAGACCGGCGCGGCAACGTAACGGAAGTAAAAATGGATGAAGAGCTTGAACGCGTCAAGTTCGACAAAATACCATCACTCAGACCGGTGTTTGACAAAGAAGGAACCATCACTGCGGCCAATGCAAGCAGTATCAATGACGGTGCAGCCGGTGTGCTGCTGATGAGTGAAGAGAAAGCCGGTGAACTGGGTCTGCAGCCCCTGGCCAGAATCCTGAGCCATGGCAGTGCAGCAAAAGCACCGGAATGGTTCACCACCGCACCGGCAGATGCCATACCGATTGCGCTAAAAAGAGCGGGTGTCAGCAAGGAGGATATCGACCTTTTTGAAATCAATGAAGCCTTTTCTGTGGTTTCCCTGGCAAACAACCAGATTCTGGAACTGAATCCCGATAAAGTAAACATCCACGGTGGTGCGGTCAGTATAGGCCACCCCATCGGTTGTTCAGGTGCCCGAATCGTGGTGACGCTTCTTCATGCGCTGCGCAGAACTGGAGGGAAACTCGGCTGCGCAGGAATATGCAACGGTGGCGGTGGTGCATCGGCTCTAGTCGTTGAAATGCTGTAAAAGACTGTTTCTTTTACATTGCCTTTAAAATGAGTTGCATTTTAAGAGCGGGGGGTGTATCATTTCAAAGTCAAACAAAAGTAATTATTTCGGTTCATAATTCAGGTACAGTAAGCTGCAGGATCATTTTTATCCTGGTAGTGCATGAAAGAAAAAACCAACCTTTTTCGCCTATTATAAATAGCTACAGATCCCTTTTTTGTTACGAAACGATTCGGTGATCGTCCTTACATTCGATTATCATCCGGCATAAAAACAGACGGATTTATCAGCGTAACCTTAAAAGGGTCGAAACGGCAACATAAATTTCATGCAATCAAATGATACTGATTGCGTTTTCATGCTATATTTGCAGTAAACCAGTTTAGAAAAATGAAAAAAGTTTTATCCACCCTACTACTCATCGTATTTATATTCAGCTTTTCAAGAACTGCAAATGCGCAGGTTGGCATTACGGCGGTTCCATTTCTTCAGATAGAGCCCGATTCTCGCGGTGCCGGCATGGGAAATACCGGGGTCGCAATTGCTGACAATGCATCAGCCATTTTCTGGAATCCGGCCGGGCTGGCTTTTCAGGATCAGAATCAGATTAGCATCACACATGCCAACTGGCTTCCCGCTTTTAACGCAGACCTTTTTTACGACTACCTGGTTGGAACATATTATATCGACGGAGTAGGCACTATCGGCGGACACATCACTTTTTTGAATCTGGGAGAACAGACGCGCACCGACGAAGCGGGCCTGGAACTTGGCAGATTCAACAGTTATGAGATTACAGCCGGTCTCTCCTACGGATTCCGGATTTCTGATAATTTTGCACTTGGAACCGGCCTTCGCTACATCTACAGCTCTCTCGCCGACGGAAGCGTAAGCGGGCAGCAGATCAATCCCGGCTCTAGTGTTGGGATCGATATTGCAGGCCTTTACAAAAGCAACTCATTTACCGTAGCCAACCGGGAAGCCTCCATCAATGCAGGTTTCAATTTGTCGAATATCGGCCCGGGCATTCAGTACACCGACAATGCACAGAAAGATCCGCTGCCGACCGTTCTCAGAGCAGGCTGGGCGTACACCATGGACCTGGATGAAATGGGAATGAATACCCTTACGTTTTCCAATGACATTTCCAAAATCATGGCCCGCAACGAGCGGCTTCAGGATCCCAATGATCCCGACAATGCCACATTCGAGCCAATGGGTGTTGTTGAGGCACTCTTCAATTCATGGGGAAGTCTGGAACGCAACAACGGCACGGGCGAAATTGTATCACTCAGCCTCGCAGAACAGCTTATGTTCGGATTCGGCCTTGAATACTGGTATAACAACCTTTTTGCGCTCAGAAGCGGTTATTACTACGAAAATCCTGAAAACGGCAACCGTGAATTCATCACGCTGGGTGCCGGCCTTAAATACAACATATTTGGATTCGATTTCAGCTACATCTACACGCTTGAGGAAGATCACCCTCTGGCGAATACCATCCGCCTGAGTGTACTGGTTAATTTCTGATTTAGATCCCATGTAGATGGCCGGCGAAAAAAAATGCAGCAGTGGTATGTCAGGAATGCCACTGCTTTTTTTATGTCTCGCGGTCCTTCAGCTAACGCCCTCTCTCCTTCGAGCTCAGACTCTTCCCCCTCCCGTTGAGGGCAACCTTCACATCGTTGCAATCATGGCTGAATTTCAGCCCGATGACAATCGTTTCACGTCCGGCAACGGCACGTTTGAACCCGGAGCCATACCCTACCTTGAAAATCCCGGCACCTCCGTTGATGCTTTACCGCATAACCGGGCCTATTTTGAGTCTCATCTGGAGTTTGTAAGTAACTACTACCGCCGTATGTCCGATTCACGGCTCTCGATCAGCTACACCGTGCTTCCTGACGTGTACCGATTGCCCGAACCCATGGAAAATTACACCGATACGGGAACTGATCCTGAACTGACTCCGCTTGCACGGCTTGTAACGGACGCGTGGAGCCTGGTTGCCGGGTCCGGCGATCTCCCGCTGGAAGAATTCTCTCAGGGTGACATCCGCACTGCATTTGTAATTTTTCATGCCGGTATCGGCAGGGATATTAAGCTGACGGGTACCACTCTCGACCGCACACCCCAGGATATTCCCTCTGTTTATCTCGACAGGGATGCGCTCTCGTCTCTGCTGGCTGACCCGTCATTTACAGGGATACCCATCGACAATGGGAGTGTTATTGTGAACAATTCACTCATTATCCCCAGAACTCAGACGCGTGCCGGAACAGACGTAACAGGCAATCGGTTTTTGGTGCCTCTCTCCATCAATGGGATGCTGGCGGCTCAGCTTGGCAGTCACCTTGGACTCCCCGACCTCTTCAATACCGAAACGGGAGAATCGGGTATCGGCAGGTTTGGCCTGATGGACGGTGCATCCATTTTTGCCTACAATGGGCTTTTCCCCCCGGCGCTTTCTGCCTGGGAAAAGATACGCCTGGGTTGGGCTGAACCCATCGAGCTGGCTTACAGTGAATCTGCCACTCTTACACTCCCAGCCGACGCGCCGGGCCTCAGCCAGAGAATCTATAAGATTCCAATCTCATCCGGTGAGTACTTTCTGATTGAAAACAGGCACAGAGATCCATTGGGAAACGGTATAACACTCACCATTCGAAAACCTGACGGAAGCGTCGCCACAGCCACATTTACAAACAGCGATGAAGCGTTTGTAAACCAGGAGCCCGGTTTTGATGCACTGCTCGAGGCCGGGGTCATTGAAGACGTATCGCACTTCGATTTTGCACTGCCTGGCGGACTGGACCGGTCGAATCCGGAATCACCCGAACCGGTTGAACTGAACGGAGGCATTCTGATCTGGCATATCGATGAAGCGGTAATCAGAGAAAAAGAGCCTGAGAATGCCATCAATAATGATCCTGACCGCCGCGGCGTAAAACTTATGGAGGCAGACGGTGCACAGGACATCGGGCGCCGGGTAGCCATCGGCCTCTCTGAAAATCCGGTTAACGGTTCTCCCTACGACTTCTGGTGGAGCGGCAATAACGCAACCGTTGTATCTGCGGGGGGACAATTCACACTGTATCAGAATCGATTCGGACCAGACACCACACCGGATAACAGCAGTCATGCAGGCACTCCATCTCCTTTTGAACTTCTGAACTTCTCTGACAATATACCGGAAGCGGCTTTTGAGATCGCCCCTGCAGATCCATTCCCGAATCTGTACCAACTCATCGATTCCAGGGAGAATTTTCCACTGACTGTACGGATGAACCGGTCGGATGCATATTACAGCGCCTATCCCCTGTCCATGATTCCATTTGACACAGGCGGGAGGGAACGGTTTGTGATGCCCGGCACGAATGGATTTCTAATTTATGATCCTGTCACGTCCGGTTTTACCGCAGACCCCGTATCCTACACATCCGGCCTGCAGCCGCTGCTTTACGACTCAGGCAACCGGCTGGCTACTGCGGGCCTGCCCTCCGGTACGCAGGAACCGGGCACCCTGTTACTCTTTGATCTCACAACACCGGAAATCACCACTGAAACTGTTTTAGACCTGCCTGAAAGTCCGGCATGGATCAGCGAATCAGAAGGACGTCAGATTGATCTCGGGGGTACTGTTTTCCGATACAATTATGCAGGCGATCAGCTTCTGGAGGATGAAAACGGTTTTATTCGCAGATCAGCAGAAAGCACCGGCTATCAGGCCCTCATTTCGGGTTCTTCCCTGGTTTTGCGTTATCCGGGCGGCTCGGAATCATTCAACCTGAACCAGTCTGAACCAAACGAACGGCTGCATCCAGGCGTGATCCGGACGGATGACAATCGGGTCTATTTCTATCTTCTCACCGGTAACAGGCTGTCTGTTTACTCTCCTGATGATAATTACCGGACGGAACGAATCCTATACACCGGCGATGCGTTCAGCCGGCCTGCCATAGCTGATATCGACAAAGACGGGCTGCCCGACTTTGTACTGACAGATCAGGAAAACAATCTGATGACCGCCATCAACCTGAACGGAACCACCATGAACGGCTTTCCGGTATATCCGCCTGAAGGGTACCGGTTGCATGGCACGCCCCTGGCGGCAGATGTAAATGCGGATGGCGTACAAAACCTGATCGCAAGTGCTGATAACGGGTTTTCGTCAGTTCTGTTTGCCTACACATCCGACGGCGCCCCCACTGAAGGATTTCCGCTTACCGTGGGGCCTGTTGCGGTACCCGGCTCTGCCCCTGTGTATCCGGCCATCAGCGGACCGTACCTGGCGGCATTCGGAGATGGAGGCGACCTGAAAGTATGGCTGTTTGAGAATATGCGGGATGTGCTCTGGCCATCTGCCTACGGCACTGAAAACAACAATAAAATTTCAGGATTTACCGGGGCTTCAGATGTTCAGGCTCCCCAATTCGGGCTTTTAAACCGCAATGAGACCTACAACTGGCCCAATCCTGCACGGGACGAGACCATGCTGAGGTACCAGACCAGCAATCCAGCTGAAATTGTAATCACCATTACCTCGATCAGCGGCCGAAAAGTATACAGCGAGACGATCCGGAGCCGCGGCGGGCTGCCCGAAGAGCACAGAATCGACACATCAGGCTGGGCGAGCGGGGCCTATTTTGCAAGAATTACAGCGGAATCGTCGCAACAGAAAGAAAGCAAAACGGTATCTATAGCCATTGTTAAATGATCACTGCGGACCGTCAACATAGCACCCATTTCATCATCGGCGCACTGCTGCTTCTGCTGATGCTGTGTGGAGCGGCCGGAGAGGCAGACGCTCAAACATCCCCTGCTCTTCTTGATTATCCCCAGAATCATCTTCCCTGGTTTACTATCGAGAGCGAGCACTTTCTGGTGCACTACCAGGAAGGAAGCGAGGCCGGAGCCGTGTCTGTTCTGAATGCTGCTGAAAAGGTTTATGATCCCATAACCGGCCTTTATCAATTTGAACCGGACGGAAAGCTCAGCATTGTGATTCGCGACCGGGAAGACTATTCAAACGGAGCCGCTTTTTTCTTTGACAATAAGATTGAAATCTGGTTGCCCGCCCTGGATACCCCGTTTCGCGGCACTCATTCCTGGATCGAAAACGTGGTTGCCCACGAGCTCACGCATATGATACAGCTTGGGGTTTCCATGAAGCGGTCGCGCCACCTGCCGGCCATTTATTTTCAGTGGCTCTCTTATGAAAATGTACGCAGGCCGGACGTTCTGTATGGTTTCCCGAACGGCCTTATTACTCTACCGTCGTCCGCAACCAGTGTACCTGCCTGGTTTGCCGAGGGCACAGCCCAGTACATCCGGCAATCCATCTCCCACGACAGCTGGGACAGCCACCGCGACATGCTTCTTCGTACGCGCATACTGGATGGCTCTGAACTGGGGCTTACGGAAATGGCTGTTTTTTCATCAAAAAACAGCCTCGAGAGAGAACTGGTTTACAACCAGGGATACTCTTTTGTGAAGTACCTCACTGAGACATTCGGAGACAGAATTGTTGCGGAGATATCCCGTGAATCCTCATCGGCCGGGCTGAATAATTTTCACAATGCCATCGAAAATACGACCGGTATCCAAGCCGGCAACCTGTATAGAGACTGGCTGAACCGGAAACGCAGCGAATACCGCAAACAGCTGCAGGGAATGACTTTAACTGAGCCGGATATTGTGGAAAACGACGGCTTTCTGAACTTCTATCCCCAGTTCAGCGGAGTAGACGGCCGGCTTGCCTACCTCACCAACCGCGGCAGGGATTTCAGCCGTACTGCCCTGGTACTGCGCGACGGTGACCGGCTCATCTATGTGGACGATTCAGGCGATCCTGACAATGAGGAGTCAACCTCAACCCCGCCGGCACGCCATGGCGTTGCATCACCTTTTTCCATCGACTACATAGGGAATCGTTTTTCATTCTCTCCCGATGGCGAACGTATAGTTTACAGCAGGGCTGAAAAAAACCGGTTCGGTGAACAGTATCAGGACCTTTATCTCTTTAACATTGAAAACGAATCCACCCGGCAGATCACTTTTGATCAGCGAATCCAGGACCCTGTGTGGCACCCGGAAGGAAACCGCATAGCCGCCGTTAAGCAGAGTGCCGGCACTCAAAACCTGGTACTTCTCAACACAGACGGCTCTGAAATAAGAACACTTACCCGCTACTCTGATTTTGAAACCGTGTACACTCCCGTGTGGCATCCTGACGGCTCAACGATCTATTTTTCAGCCGCCGATGAGGGGAGCAAAAACCTGTTCAGAATCCGGGAACCATTTGACCGGGCTGAACCGGTACTGGTAAACGAAGAGATTGATATACGGGATCCATGGGTGGACGCTGACGGTGAATATCTCTACTTCTCCGCCGACATAAACGGCATTTTCAATATCTACCGTTTGAATCTGGCTGACGCCACATCAGAACAGCTGACCAATGTGCCGGGAGGCGCGTTCATGCCTCATGTTTATAACAACACGCTCTACTTTTCAGGATACAGATCCAATGGCTATAACATATCCAGCTTGCCGCTCAGAAATTCAGTGCCTGCTGACACAGATGATCTTCTCCCCCGGGTACGCACCGGTCAGAAACTGTTTACGGCCTCAAACAGAGCAGCAACGGATGAACCAACCGCCGTGCCGGTTATTGACAAACGACCCTACGAACAGACCACAACCGGACTGTCGGTTTTCCCTGTGGTTCGTTTTGACAACTATACCAAGCTAAAGGGCAGCAACCGCACTCTGCTGACGGAGGGTGAGTTTGGCAGGCTGGGTGAAAATCTGGCCAGAGACATAAAACTGGGAGTCTATCTCTCATCTAGGGATGTCACCGAGCGGCTGTCACTATTTGCAGGAGCACTGATCGGGCCGGGTTCCATACCGGCCGACGGGGTGTCCGGATTTTTTTCACCCAACAGGATCAATAACCTGGACAGGGATCTTTTTTTAATAGCGGAACACCGGGGACTGCCCTTTATCAGGCGCTCCTGGTCACCTACGATTAGCCTTGAACTTTATAATCTGAAACGCAATGTCAGGGACGGGCTGCTGATAGAAGAGTTTCCGTGCACCTCCTGCCTGCCGGCCGAGAGGGGGATCGATATCCGGTACTCCGTTTGGGAAGCCAGCCTTTGGTTTAAGAGTAAGCTGAACCGCTGGAGCGTTGCGGAACTGGGCGTAACATACTCTCCCTACAGCGTTCAAACGGACGGATTTTTTTCCAATGAGTTCAATGAGTTTATTCCGGGATCCACATCAGAATATTTCCGGGCCACAACCTATACGGCATCCTATACCGCTTCGCTGTTTGAACCCTACAGGCATAGCGACATCGCCCCGAAAGGCCTTGGGGGAACAGTGGCCTACAGGCTGCAGCCCGGCAATCTGCTTAGCAATTTTGAGCTGGATGACGGTATTTTATCCCCGGTGTATGAAAAAACGGTTAATCAATCGGTTGAGCTGAAGGGGCGCTACGGGTTCGGCATTTCAGGCCTCACCACCGCACTGATACAGGGCCGCGCATTCACCTATCTTAATTCGCCATCCGATTTCTTCTACCTGGACTACACGGGCGGCCTGGCGGGAATGCGCTCCTATCCCTACTTTGCGATCGGAGGACAGACAACCGCCTTTTTAACCGGCTCCCTGATCTTCCCCCTTCGAACGGGTATATTTGCGCAGGCGGGTGCCAATACCATTGATAAAGTTTTTCTTCGGCTTTTTGCAGAGTCCGGCAACGGCTGGGGCGGCCCGCTGAACATCGGAAATCGCCTTAAGAGCGGTGCAGGCGGCGAGTTGCGGGTGGCATTCAATCGAAATTATATCTTCCCCATGAAGCTTTTTATCAATGGTTCATATGGTTTCGACCGATTTGAAATAGAATTTCCATCCGAATTTATCAGCACGGATACCGGTAACAGGTCACAATACGGTGGCGAATTTCTTTTCTATATTGGGCTTACATTCGACTTTGATTCACTATGAAATCACTCACTTTTGCATTCCTGTTCCTTGTATTCTGCCTGGCGGGCGCCGCTGCTCTTCAGGGCCAGGAAAATACCGGGTCGTATATACTGCAGTTGGAGAATGAGCCTGCCGGTGAAAGTGAGCGCAAAGAGATGTACCGCATGGTGCCTTCCATCCTGTCAGGTTCCATTACGTTTTCTCAGGCCTCGCTGCCGGATATAGCAGACAGAATCGGCAGCCGGGCGGGCCTGTCGTTTGCCGCATCAGCCGTCATCCCGGGATTGGGTCAGGCCGCAAACAGAAACTGGTTAAAATCGGGTATTTTTCTCGCCATTGAGTCTGCTGCGATATACGGCGCCATCGAATACCGCAACCGGGGCCGGCGTGGTGAGAGAAGCTATGAACAGTGGGCGGATCAAAACTGGAGCGTTGTTCAGTATGCCGCCTGGCTTGTTGAGTATCACGATGTGCACGACATCAGCAATCCCTACATCGATCAGCTTCGCGCCCAGCTCAATGGGGTTTCGGCCGCTTTTGATCCGGATATTGACTGGCAGATTGTAAGCCTGGCACTGCTCCGGAACGCAGAACGCAATTCACCCTTTATTCTGACGGATGACCTGACAGCAAACAATTTTTCGCACGTACTTCCCGATTACGGATCGCAGCAATACTATGAACTGATCTCCAAGTACTACCAGTACCAGGCAGGCTGGAGAGATTATCACGATTTCCATGATTCACTGGGCCATACGGGCGCTCTATACAACCAGCGTTTTTTCATCGACAGGAACGGTGCATATGCCAGTCCGCTGTTCTGGGAAGGTGCTGACCGCGCGGGCATGTTCAATAACAATTACAGAACCGGACGCAATTTCAGCCTGCTTCTCATAGCCAATCACGTATTTTCTGCGTTCGATGCCTATTTTACCGTTCGCCTGAAACAAAATCGCATCAGCGCTACTCCAAGTCTTATACCCGGGCACCAATTAAGCATGAAGCTTCGTTTCTAAGATCACAGGTAAAATCGTATTTTCAGGCATGCAATTTCTTAAGACACTCCTCAGAAGCAAAACCTTCTGGCTTTCACTGACCGGCATCGCAGTTGCCGGTGCACTCATAGTGGCACTCATGAACTATATCGTGATGCCCATGTATACCAATTACAACGAGGGTATCACGGTACCCGATGTCACAAAAATCTCTCTTTCAGAAGCAGAAGAACTGCTTACGAGCCGTGGTCTGCGCTTTGAGGTGATGGACCGCAGAGCCAACGCCGCCTATCCCGCCGACTATATCATTGATCAGTCGCCCAGTGCCAGGGTGCTGGTAAAGCCGAATCGCAAGATCTATCTCACGGTCAATACGGCTGAAACACCGATGACCGAAGTACCCGACGTGGTGAATATGTCGTACAGAAACGCCGAAATACAGCTCAGAAATCACGGTTTAACGGTAGGAACCATCAGCTATGAATCCTCCCGGTTCAGAAACACCATTATGCGGCAATCTGTTGCTGCGGGGGATACGGTTGCGCGGGGTACCGTGGTGAACCTGGTTGTGAGTGACGGTTTAGGCACCCGCATGGTTGACGTTCCGGAGGTTGTCGGATTAAGCTATTCGGAAGCACAGCGATTGATTCTGAGTTCGGGCCTGCGAGTGGGTGAAGTGCGTTTTCAGCCCGACAGGGAAACAACTCCAAATACCGTTTTATCAGCCCGCCCCGTCGCAGAACAGCTTACCGAAGGTACAGAACTTCAGCTTGTGATTTCAGAGCGTTTTGACGCAAGGGAAGAATCCGAAACCGGAGCCATTGTCGACGACTCAACAGCGGTGAATCCGCCCGGTATAAACCCGGACGGCGAGGAAGGGAACGACAACAAACAAAATGAACGCTGAACAGATGAATTTTGACCTGCCCATACTTGCACCTTCCATTCTCGCCGCTGACTTTTCAAGGCTTGGCGAGGAGCTTCAAACCTGTGCCGACGCTGATATACGATGGTTTCACTGCGATATAATGGACGGACATTTTGTGCCAAATATCAGCTATGGCCCGGGAATTGTGGCGGCGGTTCGGGAATCCCAGCCCGAAGCCTTTCTGGATGTTCACCTGATGATTGAGGATCCTGATCGCTATCTGGAGGATTTTGCAGATGCAGGCGCCGATCTCATTTCCGTACACTACGAAACCTGTCCCCATCTGCACAGAACCATCGACGCAATCAGGTCACTGGGCTGCATGACCGGCGTTGTGATAAACCCTGCAACATCCGCCGAGTTGCTGCGTCCCATACTGGCTTATGTAGACCTGGTACTGATTATGAGCGTAAACCCCGGATTTGGCGGTCAGGCATTCATTGAATCGAGCTACCGGAAAATAGCCGAACTTGGCGCCATGCGGAGCGAGGAGAATGCAGAATTTCTTATTGAGGTGGACGGAGGCGTGGGGTTAAAGAACGCAGGAAAACTTGTGCAGGCGGGTGTGGATATACTTGTTGCGGGAAGCAGCATATTCAAAGCGGACGACATTCCCGGCAGAATAGCAGAACTCCGGAATTCAGCGATCAAATCATCGGAAAAAACCGTTTAACTACTCTTCACAATAAACCGTTATTTTAACGAATACACCTTTTTAAACCAGTAAAATCCAATACGCATATCGAAACATCACACCAATTAGCTGAAGAAACCATTTTCATTGATAATATTGAACCGGTTGTTATTCTGGGTTTTGGTGACGAGCACCTGAAGCATCTTGACAAAGCTTTTCCGGCTACAAAAATAACTGCCCGCGGAAACAGGATTAAGATCATGGGACCTGCAGCCGAGGTGGAAGCGATTAAAGAAATTATCGGGGAAATGATCTCCGTTGCCCGGCGAAGCGGCGACGTGAACCCGGGGGATGTTACCACCCTTCTGGCACTGGCCAACAGATCGGAATCGAGGGGGAAATCGGGCGATCGCGGCATACGCGAGACATTTGCAGAGGATACGGGCGATATTATACTGCATACACACACCGGAGATGCTGTGACTGCAAAAACAGCCGGTCAGCTGAATATTGTGAAAGCCTCCGAGCGAAACGATATCCTCTTTGCAATCGGCCCGGCGGGTACGGGAAAAACCTATACTTCGGTAGCCCTTGCCGTGCGCGCTCTCAAAGACCGCAAAGTAAAAAAGATCATCCTTGCCCGTCCTGCAGTTGAAGCTGGTGAAAATCTGGGTTTTCTGCCGGGTGATCTGAAAGAGAAAATTGATCCCTATCTAAGGCCCCTCTACGACGCGCTTGAAGAGATGATTGAGTTTGACAAACTGGAGTTTCAGCTTGCAAAAAATATCATCGAAATCGCACCGCTTGCCTATATGCGGGGCCGTACGCTGAACAACGCTTTTGTGATCCTGGATGAGGCACAGAATGCCACCAACACTCAGATGAAGATGTTTCTGACCCGGATCGGGTTTAACAGCAGGGCAATTATTACAGGTGATATCACGCAGACCGACCTTCCCAAAAAGCAGGAATCGGGCCTAATTTCCATTCAGAAGATATTGAAGGATATAGACGGAATCTCCTTCGTGTATCTGGATCAGACGGATGTTGTTCGCCACAAACTTGTTCGCGACATCATAGACGCCTACGAAAAATTTGAGGATAAAAAACGCTGAGCCGGTCCGGAGTTGTGGTTAATCAAACAGAAATTCAGCGTTTAAACGCAAAGCAGAAAATGAGTGACATATCCGTTCACCCTCTCTACGAGGGTACTTTTTCAGTAGCAAAAGACAATAATTTTAACAGAATCGGAAAGAACGACAAACCTCAAAAAGGGGCCCTTAAACTCTCCATCAATCCGTTTTTAATTCGGGAGGGCAAACGGAATATTCTTTTTGATGCGGGTCTCGGTGATCTTTTCGGCGAAAGCACGCACATCGATACGATCCTGAGCAATCTGGATGAACACGGCGTATCCGATTTTGAAGTAACCGATATCTTTATTTCTCATCTGCATTTCGATCACATGGGAGGTCTCGCCCATCGCAGCAGCGGCTATTGGGAGAGAACTTTTCCGGAAGCGTCTGTATGGGTGTCAGAAGACGGATGGAACAAGCTGGAAGCAAACATTGAGAAAAATCGAGATATCGAACAGGAGTTTTTCTACTTTCTGCAAACAATGGATTCCGTCCGGTTTCTGGGAGAAAGTGAGTCGCCTGTTGATCATCTGCGTGTGGAACGGATTGGCGGCCACACGGAGCATCACTACGCACTCTATTACGAAAACGGGAATCATAAGTATATGATGGCGGGCGACGTGATTGGCTCGAAAGGGGCCATCAACCGCAGCTATGCGGCCAAATACGACTTTAATCCCAAACAAAGCATGAAGATGCGCGAAGAGCTTCAGAAAAAGGCATTCGATGAAGGCTATGCCATAATGGCCTATCACGAAACGGATTCTCCGATTTTCAGGTTAACCGGCCACGACCCCAAAAAGGGATACACCATCGAACCCTTTGTATCATGAAAAGCAATCAGGTATCAACCGAACAAATCCACCTGTTCCTGACAGGCCATGGCTTTCCCGAGAAAGTTGACAGTGCAGTAATACTGGGGTCGGGTCTGGGCGATTTTACGGAGAACCTGGACGAACCTGAGTCTATCCCCTATTCAGAAATTCCCGGCTTTCCGGAGACCTCCGTTCAGGGCCATACGGGTGAACTTTTCCGCGGAAGACTACATGGTAAAGAGGTCATTGCGTTTTCAGGACGCTTTCATCACTACGAGGGGCATCCATTCTCAAGAACCGTTTTACCGGTACACCTGGCGCATGTTTTCGAAGCTGAAAAACTTATTATCTCTAATGCGGCCGGAGCCATAAATACCCGTTTCAGCGTTGGCGATCTGATGGTAATTGATGATATCATCCGTCTTTTTCATGGTATTGCTGCTTCACCCTCCGAACCATTCAGGTACAATCTTTACCCTGTTGCCGATCGTGTGAGAGCCCTGGCCGCCGAAATCGGCCTGGAGGTTCAGCGTGGTACCTACATCTATCTGAAAGGGCCCAATTATGAGAGCAAGGCCGAAATCCGCGCATTTCGAACTCTTGGTGCGGATGTTGTGGGAATGAGTACGGCTCCGGAGCTAAGCGAGGCTTCCCGTCTGGGAATACGGACTACTGCCATATCGCTTGTTACCAACATGGCAGCTGGTGTATCGGCTAAAAAGCTGGATCACTCAGAAGTTAAAGAAGCAGCTGAAGCGCGGAAAGAAGACTTTGCGCGGCTTGTTTCCGTTTTGATTGAGAAGCTTTGAGCGGCTGCCCCCGAAGTCTTGGGACTGCAAACTGCATGAAGCAGGTTCCATAAAGGGTGAATTTCTTTGACCAGGAAACTTCAACCATCGCTCATCACACATCGTCCATCACAACTCCTCTTCTGCCTCAGTGATAGATCGTCTGCATCAGCTTTCGCTTGGCAACCGGCAGAATGGTATGACTAAATGAGAAATCGAGCTGTGTGTTAAACGAGTACGTGGCCGGATTGGGCAGCTCTTTCACTTCGCGGATCAGATCGAGCTTGATGGAGCCCGGCGACCGTAGGGCTCCTCCCTGCTTCAATGATTTCATGTAGGTTGTTTTTAACGCCCTGTAACGGTCATCCGAACTTTGAAAAATGGATACCTCAAAGCGAAAGAGGTTCAACAGTCTCTTTTTATTGTCGGGCAGAAAAAAATATCCTTCTTCCCTGTAATTGGGCAGTATGCCCACCTGCTCCACCGAAAGTTCCCTTTCAACAAATTCATGAATGGCAGCCCCCTCCTCAATCACTTTTTCAATCCTGGGAAGCGCCCAGATAATGAGATCCTGAACTGCCGACAAATCCGTACCGTCCACAAAAACCACTTCATGCTCAATCGTTCGGTTCACCCAGTCAATTTTCCCGATCCGTTTCGGAAATTTATTTCTGAGATCCTGCAGACGGCTGATGATATCCGCAAGCGTATTACGCAGCTCTACAAGCTCACTCAGATGCGGGTATATTTTGTAGTACTGAAAGCGGGAAGAGATCTCTTTAAGTTCGCCCAGAATGAGATACCGTCTTTTTTCAAGATCATCCTGAACCCTGGTAAAAAGATCCAGCGAAAGCTGTGACTTTTCATTCATATCGACCTCCGTTGATGATAATCAGTGGTAATAGCTCTTAAACGCTATTTAAAACTGATCATTTTGTCAACATCAAAAAAGATTGAATCTTCTTTCTATACCATAAGAGGGCTCGATTGGCTTTTCATTACGAATTTCTATGAATTTTTTATTCAACTTTCCCCTGAGAGCGCTCAATCCGCACGCTTTTTTTGCTCCTGAGTCGATACAATCCGCCCCTCTGTTCTCCTCACCATACGAATTCAAACTCCGTTCGCCTGCTGCTGGACTGCTTCCAGTCTAATACTACCGCCTGCAGCTGCTCATCGTAATACCACTCTCCTGTATCCATGCCTTCAGATAACTCATCACCATTTGCCGTTACCCCCAAAGGCGGCCTCAGATACCGGAACCTGAGCAGGTACCGGGTATCGGTTCTGTACTCCTCTCCTCTGCCCCAGACCATTGCACCGATGTTGAATGTAGCCCTTCCCTCCTGCTCAAACCAGCGAAATGCCGTGGTGGAAAATTCACCTTCCCTGTAGTCGAGAGTTGTTCCGTCGTCTTCATAAAGCCTGAATGAACTTACGCCTCCCGCAAAGACATCTACCGTAAGAGTTTCGTTTGTATCCCGGTTTACGGGAAGTCCCTCCGTGCGCTGCGGAATAATACTTCCCGCTTTCACAAAAAGAGGCAGACGGTTTCTGAATACGTCGATCAGCCAGGTCTGCCCGCCTTCAAATCGTTGCCCGTCCCACCACGAGTACCAGTCACCCTCCGGAAAATGAACGGGCAATCGATCCGTGCCGCTCGCCGATACGGGCACAGCGAAAAGTTCCTCTCCGTAACGGATAGCGCCATCATGGCTGTCGGCCGCTGTTACGGTCCTGACACCCGACGTTCTGGCCCTCAATGTATAACTGTAGATGAACGGAAATAGGTTTCTCCGTAAACGCACCGCTTCCCTTATATCGGCACGGTCCCGGTCCGCAAGCCGATCCACCTGATCCCGCTCATTTAGGGGCAGTACCATAACTGGACTCAACATGCTCAACTGAACCCAGCGCAGCAGCAGTTCACCCGTAACCTCGCTTTCACTATCACTATCCTTGTTGTCAGTGAGCCATTCGGGCATCGGTGCAAAAAAGGGGATTTCGTAGGCTGGGATAGACGGATCACTCAGATACGTGAGCTGACGCTGTAGCTCTTCAAATTCAGTCAGGCCACCCGTAAACCAAAGCGCGGGATATTTCTTAAACTCAGGATTCCCAATCCCGGATGCAGGGTGCAGCACAAATCCCCTGTCATCTTCTCTTTCTATGCTTTCAATAAAACTATTTTTCAGATGCTCAAGCCGGCTGACTGAACCGGGTTCAGACCCGTGCGTTCGTATAAGCACTTCCTCAAGCCTTTCATCGGGAACCGTTCCGGTGATTTCGTCCATAACCGCTGAATCGGCGATAACCCCGAATGCGGTTGAAGGAGGTATGGCAACAACCTGCTCCCTTTTCTTGAAGCGGGGCTCCGAGTCGGGCTGCCGGGTTTCCGGATATCCCATTCCCTCAGGAGGATGTTCATTATTCAGGGTAAGCTGCAGTGCATCGATAACAAGTCCACTTCTTGCCGCATGACTGATCCGGATCGTATAGATTCCGGGTTTCTCCAGAGATACGGAGGCCGGCTCACCGGTCGATCCAATGCTTATCCAATAGGGTATGCGTGAAACTGGAGGGGCCATCGAAACGCTGCCGGCCAGAAAACCGTCCGGCCCGGATATGGTAATCGACACGTTTTCTGCGCTCTCTTCAGATAGATAGGCCGAAAGAAGCGACAGGCGATAGGTTCCAGGATTCTGAAGATAGAACCGGAATTGAAATGAAGGATCATGTTCGTTGATTTGGCCCCTGTAAACCAAAGAGTGAGTGAGGTCGAGAGGTTCGGCAAACCATCCCGGCGGGGCACTTTCAGCGCCTGTTTTTATTGACAGGATTCCGTCCGATTCGTAATAATCCGAATCGGGAATGGTGCTGCAGGACACCAAAAAAGTGAGCAGCAGCAAAATGCAGGTGTATTTTGTGCGGATCATGCAGAGAAGCTACAGAAATGTATTCTGAAACGCACGATCCGTTCAGCCAGGCAGGCAGCACGTTACCCGGTTGCTTCAGCTGTGGGATTTATTTACAGCTTCCTTGAAATCTTTCGACACTTTGAGCATGGGGACATACTGCTCGGGTACAATCACTTCTTCATTGGTTTTGGGATTTCGCGCAACACGCTGGGCCCTCTTAACTACCTTGAAACTGCCGAATCCTCGCAGTTCGATATTTTCACCCCTTTTCATGGCGTCTATAACCGTATCGAGAAATCCTTTTACAACGGCTTCGGTCTCAACTTTGGTAATTCCTGTCGCAGATGAGATTACGTCTACTATATCAGCTTTCGTCATAACTCTGTTGTCTTAGTCGCTTTATTTTGATTTTACCGGGTGTCCCGGATTAACTGAAGACTGCTTTACTTTTTCTATCTTCAGCACCAATAAAGTGAAATTAAAATTCAATCGTTCACTCTTTGTCTATTTTTCACAAAAATTATGCGAAATGTTTTATACATTCGACCCTTAATAGTTAATAGATAACGAACCTTCTGCATGGAACTATTTGAAAGCGTCATTAACTGGCTTGTAAACCTTATCTGGAATACACCGGAAGCGATGCCCGCCATGGTGGTCATCCTTCTCTCCTACGGTATTTTTATTACTATCCGTCTCGGTTTTATTCAAATACGGCAATTCAGGCACGGCATCAAGGTTGTAACCGGTCATTATGATGACCCTGAAGATGAAGGGGATATCAACCATTTTCAGGCTCTCACAACGGCATTGTCAGCCACGGTCGGTATCGGGAACATTGCCGGTGTGGCACTGGCCATTCATTTTGGCGGCCCCGGAGCTCTCTTCTGGATGTGGATTACGGCCGTATTGGGTATGGCGATCAAGTATACGGAAGTTTCGCTAGCACAGAAATTCAGGGTCAACAATCCGGACGGCAGCGTGTCGGGAGGACCCATGTACTATATTGAGAAAGGTCTCGGCCCCAACTGGAAATGGCTTGCCATAGCGTTCTCCATCTCTGCAGCAATCTGTGCTTTTTTAACCGGCAACGCCGTTCAGGCCAATACCGTAGCCGATGTAATGAACAGTGATTTTGAAATTCCATTTTGGATTACGGGTCTTGTCACCGCCAGCCTTGTGGGTGCGGTGATTCTCGGCGGAATCAAGCGGATCGGATATGTAACGGCCCGCCTTGTACCCTTTATGGCTACCCTCTATGTTCTGGGCGGGCTGTTGATTCTGTTGCTGAACTTCGACCAGATACTGCCTTCATTCTGGGTAATTTTAAGCAACGCATTTAATCCGCAGGCCGGTGTTTTGGGTGTTGGATCCGGTGCTTTTATTTTTACACTCAGCTATGGTGTGCAGCGAGGCCTTTTCTCTAATGAGGCCGGACAGGGTTCTGCTCCGATTGCTCACTCTGCGGCAAAAACAGATCAACCCGTTCGGGAGGGCGTGGTAGCACTGCTCGAACCCTTCATTGACACGCTTATCATCTGTACCATCACCGGATTGGTCATTGTTTCAACCGGCGCCTGGGATCAGTTTCATCCTGCATCCGTCGACCCCGCAGACGGTGTGATATCCTACACCGTTGAGGATAACGGCAATACGCTTCTTTTTGAGGAGGGCCTGCCCGTTAACGGTGCCATGCTTCGCTACAATGTACCCGTCGATACGATGTTTGCCGATGAAGCCAGAACCACTCTCTTTACAGGAACCATCGAGAACATCGGAACGGAACCCGTCATTGTTCTTGAAACGGGAGGTCAGCAGGAGCGTATATACGGAGGTGTGATCGAAAATGGTGCTCCGCTTACATCCAGGGCCTTTGAGATTGGCCTCGCGCCCCTATTTCCGGGCGGCGGATTTGTGGTAACATTTGCCGTACTGCTGTTTGCCATTTCCACATCCATCAGCTGGAGCTACTATGGCGACCGTGCTGCGCAGTACCTTTTCGGATTCAAGTCTATCTTCTGGTACCGCATCGCATTTGTTCTGATGCACTTTTTCGGGGCCACGGTTGCGCTTACCACCGTCTGGGCTTTTGGAGACGTGATGCTCGGACTAATGGCGTTTTTCAATATTATCGCACTGTTTGCCCTTTCCGGAGTGGTTTACAATATGACCAAAACCTACTTCGAAAATACGGAGGTGTGAGTTGGCGGGTTCGTCACTGATGAAGGTGCGGACCCTTTCCATCGTTAATTTCAATTCCATTTCGAATACATTTACCTGTTTTTAGAGTATGGCGGAGTTAAAACGCGATTACGAACACGAAAACGTAACGATAATCGACCACCCGCTGGTGGCGCGCGACCTCTCCATTCTGCGAAAAAAAGAGACCAGTACCGCAGGCTTTCGGGCTGCCATGGCCAGAATAGCCACCATTCTGGCATACTATGCACTTAAAGGGTTACCGCTCCGCACAACCCGCATTGAAACGCCCGTTACTGAAACGGAAGGCTTTGAAATTGACACAAGCATATTTGTGATCCCCATTCTGCGGGCGGGATTAAGTCTTGCAGATGCCATCATCGATTTTGTTCCGGATGCTCATGTAGGCCATCTTGGCATGTACAGAGACGAAACTACACACAAGCCCGTTGACTATTACTCGAACATCCCCGACGGCATTGATCAGGGATTGACGCTCGTTGTGGATCCTATGCTTGCAACCGGCGGAAGCGCTGATGATGCCATTTCGTACCTGAAAAAACATGGTGCAAAAAACATTCTCTTTATTTCGTTAATTTGTGCTCCAGAAGGACTCAAAAGAATCAACAGTACACATCCCGATGTCCCGATTATCACTGCAGCGGTTGACGAAAAACTTAATGAAGATGCATTCATCGTACCGGGTCTGGGCGATGCAGGCGACCGCTTTTTTGGCACTGCGTAAACTGCTGCCTGTGCCGGTTATTTCCCTCCTTCTGTTCGGAGCCTGCGCAGACCTCTCTGAATATGATGCGCAACAGGTTCGCAGTTCGCTGAACGACTCGCTGGTCTTTACAACCGAGAGCTGGGATGTCGAAATGATGCTGATGCAGGAAGGCAGGGCACGCATGAGGCTTGAAGGAAGTTACGCCGTGGGATACAGAACACGCGACCGAAAGGAGACACACATCGCAGGCCCGGTTTATGTGCAGCTGTTTGATTCGCTGGGCAGCGTTGAGACCGAGGCCTGGAGCAACCGCGCTGTGTACAAGGAAAGGAGCAGCGAATTTGAGCTTTTTGATTCGGTTTCCGTACGAACCAACACCGACCGGCAGCTCTTTTCGGATTACCTGATGTGGTCGCAAAAAACCGACAGCATCTCGTCCTACCGGTTCGTCACCATCATTACTCCCACTGACAGCATCACCGGCAGGGGTTTTTATGGCCTTACCGATCTTTCAGAATACACCATACCTGAACCGGGCGGCAGATCCAGACTGCAATGACTCACAGGAAACCACGATACCATCTATTCGGCCTGATTCTGGTGTTTCTTATTCCGGTACCGGCAGCGGCACAAAACAGCGTGACGATAATTGATGCCGACATACTGCAGACGTCCATTATTGACGGACAGACCGTAACCAGGTTTCTGGATAACGTTATACTCTCCATCGACAACCGTACCATGTACGCCGACAGCGTCTACCAGTTTGCCGCTCAGAACCGCATACAGGCTTACAATATCCAGATTGAAACGGAAAATGAGATTATCTGGGCCGACACGCTCTACCACAATACGTTCACCGATTACAGTGAATTGCGGGGGCGTGTTGTTGTGGAGTCAGATAACAACAGGCTTTTTAGCCAGGCCATGGACGTGAGTATGCCCCGAGATATCACCTTTTTTTTGTCGCCCGTACGGTTCGAGGATGACCGGGGCGCCCTAGTTGCAGAGTCCGGCCTGTACTATCAGCAGGCCGACAGCGCCATTTTCCGGGGCAATGTGCAGCTGGCCGACTCCACACAGTACCTGGAGGCCGATTCCCTGTTTATGAATCGGTCAACTGATCTCTATGAGCTCTTCGGGCGCGTCTACGCGCAGGATTTTGAGGACAACGTAACCTTTAAGGGCGACTATCTCTATGCGGACTCAAGCGGCTACCGGCTGCTAACCGGCAACGATGCATGGCTTCTCGATATCAGCGAAAGCGAGGCCGATACCACACACCTGCTGGCCAAAAAAATTGAGCTGATGGAAAACGATTCAGTATCAACCATGGATGCATTTGAGAATGTGCGGATCTGGTCGAATGAATTTTCGGCCGTGGGCGATACGGCCAATTACGACAACTCGGCTGAGCGGTTTGTTCTGCGATCCAACCCTGTTTTATGGCAAAAAAATATTCAGCTTACCGGTCCTGTGATTGAAGTGGAGATGGAAGACGATGATATCCGTTTTCTATCCTCGCATCCGAGGCCCATTGCGGTACAGGAAGACTCCCTCACCCGGCGTCTTCACCAGATGACCGGCGACACGCTTCACGCCCATTTTGAAGACGGATCCGTTGAGCGAATCATCGTATTCAACAACTCTGAAATCATTTTCCACATCAAGGATGAAAACGAGGAGCCCGACGGGCTGATAGAACTGATTGCAAACGGATCCTCCACCCTCTTTTTCAGAGACGGGGAGTTTGACTTTTTCAAGGCAGAAGAAAATCCGGACGGTTCCTGGCTGCCGGAAGATCCCGCCAATGTTGACCGCAAACTGAGCAATTTTCGCTGGGACCCCGGCCTCAAACCATACAGACCCATGCTGCAGCTGCCGCGGTTACCCCAAATTCCGGATGAACCGCTGTTTGAGTTTCCGCCGAGGTATGAGCGA